>JAOZHP010000050.1 GCA_026014815.1 Candidatus Bathyarchaeota archaeon
GTCCGAGAAACACCCGGGGGATGCATGAAAGTGTCCTGGGCTGAACGGATGGCCAAGCCCTGTATAAAATGTAAGGCCATCAACAAACCCGACGATGGATATGTCGATGGGGACAACATCTTGACCATTGGCTATGTATGCGGGAAATGTGGCCAACACTACCAAGCCAACATCCAGTTAAATGAAAAAAGGGTACATCCATTGAAAGGTATGTCTCAGAAAGGCCAGGCGAATAAGGGGGGCCGTGTGGCCACGGGAATTTATTAACTATGCCTTCTTGTAGGGATGGCCACCCTGAAAAGGAAATGGTGTGTCCTCGGTGTGGGGTCCATGCGATTACCAGGACGGCCCTTTTCTTTCAATGCTGTGGGGTCCATGGGGGCTGTGGATATGGAAGCTTCAATAAATCCGACTTCGGAGGCTAGGCGAAATTGATATGACGAATTCAGCCAATAAGGCCGTAATCAGGACTAGGGAAATTCTACATGAGAAATTCGGGGGTGAATGCTGGGGCCAGGACTGTCATGAAAGCGATATGGCCAACCTAGAATTCGCCCACATCTTTCCCACCCAAGTCAAGGGCCGGGGCCGAGGCCGGAAAGAGCGAATATATGACATATCCAAGAATCCCGGGGCCTATGCCTACGTCTGTAAATATCATCATGTTGAATTGGACTTAATCAGAAAGATGATAAATGCTGGCCGTGAAAACCTTGGATTGCCCCCAGTCTTTTTTAATAAGTAAAACAGATGTTGACCCACCCAGGCGGGTCAATCACTAGAGGTTAATCAATAAAATGGGCACACTTCAAGAGAAGATAATTCAATACATGGCTGAACTCGATAGGCCCATTTCCCCCTCAAATATTGCCCAAATCCTGAAAGAGAACCCAAATTCAGTCCGGTCACGCCTGACCAGGATGGTGAGTGCTGGCCTAATTACCCGGGTATATCATGGCCATTATCGGGTCATTCCCGTCACGGGGGTGGGTAGTCCTCCCAAGGTCCAGAATCTTCAGGTGATAGCCCTTCGCTCCCAAAATCCGGAGCTTTTTAAGCGGGTCAAGTCTCACACGGAGGTTCGCACATTTCCATCTCCTCCCGGGGAGGAGTTTTCAGTCCGGGTCCAGTTCGGGGAGAAGCGTCATCAGATTAACTACACGGTGAAGGCCCCCACTGGCCTTGATTATTATGGCCTCTTGGCTGTTAGGGCCTATGCAGAAGAGGTGGTTCATCGTCGGACAGGCCTCATCGATCTGAATTGGGATGTCATTAAATTTGACTGGCTCAGGGATACTTTCCGGATTCAGATGGAAGGGGTGAAGGTTGTCTCCATCGATGATCTCTCCGGGCTCATGCTAAAGTTCTATAATAAGCTCTATGGGCTCCGTCAGGAAATAGCTGTCTCCCCGAAGGCCTCGAACCTACAGGAGCTCATTGGGGTCATGAGTGGTGGAATTCCCCAGTATCAGATGACGAATCAACTGGCTATTCTGGTCGCTCAATTTGATAAATTCCAGGCTGGGTTTGGCCTCATATTTCAAGGCCTCGAGAAACAGGGGCGACTTATGAACGCATTGACAAAAGCCATTCTGAGAGATAGGGATGAAAAGCCGAAATGAACCGGACACTTTCACCGGATGAAAATAACGCCCTGGGTCATCCTCACCGGATGATTGTAATTAGAAATATGATCAACATGGGATTATACTGGCCTCTGTGGTGGTTCAATGAATGGATTTTAAAAAATGTCCTGATAGACTCAGGGCTCTCCATAGAAATCAATAATATGATTTGGGCTAACCCCTCAGTCTTTCAATCCCAACAAATAAACACTCTTTACTATGGGCTCTGGTCAAGCCTGGGGAAAATGCTTTTTTATGCCAATCTCTTCTTTATGCTCATTGGATGGTATCTGATAGCTAAGGGAAAGCCGGAAATCGATAAAGACACCATCAAATTCTCCCTTTTCATCATCTTTATCCTGGTAATCATGGAACTTCCGGTGTGGTTATCCGTATTCTCAACTGGGCAAGGCTAGACTAGACTGACTTTCATTATCCCACATCTCCCTGATAATTGACTAAAACGGTAAAAGAAGCTCAGACCTGTGTTGGCTATCGGGGGTGCATTCCGATAGCTAATTCATATTTTCAGCTTATTTGCGTCTATAAAATGATTCAGGGCATTCATATTTTTCCTACTTGGCATATATTGAACTTCATAGGCTTGGCCATAATCAAAATCATATTGGCCTAACATTCCAATGAACTCTAATTTTCCATAAGGGACATAGTATAGCTCA
>JAOZHP010000051.1 GCA_026014815.1 Candidatus Bathyarchaeota archaeon
TCAACCTCGCCACGGGGAAGAGCTGGAGCGTAAAGGAAGTAGCCAACCTTTTGAAGGACATCGTCCCGAAGGTTTCAGGCAAACCTGATCTATCTAAGATAGTAACCGTAGACCATGTGGACGACCGCTGGGGACACGTTTTCCACCTGGAAGGCAGCTACAAGAAGGCCGAGAAACTGCTTGAATGGAAACCCGAGTACACTTTCCCGGAGGCTTTAGAGGAAACGGTTAGATGGTATATTCAGAATAACTTCGCCGTGCCTTATAGGAGGGGTGGGGAGTGAAGGCGTTAATCCTAGCTGGGGGACATGGTACTCGGCTTAGACCCGTTACAAAAGTAGTGAATAAACACCTCCTCCCAGTATGGGACAAGCCCATGATCCTCTACGGGATAGAGGCGTTGAGAGATTCGGGGATTAAGCATATCATCATTAGTTTAAGTTATGTGAATCCTTACGGCTTTATGGAGCTTCTCGGCGACGGTTCGGAATATGGGGTCCACATAAGCTATTTGCACCAGCGTGAGGTAAGGGGGATAGCATGTGCCATCAACGAAGCACGCCACTGGATAGGGGATGAGCCATTCATCGTCTACCTGGGCGACAACATATTCGTAGACGGAATAGAACCCTTCATCAGGAGGTTCACGAGTTCCGGCGCGTCAAAGCCTTTAGTACTCCTCAAAGAGACCGAGACAATGGACGAGGCCCGCAGGTACGGGGTCGCCAAGTTCCAAGGATCTGAGGTCTCCAAACTTGTCGAGAAGCCATCAGAGCCCCCCAGCCAGCACATACTACTCGGACTGTACTGTCTGACCCCAAGGTTCTTCGAGTTGTTTCCCCAGCTGAAGCCCTCTGGGAGGGGTGAGTACGAGATAACGGACGCCTTGAACCTTCTCATGCCCGTCAACTACGGTGTCTATGAGGGCATGTGGTGGGACTGTGGGGTCTTCAAGGATATCACTGAGGCGTCCCAGTTTATGATGGTTAAAGGTGAACAAAAGTGATCGTTGGATGCGTAGGCGTGTATGGAGAGAGGATCGACCAAGCTACGGTCTGCATCAAGAGGCTAAGGCCCCACGTGGACAGATATGTGGTTATAGTCGATGGCTCTGTCACCGAGAAGCAGAAGCAAAGTCTCAGAGACCTGGGGTGTGAGGTTTATTTCCACCCCTGGGAGGACAGCATGGTAAAGATGCGCAACCAGTACCTCGAGAAGTGCCAGACAGATGACTGGATCATCGTACACGATCCCGATGAATGGTTCTGCGAGAAGTTCTGCGAAGACGTGAGGGAGATATGCGAGAAAGCGGAGAAGGACGACTTAGCCCTCCTGCTGATCAACAGCCATGATACCACTATCAAGGAAGATGGGAGCAGGGATGAAAGCGTCAGTGACTTCTTCAAGAACCTGATCTTTCAAAAGAAAGAGGGCACTAGCTACGAGGGAGTTGGAGAGGTCAAGGAAGTTCATGAAACGCTGATAATTCCAGGATTAACCAAGGCTGTGAGGCTGCCCAAGGAAGAATATTGGTACGAGCATACGAAGTATTGGCACGAAGTCTGGGAAAGAGCTGCGCGGAATGTCTTCATGGCTGGTGGAGGAAACAATGCAGGAACACGAAACCCGTCATGGCGTCCCTTGAGGGATATCTGTGATGAATTGGGGCTGGATACTTGGCCTAAGGCAAGGGAGTATTTCCGCAAGGGTGACATAGATCCACGTCTAAAACAGTGGCTCTGGGACAATCGATTCGAGGGCTTCGACTTCGACCACGAAGAGATGGAGTTCGGCCGGTGGTACTTCGAGTATCTATATCCCGAGGAAAGGGAGTTCACAGACGAGGTCTGGGAACCAGTGTATGAGATCCCCATAGGAAGCCCAGCTGAGTTGATGAATTACGTGGAAAAGACTTACATCGAGCTCCTTGGACGCCACGCCGACCAGGCAGGGAAGGAATACTATACCAACGCGATACTTGAAGGGCTATTAAGGAGGGAGGATCTGCCCGACATCATAAAGCAGAGCCTGGAGTACCAACAGAAGGTTGCGGAACCACCCTCAATCCAGGGTGAGAGGATAAGGATACCCGTCCCCGTGAACGTGGATCTCCAAATCACCGAGGGTATCTTCCTCGAGGCTCTGAAGAGGAGCAACGTTTACTGGCAGGGAATAAAGCCGAAGATGGACATCGGGGGCTTCGTATTTGACTCCCTTGAACCTGAGGAAAAAGAGGAATTCCTAAAATGGTTCTACGAGAAAGAGCCAACCCTGAAACAGTTCTTGACAAAACTAAGTGAAACACAATGAATTTGGGCTGGTTAAGCGCATCACCCACTGCAACGACGGGATACGGAGGTCAGACCCTCGAGGTCTGCGATCGTCTGATGGAGAGGCACGAAGTTGTCTGTATCGGGCAGACTGGCGACCTGATTGTTTGGGGCGGACGGCAGAAGGTGGATACCCCCTCAGGTAAGAAACTAGGGGTCGTCGCCCTATCCGACTGGAGGTCTGCCGCCGACCTCATCAACTCCTATTACA
>JAOZHP010000005.1 GCA_026014815.1 Candidatus Bathyarchaeota archaeon
AACATAAAGAAGAACGCAGCGACAACCCAGTAATAGATGGAGTTACCGAGACCCATCAAGGTGTTACCCAGGACTGAGCTTGCTACCAACCCAAGTAAGACACCGTTGACCCTCTTCTTTGGTCCACCCCAGACACTCAACGCCAAGCCTCCGGCTACACCGCCTACACCGAACGCCGACTGAACAGTGCCAAGAATCATTGTGTTATCACCTGTTCGCGACAGGATCATTGGAGCTAGCAACGGGAAACAGATGGAGCCGGTGAAGTTTATCGTGAAGAAAACCAGTTGTAACCCGAGAAGCCCCGGTCTCGCCCAAATATACTTGAACCCGAAGGTCGCGTCCTCAAACAGACTATTCTGTTTCTGCTGAGGAGCCGCCTGTGGCTGCGGTATATTTACCATAATGAGTGCCGCGATGGCTACTATGAAGCTTAAGACATCAAAGAAGAGGATGCCCCCTGTACCGATGATGCCCAGTAGAATCCCAGCCGCTACCGGTGAAAGTATACCTGAGGTATTCTGCGCTAAAGAAAGCATTCCACTGGCACGTGTGTACTGTTCCTTTGGAAGCATTGTGGAGACTGCAGCCGAGTACGCAGGGAACTGGAACGCCTGAAACAGACCAGAGAACGCGTTAGCTGCGAAGATATGCCAGATCTCAAGCCTACCTGAGGCAAATAGTAGCAATAGTGCTATAGTGGCGAACCCAGCGGCAAGGTCACTAATCATCATGACCAGCTTTCTGTTCCACCGATCAACAAGGGCCCCGGCTATCGGATACATCAACACGTTGGGGAGGACGAACGCCAGCCCCGTTAACGCAAGAGTGGTAGCCTCTCCGGTCTGCTGCCACGCCCAGATAGTGATGGCGAAGTTTGTCATCCGGGTTCCAAGAAGGGATACGAACTGACCGAACCATACGACGGTGAATCCCCTCATCCCGCTAAGCCATTTTGACTGCTCTGATTCCATATCCTTCCTCAACTCTTTTCCACATATATACGAGACTCACCTGTCTTGTACACAGTTTGTACTCACAACAAGTGACCTAGTCCATGTCCTCTATGTCAACCGGAACCTTGGCCCGTTTAGCGATGCTCGACGCCATCTTGATGGCAAGTCTACCGTTCATCGAGATGAGGTACCTGCCACGGCGCCTTTCCTGAATTATGAGACCTACATCTTGAAGCACCTCTAGGTGCTTGCTTAGGGTGCTTGGGCTAATCTCCTTCAAAGTTTCTTGGAGGTCACTTGAGTAGAGACCGCCCCAGCTAAGCTCCTTTAGTATCTTTATCCTATGCTCATTGCCTAAGGCGCTCATAACAGAAGCTGTTTTCTTTACGTCATCGTCGCTAAGTATAGCTGGCCTGACACGTGTTGGCCGACGATCCCTGAATAGACTCTGCTCGATCTCGGATGCAACGCCCTCCATGACCTCCTCGACGAAGCCCCCTATGTAATCCCCTAACCTGTCACCAAATTCTTCATCAGGGAATTTCACCTTGAACTTCCTTCTGGGTCTTCTGCGATACTCTGATGGATCATCATATTCAGTATCTGGCTCGGACCATAACTCGTCTGAGCCCTCATCCCAAGACTCCGGTTCATCGACGGTTTCCTCGTCGAGTTCCTGTGGTCTAGGGGTTGGCTCAGGTTTGGGGGCCGGCTCTGGCTTCGGTTCAGGGGCAGGCGTCTCACCTAATGGGGGAGTTACCTCTTCGGATGTTTCATCAAGTTGCTCGCTTATCCTGATTAACTGATCTCTCAAGAGATTGACCTCTTCCCTCAATTTTCTCATCTTCTCTTCATTGTTTTCCGACATCTTACTCACATCTATTCGTCATAAATCGTTTATTATTCGTTTAATTACGAATTGTATTCGTTTTTTTTCGTATTTAAAAGTTACGGAATTCGATGTCACGTCGAGGAAAATAGTCACGACCTACAAGCCCATACTTCTTAGCGATAGCACCTAAATAACCTCAAAGGGGGCGAGGAGAGTTTTAGGAAGACCACCTCCAAGTTGACGCGAAGCGAGAAGATCAGAGCACTCGAGAGGCTTAACAAGAGTATCACGTGGAAGCTTGAGGAGGCCGGATACATGATCCGGGAGAAGCGTGGACACGAGAACGTGTACAGCATCACTGAGTCGGAGAAGTATGTGGCCTGTGTGAGTGGATTCTTGGGATAGCCACGAAACCCTTTTAATTTATCGCCTGTTTCATGTTGGTTGCGTGGCCGCTGTGGTGTAACGGTAGCATACGGGCCTGTGGAGCCCTCGGACGGGGTTCGATTCCCCGCTGCGGCCCCATCCCCACGCGTGCGGGGGTCGCCAAGCATGGTCAACGGCGTAGGATTGAGGTTCCTATCTCTTAGGAGTTCGTGGGTTCAAATCCCACTCTCCGCACCAATTTACGATTGTTTTATCAGGATAATGATGGTCTTTATCGTGATTGCTATGACCAGGCTTGAGATATCTTTCGAGAAAGGCGGGACCTTAACTGCCACGCTGCTCATGGATAAGGCACCTGAGACATGTAAAGCGATTCTCGAGGCTCTGCCCGTTACGTCAGAGGTTCTACACGCCCAGTACGCGGGAAGTGAGGTTTACTTCGAGGATTTCCCGGCACGCGACGATGTGCCCTTCGAGAACACCACTAGCCGTGTGGACGAAAACATGTTCCTGACT
>JAOZHP010000052.1 GCA_026014815.1 Candidatus Bathyarchaeota archaeon
AGACCGATTGAAAGGTCCACCGCGTCGGCGAACTTTTTGTTCATGAATTTGTCTTTGGTTAATCTGGCTAGTCCCCGCATCTGGCAAGGTGTCCCGACCACAGCGATTTTTTCAAGTTTCTCGTCCTTGACGGCTTGCTTCACTCCGAGAAGTGATGAACTTACGGTATACTTGGTTCCAGCGCTTTGTATGACCTCCTCCTTGGTCTTCGCGATCATTGGTTTAGGGACCCAGATCTTATCTTCTTCGAGGCTCGCAACTATTACCCCGTCTCCTCCGTCCTCGAGGAACTGTAATAGTATCGAAGTTACGACTCCGCCGTCCTGAGCTTTCTCATGAATTTCATCTCTCTTTGTCTTCGCGGCGTAGACTGCTCGGTAGACTCCCGTGAGTTCTTCTTCTCTGTTTCGTGTTCTCCCGTAGATTTTTTCCTCAAGGGCGTTCACGTCAAGGTTCGTTTTGGGGCAATTTTCCCAGCATAACCCGCATTCTATACAATTACCGATTAATTTTGGTAGCCCGTTTTCTAGCTCGATAACGTTGACTGGGCACACCGCGACGCATGTCCCACAAGATACACATAGCTCAGCTCTGATGACGTCGTCATCCAAGTCAGTGAAATTCTTCCTTTTTTGTGCCATGGAGAGGTCAGATATTCTGGGTTTTTACGGTTCTTCAATCTTTCCTATAATGATACTATTCAATGGTATTTATTGATAAGATCAGGGAGGTTTATTTTTCTCAAGGTTTTTATGATAATATCGTTTTACTCTAGGGGTCTTGAAGGTGTCTGATGTTTGAAGCTTGACTCTATTTTCAGGCCAAAATCAGTTGCGGTAATCGGTGCATCAAACACCCCGGGGAAGGTAGGCTATGTTCTCTCTAACAACCTTTTGAAGAGTGGTTTCGAGGGTGATACATATCTAGTTAATATCAGGGGAGGAGAAATCCTTGGCCAACAAAGCCACAAATCCATCCTAGAGGTTCCGGGAGATGTAGAACTCGCTGTTATCTCTATTCCATCACGCTTTGTGATCGAGACAGTTGAACAATGTGGTGAAAAGGGAGTTAAAGCCTTGATCGTAATCTCGGCGGGTTTCAAGGAGATCGGTCCAGAGGGTGCAGAGTTGGAGAAAAAGCTCGTCGAGACCGCTAAAAAGTATGATATGATTATCCAAGGCCCTAACTGCCTCGGCGCCATCAACACTCATGTTCCATATGACCTAAGCTTCGCATCCACCTTACCAAAGAAAGGAAGTATCGGATTCATTACCCAGAGTGGGGCTTTAGGCACAGCAGTACTTGACTGGATCATCGCTGAGGAGATCGGGTTCGGCAGCATTATCAGCTTAGGCAACAAGGCTGATCTAGATGAAGTGGACTTCATCGAGGCCATGGCCGAGTCACCTGAGATCAAAATAATTCTTCTCTACCTAGAGTCCATTGAACGTGGAAGAAAGTTCCTTGAGGTAACTGAAAGAGTCGTAAAGGAAAAGCCCATCATTGTTGTAAAGGGTGGAACAAGCTCTGCCGGCGCGAAAGCTGCGGGAAGCCACACAGGCGCTCTGGTTGGAAGTTTCCTTGCATACCAGAAAGCATTCGACAAGGCTGGGGTTATCCTCACTGATAGCATAGAGGACCTTTTCAACTACGCCGTAGCGTTCACTGAGCAGTCCTTACCAAAAGATGAGGGAATAGCTATCGTCACCAACGCTGGTGGTCCAGGAATACTTTCAACAGACCTTATCGAGTCCCTCGGATTGAAGATGGCTCAGCTCACCGATAAGACTAAAAAAACATTGATTGAAAGCTTGCCTACGGCTGCTGCGACAGGAAATCCAATCGATATTCTTGGTGACGCGTTGCCTGATCGGTATCATATTGCTATCGAGGCTGCTCTTCAGGATCCAAACGTTAACTCCGTTGTGGTTTTACTGACGCCACAGGCAATGACCGATAGCTTGACCACGGCGAAGCATCTTCGAGAACTTTCATTGTTTTACCCAGAGAAACCTATCATAGCAATTTTTATGGGAGGCGGATGGGTGTCAGGAGCGACGAAGTACCTCAAGGATCATGGCGTCCCATGTTATAATTTCCCGGAGAAAGGAATCAAGACACTGAATGCACTTTACAAGTACTCCAGACAACTGAAATTAGCTAATCAGGATCCACCCGTATACCCTGATATTGAGAGAGACAAGGTTAGAAAGATATACGATGACGTAAAGAAAGACGGCAGAAAAGTGCTGTTCCCACACGAGGCCGCAGCGGTTGTTAAAGCGTATGGAATCACAGCGCCGGGAAGCATGCTCGCTACGAATGCCGAAGATGCTGTGACTTTCGCGGAGGAGATTGGTTTCCCAGTCGTCATGAAGGTTGTTTCACCTGATATCATGCATAAAACCGATATCGGGGGCGTAGAGCTCAACCTAGCCAACTCCCAGATGGTTCGAATCGCTTTCGAGGAGATCATGCTAAAATCAAGGAAAGCTCAGCCATTAGCGAAGATATACGGTATAACGGTGGACAAGATGGTTCCACGTGGACACGAGATGATCATCGGGATGAGCCGTGACTCACAGTTTGGTCCTATGGTCATGTTCGGGTTAGGCGGTATCTATGTGAACTTCCTCAAGGATGTGGCTTTTAGACTTGCACCTCTGAATGAGCGAGACGCCCAGCATATGATGGAGGAGACTAAAAGCTACACGTTGCTTCAGGGTGTCAGAGGGCAAGCCCCAGCGGACATTGACTCTGTTAGGGAGGCAATAATCAGGATAGGTCACCTTGTGTGGGATTTCCCTGAACTAGAGGACTTGGATATTAACCCCATACTGGTTTATGACAAAGGAAAGGGATGCATAGCTTTGGATGTTAAGATGACCCTGAGGGAC
This sequence comes from Candidatus Bathyarchaeota archaeon, assembly GCA_026014815.1. GTDB lineage: Archaea > Thermoproteota > Bathyarchaeia > TCS64 > TCS64 > RBG-16-57-9. The sequence continues at coordinate 2,898 of JAOZHP010000052.1, forward strand.
TAATCATTCCCTTTTTTCACGAACTCTAATGCTTCCTCAACAGTCATTTCTGTCTCGTGTTTTCTCTGGAAGAAATTCACAACGTTGCCGATATCTCGTCTTAACGTTTCTTCGGCGTTTTTGTGTTTGGTTGATATGTACTGGGGCCAGTCTATGATCCATATCTCGCCTTCTGTGTCAATGAGAACATTGTACTCGCTAAGATCTGTGTGAATCACTCCAGCGCCATATGTTAGCCTCGCGTTCTCCAATATATCCTCCAAAAACACCTCTGGTTCCTCGAGGCTGATTATTGTGGAGAGTTGGACGCCCTCAATGAATTCCATGACGATGACGTGTCTGTTCTGATGGATTGGCTTTGGCACCTTGACTCCGACCTCATGCATGAGTTGAAGCGCCCTATACTCGTTCTCAGCTGCTAGCCTTGACTGGTAGAGCCATGATATGTGTCGTCTATCGGCGATGTACTCTCGTTTTCTCCGAGTGTCCCTGAAGCTGGTTCTTCCTAACCTGTGAAACTTTACTGCTACCACTGTTTCATCAGGTGAGACAGCTTGGAACACATCAGCTTCTTTTCCTACTCCTATGGAAGGGCCGAGTGCTTCGAGTACATCGGCTTTCACTATAGCGTTTAACGCTAGGATGTCATACCCAGTATAGTTCATGATGAACCCAAGGTAGGGGTCACGTTGCCTCCAGTAGACCTCCTTCTTGTATAGTTTGTTTAACCGGTAGTCAATGCCTCTTTCAGGTATGTTGCTATAGCTTTTCACAAGGTCAATGGGCACTATTTCGTGCTGGATCATGCCGCGTTCCATGGCTTGAAGGATTCGAAAATCCTGGCTTTCCAGTTCTGTGAGTAATTTTGCTGCTTTCTCCGCCGAAGACACGGGAAATAGAAAGGGGTTATCCTTTATTAGATGTCCAGTCGGTCCTTGAGAGCTATTGAGACGGGGATGCCGACAACGCCTGCAACAATCATCTGTACAAGGTTGAAAGGGAGCTCAGCTAATGCGCCAGATGCTCCATACATGAACACCTGAACTACGAAGTAGCCACCAACCATGCATCCGCCACCAACGAGCCACGCTATCACTGTCTGTTTCATTGTTCTTGTATTAGGGTCACCTGCGAGGTATCCTACGACGTAACCCTCGATACCCTTGATGATCGTTGTAAAGATTACCCAGTTGTACCATCCGCCTAGGAGGTCTGCGAGACCTGAGCCTAAGCCTCCTGCAAGTGCTCCTACGAGGGGCCCGAAGGTAAGGCTCGTGATGATGACAATGCTATCACCTAGATTGAAATACCCGCTAGTTGCTGGTATTGGGAACGCGAACATCATGGTGGCTATGGTTGCGAGTGCACCCATTACGCCTACCGCTGCGACTTGTCTTGTGTTTAATATCGCCATAGATTAGTGTAGTTAAAACTATAATATAAAATATTCTAGTTATGACTATACTATTTCAACAACTTTGGTAATAAAATCAACAACTGACACATGATACACCGATATTTCTGTTTATATTCAGCCCTTTTTCACAGAATAACATAGATTAGTGCTTGGTTGTATGAATCTCATAAAGGTGGATGGAGAAAATCAGACGCATAGAGTTCATCTTTACGCGTTAAGTAATTGTGGCGGGTGTAATAAAACAAAACAGATCTTGAAGAATAACAACATGCCTTCGAGTACCTTGACGTTGACAAAGCCACGAGGAATGAAAAACGTGAGGTGACACACTTTCTAAAAAATAATTACCTGCCTTTATCCTTCCCCGTTATTGTTATCGACGACGATATCATCATTTCTGGTCATAAGGCAGAGGACCTTATACAGGCACTTGAAGTCAGATACAGCTTAGAGAAGAACTTGAAGGTCCTCCAGTGCCTCTATGACTCTTCTTCCTCGTTCGGTTATCTCTAGTAACTTTCGTTTACCAGATGTTGTGGATGAGATGAGTCCCCTGTTTTCTAGATCGTTGAGATGCTGGTAGACGGCTCCACGGGTCATCTCGCTTCCTAGGTTCTTCCAGATTGCATATCCATGGGTGGGCTCCTCAGAGATTATCCTGAGAATCCGTTCTTTTGTGGCGAGCCTTGAGCCGAGACGTGGAGCCTTTTTATGCTTGGTTAAACTGCTCAATATGTCATCTGTCTTGAGGCCGCTGCTAGTCACGAGACAGACCACGTTATCGTCTTTACCTATGACCTCTTTTACCTCGTTGGTCTTGATGCAGGCAACCGGTGCAGCTGAGGCTGGCTCAGCGAAAATACCCTCGTAACGAGCAATCTCCTTCCCTGCTTGGATCATATCCTCGTCACTTATTGAGACAGCCAATCCGTTGCTGTCTTTGAGGGCTTGGAGGGCTAATTCACCGTAAATGGGCTCTGAGACCCTGATAGCAGAGGCCTCTGTGTCTCCTTTCCCTGTTTTTACTGGTTTTTCAGTGCCATCTAAGAATGCCTGGGTGATGGGAGAACATCCCTTCGCCTGGACTCCAATCAGGTGGGGCTTGTGATCTATGATTCCAAGCTGCTGCATCTCGTTGAATCCCTTCCACACTGCGTGAAGAGTGGCGCCACTGCCCATCGCAATTATAATCCAGTCGGGCACACCGTTCTGTTCAACGAGTTCATATGAGATAGTCTTGAGTCCCTCCGTGGCTAAGGGGTTCAACTCAGTGGTAGCTTGATACCAACCCATCTCTGACTCCATCTTCCTCGCTCTCTCGATGGCTTCCTCGATGGTATTACCTGCCTCAACGATCTTTGCGTCATAGATCATCATCTGGGCAAGTTTACCAAGGTCTACTGCTTTGGGTACTATGAGGTTGCAGTTTAGGTCAACTCTGGCTGCGTAAGCCGATATGGATGCGCCGTGGTTACCATTGGTGGCACAGATTATGTTGTCGTAGCCTCTGCTGAATGCATCTGATATTATCAAGGCTGCGGAACGGTCCTTGAAGCTATTTGTGGGGTTCCGTGTCTCGTTCTTGAGCCAGAGATTGTTTACTCCAAGTGATTCAGCTAATCGTCCTGCTTTCTGAAGAGGTGTACCTCCCTCTCCCAGAGACACAGTTCTTGTCATTTTGGGTAATACCGGTTTGTATTTCCAGAAAGTGATTGGTCCGTTGAACCGCGGCTTCTCATTTCCTGTTAGCTTGTACTCAAGTATACCTCCACAGCTCTTGCATACGGCTTCTGGCGTAGCCACTGTGTACATGTCACCGCATTGGAGACAGGTCAACGACAAGCCTAAGGTCATCATTACATGATTTGGATACCAGTGTTTTATTCTTATGCCAATTCTTTTATGGGGACACTCGTCAAGGTTCAGTTAACCGGCATGAAGTTATCTGAGCTAAGGCCAGGCATGGAGCATATAGACCTCTTAGTCGAGCTTCAGAGCTTTGAGGAGCCAAGAGAAGTAACTACCTACTCAGGGATCAAGCATACCTTGGTTGAGGGTAGGATAATGGACGAGTCAACTGAGATGAACCTGACTGTCTGGAACGAGTTAATACCTCAACTGGATGGTCTGAAGCCGGGTGACAAATTGAAACTAAGTGACTGTTTCATTTCATCTTTCAAAGGCAACCTTTCGGTCAACGTTGGAAGGGACTCAAGCATACATAAAGAGTGAAAACCATGCAGGAGCCCTACGATTCCCTAGTCGAGATATCTAAAAAGCACCAGAAAATGAATGGATGTCATGGCTTTGAGCATACAGAACGAGTCATAAAACTATGTGAGGTTTTAGGTGATAGACTCGGAGCAGATATGACAGTGCTGTTACCAGCGGCGATTCTTCACGACATTGGCCGACCCAATGACAAACACGCGTCAGTTGGAGCAGAAAAATCAAGACAGATTCTTCTAGAATATGGCTATAATCGGGATAAGATTGGTAAGATATCTAATGCCATCATCTCTCATAGCTTCAGTGAAGGAAGAAGAACAGAGTCACTTGAAGCTCAGATTCTTAGCGACGCCGATAAACTTGATGCCATGGGCGCCATAGGTGTTTATCGTACAGCCCTGTACAGCGGTGAGCTTAACAGACCTTTCCATGAGTTTGTGGACCACTTCCACGAGAAACTGTTGACGCTTAAAGACCTGCTCTACACTGATGAAGCTAAACGGATAGCAGAGGAGAGGCACAGCTACATGCTGACATATCTTGAGCAGCTAGACAAGGAGTTAAAAGCCGAGGGCTAGGCTTCGCCCCAGCGTTTATAGATATTGTTTGGTATACCCAGTTGGTCCATTATCTTACCAGTGATGAACCTGACTAGATCATCCACAGATTGGGGGTCATGGTAGAACCCGGGCATAGCGGGAAGAATCACTGCACCTACTGTGCTGAGCTTCGCCATGTTTTCGAGATGAATCGCGTGGAGGGGAGTCTCCCTTGGCACGATTATTAGTGGTCTCCTCTCCTTCAATTGAACGTCGGCGGCTCTAGTGACTAGGTTCGAGTTGTATCCATGAGCGAGGGCGCCGATTGTTTTCATGGTTGCGGGGACTATGACCATTGCGTCAACCCTGAAGCTGCCACTAGCTATTGGGGCCTCTAAATCATCAGGCTTGTAGCTGTGATCAGCTAGCTCCATGAGTGAGTTAACGCCGCCTATCTCGTGTTTAGCGACCTTCTTTGCAGCGTCTGTGACTATTAGATGGGTCTCCAGTCCATGGCTTTTAGCGGCTTCCAGTAGGCTTTTGGCGTATATGGTTCCGCTGGCGCCTGTTACAGCTACTATGATCTTCACTGGGACATCACCATGGTCTTAGAACACAACGATATAAACTATTCAAATCAGGATGGAAGATTATTTTCCTGGAGGATTCGTACGAGGGTCGATGCAAACATAAAGAATGTTGTTACCCCTGATGAAGACATCCCCATATGAAGCTACTAGACCAGTGTTGTCGTATTCTTTGGCACCCTTGAGGATCATGTTCATGTATCCGTCTGCGCGGATCAACTTTCCCCTGTACTCACCTCTGCCCTTGAGGGCAACCGCGACCATGCTTCCGTTTGACTTGATTAGTACGTTTAATGGTTTTCTTCTAGGCTCCAAATCGTGTACACCGTTATGAATTATTGTATACTCCGATGATGAACGATATAAAAGGTTTCTGAAATCCACTGTTTTATTGCGTATTTTATTCTTATTACTGAGAAAATACAATCCAATCATTAGTGTTTTCATTGTCGATTATCTTACTTATTTTTAATTTCGTTTTATTAAATAACTCAACTAGTTCATTTTTTGTGAATACTTTTCTCAACGCAGTTACCACTTGAAGCGCGTCTGCTGACCCTGTTCTATTCATCTCAGTGAGCATCTTTACTGGATCATTGACATTCTGGATAACTGTCACAGAAATGATTATTTGATACACCGAGTCCTTGAAAGGAAGATTTTCAGAGTCACCGTTAACAAGATGTATGGAGTGAAGTCCCTCGGTTCTTTTCAACGCTGCCTCTAGTAAGCGCGGTGAAAGATCTAAACCAACTGATGTACGTGGGAGTTGGTTCAATATCAAGCCTGTGCCGCAGCCGTTGTCTAGAACCAAGTCACCGTCATTAATATTGAGTTCAGGTAGGAAGCTGTCGTATTTTTTCTGTTGTTCCTCGGTGTATCTGAGGTCGTAGATCCTTCCACCGAGGTCATTGTATCTGTTCTTGATGACTCGTTTATGGTTGCTCATGGTTGCGTCTCATTAGTTTCTAATACTTGCTTTCATACAGTGTTTTATGTGTTTTAAATGGTTCAATCCAAGCCTGATGACTGGGAAAGGTTCGGCAGGGCAAGAAAGGCCAGCTCACCATGGATAGAGGAGCTAAACAAGTGGAGAGCTGAACCCAGACCTTTTGACGTTGCATCCTATTATGGTCAGGTTCTTATTCATAGAGCACACACCGTGATGCTTGCAGAAGAGGGTATTATCACAAAGGAAGAAGCAGCTCTGATAGTTAACGGCATAAAAAAAGTTGAGAAAATGGCTCAAGATAACCCCAAGCTTGTTGGCTACATGTCCACCGAAACCGCGTTAATCAAAAAAGTCGGCGAGGCTGGAGGTAAGATGCATATCGGGAGGAGCAGGAACGACCTTGGTCATACACAAAGGAGATTATATTACCGGGACCAAATGAATCGGCTCATCGCCTCGATCATCGAGTTCAGAGCGAGGCTAATCGAGACCGCTGAAAGAAACCTCGACACAGTTATGCCAGGATATACTCATTGGAGGCAGGCACAGCCAATCACCTTAGCCCACTACATCATGGGGCACGTGGAGGCTGCTGGTCGCTCTGTGAAACGTCTTGAAGACGTCTACAGCAGGACAAACATCAGTCCTCTCGGCTCAGCTGCCTTCGCTGGCACAGGATGGCCTGTCAACAGGGAAAGAACAATGGAGTTTCTTGGGTTTGACGGTCTAATGATGAACAGTCATGACGGCGTCGCGGCTATCGATTACTACATGGAGTTTGCAGCGGCTCTAGCTATCCATATGTCTAATCTGAGTAGGCTTGCTGAAGATTTGCAGATTTGGTCCTCAGATGAGTTCAAGTTATTAGATCTAGATGAGGCGTACGCAGGTACTAGTAGCATAATGCCTCAGAAAAAGAACCCGTTAGTACTTGAGCAGGTGAAGAGTTACTCCGCTGAGTCCATCGGGGCAATGGTGTCAACTATAACCTCCATGAAGGGAACCGCTTACACAAATATCGTTGACAGGATGATGCTTGAGCCTGTGATCATAGACACTGCTGTAGGTAGCACCAATGTGATGGGGGGCGTCGTACAGACCTTGATCCCTCTTAAAGAGAATATGATGAATAGACTCAGGGAGGGGTTCTCCACGATGACCGATCTAACTGACACCCTCGTACGTCTCTATAACCTGTCTTTCCGACAAGCCCACGATATCATTGTAGACGTAACCATAGACACCATAAACAAAGGAATGAAAGCCGAGGAAATTACCCCAGAAATGATCAGTGAATCCGCGAAGAAGGTAATAGGAGAATCATTGACTGTTCCTGAAAACGATCTTCGTCAAGCACTGGACCCTTCATTGAATGTTCGACGGAGAAACGGGATCGGAGGCCCAGCGCCAGATGCAGTTAAGGCAAATATTGAGGCTCAAAAGGGTAGGGTAAATGACGAGAAAATACGTCTCGCGGAGCGGTTGGGGAGAATAGATCGGGCAAAAAATATACTTTATGAAGCAGAAGAGAACCTAAGGTGATGATATGGAAGCATTAGAAGCCATAATGAGTAGGAGAAGTATTCGAAAATACACTGATAAGAAGATTCCAGAGGAAACCATAAAGACGCTACTTGAGGCAGCGATGAACGCCCCTTCAGCGCACAATAAACAGCCTTGGCACTTCATCGTGGTGGACGACAGAGAGACTCTATACAAAGTCCCAGAGTTCCACAATTACTCCAAGATGCTTGAACAGGCGAGTCACGCCATTGTTGTGCTAGCTGACACCGAGATCCAGAACACAGATTTCTGGATACATGACACCTCGGCCTCGACAGAAAATATACTGATCGCAGCAAACGCCCTTGGACTTGGAGCCGTCTGGCTGGGGGTCCATCCACATGAGAACCTGATGTCGGAAGTGAAGAAGTTATTCAACGTTCCAGAAAACGTGACTCCCCTAGGCATCATCAGTCTAGGATACCCAGCGGAGGAGAAGCCGCCAAGGGAGAACTATAACGAGGAAAGAGTCCACCGCAACAAGTGGTGAGCTACCTCACAACCTCAAGGTACCTGACCGGGTAATCAAGCTGGTGAGTAAAACCTAGACGTAACGCCAGTTTTATGGAGGGCTCGTTTCTGGCCCAGCAGTGCCAACCAATTTTCCTGTATCCCATCGATGCTCCATGCCTTATCACTGCCCTTGACGCTAATGTCGCTAATCCTTTTTTCCTATAATCCTTGACTGTTGCGACCCCGATCTCGAACCTGTCATCTGTATTATACTCGGACATGCACCAAGCCACGAACTCATCGTCTTTCCTGACGCAGTACCCGAAGCTCTTTTCAAAAAAATCCTGCACGGATGCTCGCTCTGATTGCGTTTCCTCTATGACATCATCGACGTGTTTGTAGTTGGATTTGAGGAGGGGTTCATCGATTAGCTCCAAGTTGTATCCTTTTGGAGGATCTACCTCAACGTCAATCTCTGAGGCGTCCAGCTCGTAGTATTTTCTTTCATTTGGGTATACCTTTACGCCCTTAAGATCATCAGTAAAACCGGTGTCTTTGGTGTCTGAAGGCAAGTAAACCACGAATCCCTGTGCTTTTCTCGCTACTATGTCTCGTTCGATCTTTTTCTGGATTGACTCTGTGATATCCTGTTTGTTTTCCTTGATTTTACCAGAGATGAATATCCTAGCCTTCGACCAAGTCATTGCAACATGAGGGGAAGTGAGATCGTCAACAAGTATTCTTGATTTTGTGAGGCTTTTTAGTACTGACTCCACTGCCAAGTTATGATTCATGGGTTTGAAGACGCTTTTTGTTTTCACCCATTCTTTTTCAGACAGTTCCTGTAGCATCAGTCCCCCTAATCACGGACTAGAGATATAATATCTCCCTAAAAGTCAGGGGGAATGCGTCTTTCTTTTACATGGCTGTGGATAGTATCCAAAATCTTGAAGGTTATTTTAATAAATGCGTATTTATGTCCAAGAGGTTCATGAGCCAATTTTCGCGGTTTTTAGACGCGTTTTAGAGCTGTAATGATTCTGGTAAGTTTAATATCTCGTGAATACTGCTACCTCGGTATGAGTATTAATCCCCGTCACAGAAGCAGCAAGGTCTATGATGGACCCGACCGCATGAGCCATCGCTCCCTTCTCAAAGGAACAGGCGTATCAGAGGAAGACATGAAGAAACCACTCATCGCGGTCGCCAACAGCTTCACAGAGATAAACCCAGGTCACATACACCTAGACAAGCTAGCAGAGCAGATCAAACTAGGCATAGCTTCTGCAGGGGGTGTACCACGTGAGTTCAACACTATCGCTGTCTGCGACGGTATCGTCATGGGACATGAAGGCATGAAGATGAGCCTACCTAGTAGGGAAGTAATCGCCGACAGTGTAGAGATCATGGCTGAGAGCCACGGCTTTGACGCCATGGTGTGCGTCACCACATGCGACAAGATAGACCCAGGTATGCTCATGGCGGCGGCAAGGATCAACATTCCAACAATATTCGTGCTAGGAGGCCCAATGGACCCAGGGTGCCCAACTTGGGGAAAATACAAAGGCAAGACCATCACAGTGCAAGAGTTATTTGAGGCAGCTAGCCTGAGAGTTAGCGGCAAGATGAGCGACGAGGAAGCACTCTACTTGGAGAACATATGCTGTGGAGCAGGTGCATGTGGAGGAATGTTCACCGCCAACACTATGCAATGCCTCATAGAGTCCATCGGGATGACTACATTGTATATGGCAACAGCCCAGAGCACTGGCATGGAACGTGCTAGACTAGCTCAGGACGCAGGAAAGAAGGTCATGGAACTCCTTGAGAAAGGGATCACTCCGCGAAAGATAATGACCGAGGCAGCATTCAAGAACGCTATCGTGGTGGATATGGCTCTTGGAGGAAGCACGAACACAGTACTGCACCTAACCGCAGTAGCCGATGAGTGTGGGATCGAGCTTCCATTAGATCTATTCGACGAGATAAGCAAAGAAACTCCCCATTTATGCAACATGGCGCCGGCGGGTCCAAACAAGATCGTGGATCTCCACACTGCAGGAGGCATACCCGCAGTCATGAAGAGACTAGAGGAAAAACTGGATACCAACGTCATAACAGCTACAGGCAAGACTTTGAAGGAGAACCTTGAAGGCGTAAAAATGTACGATGATGAGATCATTCGACCCCTTGACAACCCCATCCATGAAACAGGTGGAATAGCCATCATGAGGGGAAACCTAGCACTCGATGGAGGCGTCGCCAAGATGGCCGCCATCGACTCCGCCATGTGGGAGTTCACCGGGATAGCCAAATGCTATGACGACGAGGAGTACGCGTTGAAGGCCATTCACGGAGGCGAGATCAAGAATGGTGACATTCTGGTCATCCGATATGAGGGACCTAAAGGAGGTCCAGGGATGAGGGAGATGCTCGCCGCCACAAGCGCTGTAATAGGTTATGGACTTGACAGGGTTGCCATCTTGACGGATGGAAGGTTCAGCGGAGCCAGCAGAGGCCCCTGCATTGGACACATCGCCCCTGAGGCCGCGGTTGGAGGAGTTATCGCATTGGTTAAGGACGGTGATAAGATCAGCATCAACGTGCCCGAAAGAAAGCTGGATCTATTAGTATCTAACAAAGAGCTTGAGGCAAGGAAAACCTCATGGAAACCTCATCCACCCAAGGTTACCAAGGGATACCTCGCCAGATACGCCAAACTTGTGACCAGCGCCGATAAAGGTGCTGTACTGAAGATCTAACCCTTTTTCACGAGCATTTTTTGCTCATTTACCTAGACCTTTTTCGTTAGAAAATGTGCTGTAAAAACCGTTGATTGACACAAAATCATAACAAAGTGTCTTCCATGCGTTTTTAGACTCCTAAATGGCATCATGTAGACTCGATTCAACGGTACCGATATAAATCTTCATACTGGGTTAGGTAGTGACAGTTTACCATGTCTGTACCTTCTTTGAGCGATAAAACGGAGAAAGCCCTCAGGGAGATAGGACTCACAGAATACGAAACCCTGGCCTATATCTCATTACTGGAGTATGACGAAATGACTGCTGAAGATATCAGCAAGACATCATCCATTCCTTACACCAAGGTATACAGTGTTCTTGACTCTTTGGAGGAGCGAGGCTGGTTAGAACATACCAATGGGCGACCTAGAATATACTACCCTAGACCTCCAGTTGATGCCTTGAAGGCTGAGGAGCTTCGCCTTGAAACCGAGTTCGATATAAATAGTAAAACGGTGGTAGACGAGCTTCAGCCAATATTTGAGAAGAAAGATATCAGGGAGTTACCTGAGATTTGGATTATTCGAGGCGAGGATAACAGCTTCAACAAGATCATCGAGCTCATGGACAAGGCCAAGAAAGAGATCATGTTAGCCATCCCTTGGATACCAGAGGAGTTATTGAAGATATCACCTTCGTTCCAAGATATTCTTAAACAGAACATTAGAAAATTCATGGACACTGATGTTCAGATCAAACTTCTCACAACCAAGGAAATCCTCAGTAGCATCAGTGGCCCAGAACTAGGTGTAATCGAAATTAGGCTTTGTGACAGCATGTTCGGTGGCGGATTGATCATTGATGACCGCGAGTGTATAGTTTTCCTTGATCTATCGATGCCGTATGGACCTGACACCTCAATATGGTCAGAACATGAGACTCTTACCACGGTGGCAGGGATATACTACCAATACATGTGGGACAACTCTGAGCCTTTTACACCATAAAAACACAGCATCCTGAATTTAGTCCCAGATATTTGGTACAATAAAACGGATAAATGCCCATTCTACATAGCACAGCGCTATCATCGAACACAAAACCAGTTTTGTTCTTACCTGTTGGTGACGCGAGGACGAAAGTCCACCAGCCATCGAAGAACTAACTTTAGGGCTGATCTTCTCGAACCTCAACATTAATGACATTCATCGGAGGCAAAGAAAAAAATAATCAATATATAATTTAATTTCATAGGCATTTACACATAGGGTTTTTGTTTAGAAAATATCGGAAAAAGCTAAACTATTGTATACTTTGAAATGGTTTACACATCAAAAAGTTTCGTATTAAAATGGTAAGTTTATTTTTTCTGAGTATTGCATGAAGTCGATGTATATCATTTTTCATTCGATTGAACGTAATGTTCCCTTTCAACTTTGTTCTGACAGGACCTCACAAATTAATACAGTTTTCATCCCCTTCAAAGTAATTCATGTGATTGTTTTGCGTCCAACTGGCGAAAAGCGTATAAAATATGTCAAAAAATCACTTGGATATAATTTATGTCCAAGTGTTTTTTAGGGGTTTATATTAAAGGCGTGTCTCAAAGTGCATACGTTAAAAAACATAGTATTTTGCGTCACGAATTTAACATAAAAACGTAAATATTTTTTGTGTTTGTTTTACGCCTTATAGATAAGTAACCTTCAAGATTATGGATGCATTTTGTATCCACGTTTTTACGTTGTATTAAGAAAGACGCAAAGAGGCTTAGGGGGATAGGATCTCTGCCATTTTCTTACCCTCAGGACTCAGTGATATAGTATAGTTCTTTCTCGGACTTAGCCCGATTGTTTGCATTATTTTTCCCTTTAGATCCATAGGAATTTCCTCCAAAAGGTATAGGGTAATTGCGTCAATCTTTCCTTGGTTTTCTATAAACTCTACAATCTTTTCAGAAGTAATCCCGGTGCTCTCAGATAAGCCCCATAGGTCAATGGATTCCTTCCCGTATAGTGTGATGATGATCGCCAGGTGTGTTGACAGGGTTTGAAGTTTATCTAAGTCCCCGAAGTTCGTTTCACCTAGCTCAGGGAGCTTTGTTATTTCAATATTTTTTTCTATAGTTTTTTCGACTACTTTTTCTCTTACTTGGATAGGGGTATTTCCTCTGAAAATATCTAGTTGGAACGATGTTTCTCTGCCTTTTTGTGTTAGTTTCCAGAGATCGAATGTGTACCGTTTAGTATAGGGCATGGTGGTGGGTTTTCCCCTCTCTTCTGCTTTTCGGACAAGTCCTACGTCCTGTAGGGCACTTAGCCAATTGTTCAGCTCGACTTTGGTTAATTTGATTCCTTGCTCGTCCAGAATGGGCTGCATATCATAGGTTGTAAGATATTCATGCTCTGAATCCCTTAATATTAGAAATATGTGACGGGCGTTTCTGCTCTGTAGAGGCCTTAGTGTTTTCTCGAATATTTCCTCTAATTCCTCCTTGTTTGGAGGTTTGGAACTGTCCTCAGGGGGCATATTTACCTCAATCCTATATTCAGGATAATCCTGAATATTAATGTTACTGATCAGAAAAAAACTGATCGATAAATTATAGAAAAAAATATACCAAAGGAAGCTGAAAAATACTCAGAAAAGTCATGCCAAAGCCCAAAATATTCATAACGAGGAAGTTTTTTGACGAAGCCATAGACTTGATAAAAACAGTTGCAGAAGTCGAGATATATCCAAGTGAAGAAGATCCAATCCCAAGAGAAATACTTCTCGACAAAGTCCAAGACATAGATGGACTACTCCCAATGCTAACCGACAGGATAGATCAAGAGCTTTTAGATAGGGGTAAACGCCTAAAAGTTGTGAGTAACTACGCAGTAGGATACAACAACATAGACGTAACAGAGGCAACCAAACACAGAGTAATGGTGACAAACACTCCAGACGTACTCACAGATACCACAGCTGACTGCGCATTCATGCTATTGATGGCCATCAGCCGAAGGCTTGTCGAGGTAGACAAATATGTACGAGAAGGAAAATGGGTAAAAGCCTGGGGACCAAAGATGCTCCTTGGATCAGACATTACAGGTAAAACCTTGGGGATCATAGGGCTCGGCAGGATAGGAAAGGCCATAGTACCTCGCGCAAAGGGATTCAAGATGAAGGTTCTTTATCATGATACATTTCCAAATCTAGAGGCAGAAAAGGATCTTGGAGTGGAGTACAAGAGTCTTGACGATATTTTGGCGGTAAGTGACTACATTAGCCTCCACGTTCCATTAACTGATGAAACAAAACATCTGATAGGAGAACCAGAACTTCGAAAGATGAAAGAGACAGCATACCTCATCAACACGTCGAGAGGTCCAGTGGTAGACGAGAAAGCATTAACGAAAGCCCTCGAAGAGAAATGGATCGCAGGTGCAGGACTTGACGTACATTACAAGGAACCAACCAACCCAGATAACCCGCTGCTAAAGCTTGACAATGTCATAGTGGCTCCACACCTAGGAAGCGCTACAACAGAGACAAGACTCGCCATGGCGGTCAAAGCTGCAACCAACTTAGTTGCTGCGTTGAGTGGTGAAGTTCCTCCAGACCTTCTAAACCCTGAAGTTCTGAAGAAGTGAGATTTAATCTTCTCCTCGCTGTTTTTAACCAACATTTTCAGTCAAAATACCCCTAGAGTAAATGAAGAAAAGATCTTCTCAAAAAACAACGTTATTTAATTCGAAACAAACGTTTAATTGATTTTCATCAAAGCACAGAAAAACACTGAAAAACCATCTATTGTCTCATAATTCTGGGATAAAAAACCGGTTTTTACTAATTAAAATACAATAAACAAAAAAACGTAATGCTCATTTATATTCATAAATCATTTTAAAAAATTTGATCCAACGAAATAAAAAAACAAGGTCAATATGCCAGAAAATAGAGGTTTATCACATTTTAAACTCAATAAAAATGCGAAAATGAGTTAGTCTCAGAAGAGTGAAGTTTAGAGCGTGCCTTTTCGGTGTCTCTCACTAAGGACGCGGATCATGTCCTCTACCATAGCCGGTAGATCATAGTCCGGGCTCCAACCCCATTCATCTCTGGCCGCAGAGTCATCGATACTCATAGGCCAGCTGTCAGCTATTTGCTGCCGGTAATCAGGCTCATAGACTATCTCGAACTCAGGTATATGGTTCCTGATTTCTTTCGCCAGCTCTATCGGACTGAAGCTGATCGCTGCTAGGTTGAAGTCGCAGTGATGTATCAATGAATCCAAATCCGCGTTCATTAGATCGATGAAAGCCTTGAGACAGTCGGGCATGTACATCATAGGCAACATAGTGTCTGCGTTCAGGAAGCACGTGTATCTCTTGTTTTTGATTGCTTCATAAAATATCTCCACTGCGTAGTCTGTTGTCCCGCCTCCAGGTGGAGCTACATTGCTGATAATCCCGGGTAACCTTGCTCCACGGACATCCACACCATATTTTGCGAAATAATAATTGCCAATGAGCTCACCAACCACCTTAGTAACCCCGTATATTGTTGTCGGCTTCATGATGGTGTTCTGGGGCGTATTGTCTCTTGGTGCTCCTGGCCCGAAAGCCGCTATGCTGCTTGGGTTGAAAATCCGGTATCCATGTTCTTTTGCGAGGTCAAGAACGTTGTGGAGACCGTTCACATTTATTCTCCACGCGAGGTCAGGGTTTCTCTCGCCAGTAGCTGACAGAATAGCCGCTAAATGGTATATGGTGTCGATCTCGTAATCTTTTAGCATCGACTCCATTTTTTCTCGATCTAGGACATCAAGAACCTCGTAGGGGCCTTCATGCTCTGATTCGGGTTGCTTGATATCTGTTGCTAATACGTTATCCTTGCCATAAATTGCACGGAGTCTTGGCGTGAGCTCAGAACCTATCTGGCCCATGGCACCTGTGACTATAACACGATTAGTGCTGTTGCCCATTAGTCCTCAATGAAAAGGTACGCAGACGCTATTAATAATTGCCATATTTATACTACAGCGACGTTTTTTTGAGTAATCAAGCAATGTAAACAGAGTTTTATTGGAAAATAATAAAGGCTCCACGGTCTCGTTCTCATGTAGGTCTGGTTTATGAGAGATCCAATTGGTTTCCTCGGAAAAGAGTACAACGAACTCGTGGAGAAGGCGCTTGACTGGAGGCTCAAGGAGCTACAAGGTCCAAGCGAGCCAATAAGCATGGTGGATGGGCGTGAAGTAGTAATCCTCTGCGCAAACAATTACCTCGGTTTAACCACGCATCCATCGCTAAAGCAGGCTGCCCTTGAGGCAATAGATAAGTATGGTGTAGGATCAGGAGCCGTCAGGGCCATCTCTGGCACCATGGATCTTCACATGGAGCTAGAGCAAAGGTTAGCTAAATTCAAGAGAGCTGAGGCGGCACTCACATATCCCACTGGTTTCATGGCCAACTCAGGCCTCATACCTCAGTTAGTAGGGAAAGAGGATATCATTATCAGCGATGAGTTGAACCACGGCAGTATAATAGACGGCGTTCGCCTCTCAAGGGCTGAAAGGACCGTGTACAGGCACAACGACATGGAGCACCTCGCAGAGGTTCTCAGGGAAGCTGAGAAACATGACCCAGGTTACAGGCGTATCCTTCTCATAACTGATGGAGTGTTCAGCATGGACGGTGATATGGCTCCTCTTGATCAGGTGGCTAAGCTGGGTGCGGAGCATGGTGCCATGATTTATGTGGACGATGCTCACGGCGAGGGCGTTCTCGGTGAAGGCGGACGAGGCATAGTCAGTCACTTCGGACTTACACACAAGGAGGTTCATGTGGAGATGGGTACCTTCAGCAAGGCGTATGGAACCATTGGAGGCCATATCTCAGGCTCGGATAGCCTGGTTAAGTTTGCTTGGAACAAGAGCCGCACATGGTTGTTGAGTTCATCTCATCCTCCCGCTATCGCGGCTGCTACTATCGCCGCTATTGATGTCCTTGAAACTGAGCCGTGGCACGTCAATAATCTCTGGGAAAACACACGGTACTTTAAGAAGGCGGTAGAGGACCTAGGGTTCAACACCGGAAAATCAGAGACACCCATCATACCCATAATAGTAGGAGAGAGCCATAAGGCCAAAGCCCTCAGTGATCGCCTCTGGGAAGATGGAGTCTTCGTTGTCCCAATAGTGTTCCCTATGGTTGCACGTGACCTAGCACGCATACGGGTTCAGATGCACGCCAAGCTCACCAAGGAGCAGTTAGACACAGTCATAGAGAAAATAGAGTCGATAGGAAAGGAGCTTGACATAATATAGGGGTTTTACCCCTTTTGTCTCAGAACTTTGAAACGAATCAGTGTTCTATCCGAAGAAGGAGGTTAAGGGTTTTCCTTTCTTCTGTTTTAGTACCTCGGAGCATTTCTGAGGCGAGATGAGTTTGTACTCGTACCCATATTCTTTGAGAAGCTTCTCGACGCCTTTACCAAGCTCTGGTGCGACAAGTATAGCTCTAACAGGTCTTCCCTTGTCAAGGTCAATCACATCCATGTATTTTTTGAGTTGGTTCACTGCGTCCTTGTTGGCCTTCACGCGTTTTATCTCGACCACGGTTAGTTTATTGTCTTTATCCACGCCCAGGATGTCAATGAATCCCGGGTCAACCGCCTTCTCCTTGGTAATCGGCCTGAACCCTGGCTCCAGTAACTCGGGTTTGAACAGGATAGCCTCCTGCATGTCTCGTTCAGTCGCGTAAAGGCTGAACTCACCAAAATCAACTAGGTCCAGTACAGCCACCATTGCTAGGTCCGTAAATATAACCTCCATGGTCTCGTTTTCTTTGCGTCTAAACACTCGGATCTTTAACCCATCCTGGGTCAGGATAGTCCTGAACAGGGAGCCTGCTGGCTGCCAGTTTACAGGTGAGTAGTCCTTGGGTCGATGCACGAGGGCGGAGCCGTCTCCCTTGAACAGTATGACTCTTTCACCTTGCTCCAATTTCGATGATGCTCTTCCATCATACTCAACAGTACAATTTCCTGCGATTATTACAGTTCTATGCCTTGATATCCCTGCCTTTATGGCTTTAATTGCCTCTTCTAGGGAGGGATTCTCAAGCACCTGCTGTCTCTGGGGTGTTTCCACGGTGGTTAGCCTACGCTAGTTATTATTGTAGTCCAGGCCGCGTTCATCTTCTGGTCGTATAGCTCTAGGTGTTCCTTCGCGTTGTTCAAAATGAATGTATTATGCCCAGGGTATAGCCTGTCTGGACTCAAGTCGACGAGTTTCTTTATGCTCATTTTCCAGTCGTCAAGGTTGAAGCCGGGGCCATTGATATAGCCAAGGTTACCTGAGGGTCCAGCTATGTCGCCGCACAGGAGCCCTCTTTTCCCGTCGTCTTCATCTAAAAGGAAAGAGATGCAGCCAGGAGTATGACCCGGGTTATGCACAACATTTAAGGAAACATCACCTACCTGAACTTTGTCTCCTTCTTTCACGGTCGCATCTACTTTAGTTGCCTTGAACTCGAGGCCTCGTTCCTGCGCCATAGTGTATAGGGAAAGCTCGTCAAGGGTCTCGATGGGCGTCTTGTCTGAGTCATGGCTTATGATGTTGCATCCCAACTCGTTCTTCAAGTCATAGTTACCGCCGATATGATCGAAGTGGCAGTGAGTGATGAGCACTTTGGTAATCTTCTTCGGGTCAAACCCATCGGCTTTCACGTTCCCTAGAATATCTTTAACGCCAAAACCTCCACCAGTGTCTATTAGTGCGAGTTCGTCTCCGCCATTCACTAGATAGATGTTACAGTCTCCTTGAGGGGATAACCCGTACCCGCTGCCGCCAACTAGATGGACTTTTTCGGTTAGCTTCATTATATATCGAAAAGGTAACGGCGTGTGGATTTAATATAGATTCGCCCCGAAATCCTCTAATCCCCCTTATTTTTGACATGGATGTAAAGTGTTTCCAAGATGATGGTTCGATGACTCGATCCCCCCTCTAAAGAAGGCTCAAGATTACATCGTTTATGTACGTCGGATAAAAAATGTTCGAAAGATCGAAGAAATTTCGAAGAATTTCTTTGATGCCTTATGAATAATAGACCTTCAACATTATGGATAATACCTGTATCCATCGTAAAAAGAGGGTGATTGGTTTGCGTGGAATTACTCTTTGAACTGGGCTTTGAACCTAGTCTCCATCTCAGAGTAGTATTTTTCATTGAACTCGTCGAGCTTGTCAGGGTGAGTCAGCTTCACGTGGAAACGTACGCCGCCAGGGCTAGCTGACTTACGGTCACAGTATGGGCACTTGAATTCAACCTGTTGATCACTCAAAATTGGCCACCAAATAATTAGAGTATTTATTGTTTATAATATCTTGTACCGGGGTTCTTTAAACACACATTTTTTCTATGTTTTAACAAAGTTTTCAGGACTTTTTCAGCTTATGTGGAGAAAATTAGATCTCAGCGACTTTTGGTTCATCTACCAGTATGATGAACAGAACGCCGAACAACGCAAGTGCACCGCTGAGAATAATCCAAGGCAAGTCATTGTTGTAGCGGTAAACATAGCCACTAAGGAATGTACCAAGTGTCTGCATGGACTTCCCTAGTACTCCGCTTCCATAAGCCCCTCTCATAAGCCATATGCCTCCACCTCCAATGGATGCGAGAACCCGTCCCCTTATATCACGTGGAGTCATGTCAGCGAAAAGGCTCTGAAACGCTGGGTTCATGAATGTGTTAGTTAATGTTGTAAAGGCAGCCAAGAGAACAACATGTGTGAACGTGGTGCATCTTAAGAACAGGTAGCACTGAACTGAACCTAATAGGAGACAGGCTCCCGCGATCATTTTCTTACTAAACCTGTCCACAATGATTCCAGCGGGAATACCCATTATAACGCTCACGATGCCCGAAACAAGCATTACCTTGCCCCAGTCCTGGTAACCCAATCCAATGACTTCTTGTGCACGTACGATCCAGAACGAGCTGGATAGAGACGCAAAAAACACCATGCCAGACACCAAGAAAGATAACGTGTACAGTCTCTTCGGGACATCACTGAGCACACCAAACACGCTCCTGTACGCCTTCACGATGAGATCAGGTATACCAGTAACCGTGAAATCTAGGGTCTTGGGGTTCGCAACAGTCTCTTTAAGATACTTCAATCTGAACATCGCTATCGCAGAGGCTATGAAAAACCCGCTGAGGTAAAGTCCATGCATAGCCATGCTCATTCCGAAACGCTCGATGAGCCAACCACCAATATAAGGCGCCCCGATACCGAAGGCGCTAGGTATAACCATCGTCGCTGCGAACCCGATACCCCTCTGCTCGGGAGGGATGCTGTCAGCGATGAGGGCCTGCCTTGCTGGGAAATAGAAGGTTACCAAGCTCTGAAAGAACATGCCCACGCCCAGCCACTCCCATGAGTTAGTGAACGCAGGAATCAGAAAAGTAGAACCATAAGCAAAGGTCATGTACCCAATAAGCTTGATGCGTCCCTGATAGTCAGCAATGTACCCTCCTAGTGGGTATAGGATTAGGCTAGCGAAGTTCCCAGTAGCCATGATGATGCCGATTGCCTCATAGCTACCTCCGAGAAATAACACATACAGGGAAAGAAAAGGCCAGATGATGTCGATGGTGGTCCTCCAAACACATTCACATATAGTCATAACCAAGACGTTCCCTTTCATGAAACCAAAGATCTGCTTCATAGACTGCAAAAATAGTCACCGAATCGATTACGCGGTCTAATCAGCTTACTCGGCTATAAGGTTAACCGGAGGCGTGCATCTTTTTAATGCCATTACGATCAAAAGGGTGAAGGACATGAGCGCAAAGAATAATAAGATTACTTGGATAACCTGCCCGGACTGTGGCTCAAAGATAGGGATTGTCCTCAGCGTAGGCAAGGCAGACCCCACAGTGATCCATGAACCCGCTGCAAAATGGCCACCAGAGGAACAACAGCCAACACCACAGCAGGATCAACCTCAGGACTTTAGATCAAACCTGCAGGCAGCAGGCGTGGACATAGCGCTCCTAGAAATCGAGGAAGACGGGGCCCTCGTTAGCATAAGCCCTAAAAAGTTCCTGGGTGACCAGTGGGGCCCCATTAATGACGTTTTGCGTGGAATGGGCGGTAACTGGATCAGGGATGGCAGGAATAGCAGGTGGGAGCTCAGGCTGGAAGAGGCCTAGAGGCCGCTCAAGATATCATCTGCTACTTCTTTCACCCATCTACCTGTGCCAGATGTCTTGGTTATCTTTTCAAGGTACTCGACCCAGCTGACACCTAACGCGTATCTCCACTGCTTGTACCCCTCTTCAAGGTTCGTATACGCTGTGTGATGGTGATCACAGTAAGTTGAGCCATCAATATGTTTCCTCTGACAAATCTTACAACTGGTCATTTATGCTCTCCTTTCTTTGTGGGACAGGCAGCGTTGAGGCACAGGCTCCATGGCTTTCTTCCATAATACATCTTGATGACGGGGGCACTACAGGTCACGCATCTCTGTCCTGTGGAATACACCTTCTTTTTCTGGGGAAGAGAATACGTCTGGTTACAGGACCCATTCTTGGTGTTGGTACATGAAGCGAAGTTCTTCCCTGTTTTCCTGTTTCTCTGGATCATGATGTCGCCTTCGCCGCAGCTTGGGCACTTGCCTAGATAGTTCTCCTTATAGAACATATCCTTCAATGTTAGACTAATCTCGCTGCCGATCTTTTCCGCGTTCTCCTTGAACCTTTTCAGAATGGGGTCTAAGGTTTTCACCGTGTTTTCGATGACGGTGTCAGCGTGCAGGTTTCCTGATTGGATGTCCTCTAGGTTTTGCTCTAGCTCACGAGTCATCTCCACTGAAATGATGTCGGGGCTGTATCGCTCAAGAGTTTCTATGATGCTGAACCCAAGGTCTGTGATCCTTACTATGTTGCCCTCGATATAGTGACGCCTGTATAGTGTGTCGATGATGTTGGTCCGGGTCGCCTTGGTGCCTATGTTCTGGTTCTCCATGAGTCTAAGTAGAGTGCTCTGGTTGAACCGGGGTGGAGGTGAAGAGTAGTTTCTCCTCGATGAGAGCTTAGTTATTGGTAAGGTCATCCCTACTTTGAGCTCAGGTAAGAGGACCTCCTTGTCCTTAACATAAGGCTGATAACTGTCCATCCATCCAGACTCCAAAGTCTTGCTTCCATTTAGATAAAACAGGTGACCATTTACATCGATATCACCTTGAATCTTCTCATGGATGGCAGGCTCAGAGAGACACGCTAGAAACCGTTTTACAACAAGATCGTAGACATTTTTCTCGTTATCACCGAGTCTTCTAGGCCGTGATCCAGTCGGATGTATAGCAGGATGAGCCACGTCATCCTTCTTGCCCTGTCTCGGTATCAACCTCTTTTTCATAAGAAGTACCTCAGCCTGCTTTGCGTAGCTGGGGTTCTTAGCAAGCTTCCTTAGAATTTCCCTCAAGTCGATTGAAGAGGGAAGCTTCTGGCTGCTTGTCCTTGGGTAGCTTATGTGAGCCGAAAGGTACAGCTTCTCGGCGGAGGCCAATGTGGCGCTTGGATTCATCTTGAATACACGGTATGCTTCTCTCTGCAGGTCTCCGAGGTTGAACGGGGGCGGAGAAGGCGTTGTTTCCGTCTCGCTGCGGATAGCTTTGATGGTTCCCTCCTTGCCTCTGCAAGCAGTGGCAACGTCTTTGGCATGCACTTCTCTTTCCAGCCGCTGTTTCTCGTACTCAAGGGGGTACTTTTTGTCCTCTATTTTGGTTTCTGCGTTTATCTTCCAGTAGGGTATTGGAACGAAGGTGTTGATCTCTTCTTCTCTTTCCTTCACGAAGCGAAGAGTGGGGCCCTGAACTCTGCCGATACTCAGGGTCTTGAAATCACCGGAAGCTTTTCTGACTGAGAGGCTTAATGCTCTGCTAAGATTGATGCCGAACAGCCAGTCCATCTCGTGCCTTGCTTTACCCGCAGCTATTACAGGGTAGTCTAGAGCGGGGAGCATGTTTTCCCAGGACTTGTTCAAATCCTCGCGAGTGAGCGTGCTATAAAGCATCCGCCTTGACTTTGCCAAGCTGTGATCTCCAACTGCGTACAAGAGTATGGTGTATGCGATGAGGCTGCCCTCAATATCGTAGTCGCATGCGCTAACGTATCCTGTTGCACCTTGGCTCAGGTCTTTTATCGCATTTATGTGGGCACGAGTCCTGGGGTTTGATTTTCCAGCCTGATACGTTGGAGCCCACTCGATGTCATACACTGGATAATTCCAGCCCTTTCCCTTCTGAATAATAGTATAGAGGTGACCAAGAGCCGAAACTATGATGAGTTCGTCCTCACCTCTCCTAGACACATGATACTGAACACTACCGTTCTTGAGACTCGAAGGTTTTCCCTGATCATCTAGCGCCCTCGCTATTCTTCTAGCGGAGCTTGGCTTCTCGGTTATGACCAGTATTCGTTCAGGCAACTCACATCAAAGGTCACACTGAAGACAATAATTCTTTTCGTTTTCAAAGATGAACTGGGTCAGTGAATCATATGATCCAAGATCGTTCATCTCAGAATTTTGAGACGAAAACACGTTTTTCCACATATTTTCCCTGCAAATAAGTTAGGGTAAATGTACTGAAATCTCGCTGAAAGAAAGTTCATCGATTCTCACAAGATATTTCAAGGTCCCAGCCATCATCTCAGTGATGCAGCCTTTCAGCGCGGTCCTCAGCCAAGGCAGAGTAGTTATTCCAGCACAGAGTGAGGCCGATAGTCTTCACAGCGACGGTTACGGGCACTGGGTAGGCAATCACATTCTATCCTTGAAGCCCCATGAAACACTGTATAATGTGGAGCGACAAAAGATCGCTGTCGTTGACGAGGACACGAATAAAAGGTTAAGCTTCCAAGAACTTCTGCACGTTTTCACAAAGAATGATTCTAAGGTCTGGACTAAATTCATCGTGTACAGGGATTTGCGGACAAGAGGCTTCATCACGCAAGGATCAGAAGATGACCAAGTGGATTTCGAGGTATATGAACGAGGCACCTTCAGAAAGAACCCTCCAAGCATCAACGTGATCATTATATCCGAAGGCGTACCTGAGCCAATGTCAGAGGTGATTAAACGGCTCAGTAAAACAGAGAAGAAAGGACAGGAGTTAAAATTAGCGGTCGTGGATCGACGAGGGGAAATTGTGTACTATAGTTTATCTGAGAAAAAGTTTGGTTAGGCGCCAAGGTACTCGATGAGGTTATCAAGCTTCACTTTTTTCTGGTCACCTGTCTTCATGTCTCTTACGGTCACTTCTCCTTCAGCTAGATCTTTCTCGCCTACCACGACGACGAGGGGGATACCTTTCTTGTCTGCGTACTCAAATTGTTTACCGAGTCTACGGTTCATCATGTCAATGACAACGGATTTACCTGCACCACGGATGGTCTGCGTTATCTCGATGGCTTTATTTATAACGGCTTTATTCACTGGAGCCACGTAGACCTCGGCGCCCAGAGTCAGGTCCTTGAAGGCTCCTTTCTTCTCTAGGATTGGCGTGAGCCGGTCAACCCCAAAGGATACTCCTGTTGCTGGTATAGACTCGCCGCCGAAGAGTTCGACGATCTCGTCGTACCTTCCTCCACCTGCGATGCTACCATAGTCCTCGTATCCAACTGCGTGTACCTCAAAGACCGGACCGGTGTAGTAATCCAGTCCCCTCGCAAGGCTAAGATCTACAACTATATAGTCCGCGTACCCGAAAGCCTTGGCGTACTCATAGAGGCTTGCTAACGCGTTAATGCCATCGATTCCGTCAGGATAATCCTGAAGCATCGTCCTAGCCTTTTCAAGCACATCTTCTGGCTTACCTCTGAGGCTCAGGAAGTCAAGGAGCTTCATGGATGCCTCCTCATAAGGCGCTATCCCCTTGAGTTCCTCTATGACGCCATCTCTTCCAATCTTGCTTAACTTATCAACTGCCCTGAAAGCTTCAAGGCTCTTCTCCTCAGGGATACCAGAGAGAGCCACGATGGATTTCAGTATACGCCTGTCGTTGAGGTTAATCACGAAACCCTCGAAGCCGATCTTGCTTAACGCCTCCACTGCGGCTGATAACACTTCTGCGTCAGCTATACTGTCCTTCACGCCGAAGACGTCAACGTCTGCCTGCCAGAACTCGCGGAAACGTTTCTCAGTAGGGCGTTCGTATCTCCAAACGGGACCGATTACATATCTTTTGAAGGGTTTCTGCAGTTCACGATGCATGGCCACCACTCGCACTGTGCTTGCGGTCAATTCGAAGCGGAGAGCAAGCTCCCTATCAGATTTGTCCTTAAACGAATAGATCTGGTTCTCGATGTCCTCCCCACTCTTAATCCTGAGCATATCCATGTTCTCGAAGGCAGGTGTGCCAAGCGGCTCGTAGCCGTAGCTCTCGTAGACCTGTCTTACCTGATCTATAACCCAGTTTTTCTTGAGCTGGTCTTCTGGGAGAAAATCCCTGGTTCCTCTTGGTGGCTGGAACATGAGCCTGATAACGTTGAGAGGTTATAATAAAATTTTGTTATTCAGCGAGGCTTGTCTCGACGCGTTCCTCGCCTCTCCCGGGGTTCTTACGCTTTAGCTTGATTGCACCGATCTCATTTGTGTTCTGTACGTGGGTTCCTGCGCAGTGCATCTCAACTGGTCCGCACCTCCAGTTTCTAATTCCATTCTCGTCCACCTCAATCACTACCTCGTGACCCTCAGCGAGGTAACTGTTTGTGTCGGTCTCTGTCTGTTTAAGTTTCTCTGGGTCCAGTCTCTTGTCGTGCTCGTAGTCTGCCCTGTCTTTTTTATCATCCACTGTGCTTCCTGTGCGTTTCATGTACCCAAAGTTTTTCCATAGAAAATACTCCATGATGTGGCTTGCGGTGTGCAGCTTCATTATTCTGTACCTACGTTCCCAGTCGATAACGCCATTGAGGGTGTCCCCCACCTTGAAGCTGGGACTAGCCTCCATCACATGCATTATCCTATCTTCAACAAAGATTGTGTCAGTCACCTGTTCACCGTTTAATGTGCCCTTGTCACCTTTCTGACCACCTGACTCCGCGTAGAATGCGGTCTGGTCAAGCTCGACCAAGTTATCCTCGATGCTAAGAACAATACCAGTGAACTCTTTGAGGTAATGGTCCTCGTTGTAGAGCTTATGCCTCACCATGTCACATTTAGATAGCCTGCGACTGAAAAAATGTACCTAAATTCGAATAAGATAAAAGGAAAAATGGCCTAGCCGAAGGCGCTTCTAAGGAAGGGATACAGGTCTTCTACCTGCTCCTGTACCATCGTCTGGTAGTACTGGTACAGTATGCTAACAGCCAATAATGCACCCATGCCTGAACCGAAGACGCCCATGAACTCGCTGAACGCCGCAAGTGCGCCTACGATCACACCTCCTATCACCGTGATGGTTGGGATATACCTGTTCAGCAGGCGCTCTAGTGGTTTCCTGCTTCGCCTGAACCCTGAAACCTGCATGCCTGACTGGAGGAGCTGATCCGCCATTTGGTCGGCGCCTAGGCCTCCTATCTCAAGCCATGTGATGCTGAAGAGCACACAGAAGCTCACAACAATAATCAGATAGATTACTGCCTTAATTGGGTCCGCCATAACTCCAGAAATGCTTCCAGGTGAAGACGTGTAATATGCAAGTCCACCTATCGGCACTGTACCTCCGTTGGCTGTTCTGTTGTACATTCCAAACATGTTCAGGAAGAAACTGGAGTTGTCTGTGTTCCATCTGGTCCAGACGAACTGGCCAACCAGCTGGAAGTTAGCGAACATGGCGTATGCAAGGATCACCGGGATATTGCTTACGTAGAGCAGCTTGATGGGCATCCTGCTCCTGTAACCCCTGTAATTGCTGTGTGCGATAGGTATCTCAACTCTCATGCCCTCGATGTATACTACGAACGCGAACACAGCGAGTGTCATCAAGAAACCGATCATGTCAGGTGAATTAGGCCTGAAGAACCAGTTTGAAACAGGTAAACCTCTCATGATGCTCTGTATCAATGAGATAATAGCTCCATAACCTCGCCCTGTGGCGTCGTATGGCGCGGGAGCGAAGCTGAAGCTCATCCACCAAATGTTCTGAGTGATACCTGCTACGATGAATAAGCTGATGCCGCTTCCTATTCCCCAGCCTTTCTGAACGAGTTCGTCTAGCATCATGATAACGATTCCTGCAGCAAGTAACTGAACGAAGATAAGAACCGCTTGTGTTGTGTTGATGTCGCCATATACACCTCCTACGATGTAGAGGCTGGCCTGTACGATGACCATTACGAAGCTAAAGAACTTACTTGCCGTCGTGAATAGTCCTCTATCCTCTGGATTAGACCTGTCGAATGAAATGATCTCTGAACCTGCCAGCAGCTGAATGATTAGCCCCGCCGTAACGATGGGTCCGATACCTAGCTCCAGTAGAGTGCCCCTATTTGACGCGAAGATAATTCTAAGCGTCGCGTATGGGTCAGCTACACCTGAGGTTGTAACACCGTACAGCGGAGTCTCCGCCATTACAAGGTAGATAATCAGTGCTGCTAGTGTCCACATAAGCCTGGTGTTGAAATGCACCTTTCTCTGAGGTGGCTTTACCTCCGGTATGTAATGGGATATCGGTTTAAAGAGATCTAGGAAGCGAACCAAGTCTGTTTTCCCTCTATGACTCTAATATAGAGCCGCCGGCCTCTTCTATCTTTTCCTGTGCACTCATCGTGACACTGGAAACTTTGACGTTTAGAGGGACGTTAATCTTACCTCTGCCAAGTACTTTATTGATGCCTAGAGCCGTGAGGTCGAGTTGGTTACCGCCTTTGATCCCATAATCACTAAGGACTTTCATTGCAAGGTCCTCAAGCTCGCCGACGTTGATAGTAACTTCACTATCTTTTCCGCCTCGCGGGAGGAACCCTGTTTTCTTGTAACGATCAGGTTCGTACTTGACAGTCCTGATCCAAAAGTGCTTCCTTCCCCCAGCCTTGCCCTTACCGCCACGTTGACCACTCTTGCGGTGCTGTCCGACCTGACCGTAGCCCATGTAACGTTTGCCACGCCGTTTTCTTAACTTCTTTAATTTGTGGGGCATTTAGCACATCCTCCTTGCTAGCTCATTGATTGCATCACCACGATACCCTAATTCTCCTTTGTCATTGTAGGGGCGCTTCACTGTCCTTTTGAAGCCTTTCTTTGGTGGGTGCAGTCTGAAGAAGGGTTTTACACCTTCTAACTTGTTGATCTCAACCTCGCCTTTGTGGATAGCCTCTGCGAGCTTCTCTATACTTTCATATCCTTGAGTCTTGACGTGTTCGTCTGTGAGCCTGTTCCCGCCTGGGACTTCTCCTCTTTTCTCTAGCATTTGCTTGATGGTCTCTACGTCGGGCTCTCCCCATGTGATCCAGTCTTTGGCTTTCTGTAACATTCCCTTGTAGTCAGGTCTATCATCGATTATCGAAGCATAGTTGTTGCGATCGACTCTAAGGAATCGTAGTGTATCCTCGACTCTCTTAGACACGTTGATGGTGCCCCTGATGCGAATGACCAGTATGCTTTTCTTTTCCATCTGTATCACGCCCAGTCCTGGGGGGTCATTAAGCTCAGTGTTTGCTTCAGAGCCTCGAACGTTGCGAATGCGAAGCTTACCGTCGTTGTAGTCTTGCCGATACTCTTGCTCCAGCAATCCTTGATACCAGCCATCTTTAACACCGTCTTCGCGGTGTCACCTGCTACAAGTCCTAGTCCCTGTGGACCGGGTAGAAGTGTAACAATTACGCTTCCTGCCTTGCCCTTGACCTTGAATGGTAGGGTGTGCCCTTCACCGCAGTCGCATTCCCAGCTGCCGCACCCCATCCGAACTGGATGAAGGTTCAGCTTAGCCAGTCTGATGCCTTTCTCGATTGCGTTCCTTACCCTCTTAGCCTTTCCTAGGCCTAGTCCGATGAGGCCTCTCTCGTTGCCAACGGCAACGAGGGCTGTGAACCTGCTAGACTCTCCTGCATCTGTCTGTTTCTGGACAAGGTTGATGTCGATTACCTCGTCCTTGAGGTCAGGTACAAGAACATCTACGATCTCTACCTCTTTGATCTTTTGCCCTTCCTCGAAGATCTCGTATATCGATGACACCTGTCCATCGAACACACGTTTTCCTAACTCAGTCTTGGGGACCCAGTTATCGAGTGGGTTTTCCCGTCTTCTACTCATTGTTTATTCTCCTCTATGCGTGCTTTGACCTCATCGAAGTGAGCGTTGAGCTCTTCTGGTCTTAGTCCACGACGGAGGTAGACTGAGAACCTACTCTCATACTCGATGGGGTCTTCCATGTTTTCTGCGTACTCAGCGATGCTGCTTGCGTTGATTCTTTCTGGGGTTGGTATTATGTCACTGTCGCATGGAACTTCAAGTCCGGCATCCAGGGCGCCTTTTACTACGGCGAATATCTTGTTGCCGTAGGTGACCTTTTTGAGGCCAACGTCTAGGTTCACTCTCTCGATACCAGCTTCAAGGGCTTTCTGCCCTGCTATGCATCCTATCAGGTAAGCCGCGGGGATGTTCTTGCCGCTTGCTGCCCAGCCATACTTTTCTTTAAGCTCCTTGCTAGATGTGTAAGCTAGAACATAGTCTCCTTCTATCTCTGCTTTGGTTACCTGTACCAAGATGTTACGGTTGCTGGCTCTTACGACGAACCTCGGGTACTCTGAAGTAGCCAGAGTTCTTCTGGCAGCATAGTCTGTCTTCTTCTGTCTCCTACGTCTGTAGGGGACTCGATATCTTGGTCCTTTAGCCAAAGGTACGCCTCCTTAGGTTCTTGTCGTTTATATAACGCTCTAGCTCCGCGACACTTCTGAACTCGCCACCCTTTGCCTTTCGGTAAAGGCTTCGGTAAGTGCTTACTGCGATGATTCTTTTCTCTCTCAGGTCCATGAGCTTCTTCCTCTGGGCCCTGATCCGATTCATCCAACGTGTCTTCCTTGAGACAATCGAGTACTTCTTACCCTTCTTGCTTCCAGGGCCGATGCGCCTGCCTTTCTTCTTCTTTTTGGCGAGTACGCGTGCTCTGCCCCTGCTCGGGCTGTTCTCTGGGAGTGCTTTGATTGCGTTGTCTTTGACGAGTTTCCTGATCTCTTCTCTTGTGATGGCCATGCTTACCTCGTCTATGTACTCTGGGTTGATGTACACCCTGTTGACTCCGCAGCCTAGAACCGCCGCGGCTAGTCTTCGCTGGCTTCTAAGGTTCATTCCTCGTCGTCCTCCTCGGGTTCCTCTTCTTCCTCGTCCTCGAGGTCCTCGAAGTCGTCCTCGGGTTCCTTGTAACCGGGGTTGAGTATTTTGATGTTTAGCTCTTCAGCCTTCTCGTTGATGGTTTCCTTCTTCTTCCCTCCGACACTTCCGCCTATTCTTGCGACCTGTGTCTCTGGGTCAACCTTGTCAAGGTCTTTCAGGTTCCAGACCATCACTTCCTCTTTTCCTGAAGGGTGAAGACCTCGTACAGCTGCGGGTCCACCCCATCCTGTGTTAACCGATTTTGGCCATCCCTTGAGGTTAAAACGCATCTTGTTATCGATGCCTCTAGGCTGTCTCCATTGATCCTTTATACGGACTAATCTCCATGACTCAAATCTTTTGAAGTGTGGCCGTTTCTGGCTGATTCTTTTCCTTATACGTAATAGTCTCTTCTTTTCTTGGTTCATGGCCATCACTCCTTCTTGTAAACGTAGATACCGTCAAGGAACTTTCTTAGGTCCTTGTTACGGATCTTTGTTGCTTGCTGAATGTTTGCTGCGGTTTGTGCTACATGCTCGATATTGGCGCCTGTTACGATCACATCGTCGCCCTCGACACGTACCTGCACGTCACCGTGGAGCTTTGCGATACGTACATTCTGTTCGCCCACGAAGTTGTTGATTATGAACTCGTTCTGCCTGACCTCAAAGTTCATGGGGAAGTGAATGAACACTATCTTAAGCCTGTAAGTGAAGCCATCTGTCACGCCCTTTATCATATTGTTGATGTGGCTAGTTATGGTGTTCACCAACGAGGCCTGCTTCTTCTTTGGGTTCACAACCCAAACACGAAGTGTGTTGTCTTGGTAGTCTATGTTGAGCTTCGTGTGTGCAAAGTCCCGAACTACCGTTCCGTTGGTTCCTGTGACTGCAACCTTATGCCCATCTAGGGTCAGGTTTACATCATCGGATACCATTACAGATTTCTCTACTATCTGAACAGTCACATTTTTTCACCTAATAGACGTAGGCCAGCAGTACGCCGCCCACGTTTTCTTCTTTTGCCTGAACGTGATCCATGACACCCTTGTTGGTGCTAAGAATCACGACTCCAAG
The DNA here is from genome assembly GCA_026014815.1 of Candidatus Bathyarchaeota archaeon. Lineage (GTDB taxonomy): Archaea > Thermoproteota > Bathyarchaeia > TCS64 > TCS64 > RBG-16-57-9. The sequence continues at coordinate 33,781 of JAOZHP010000052.1, forward strand.
GTTCCTGCTTGGCAGGTAACGTTTCTCCCATTTCTCCATCTCGGAGACACGAGTCTTGAAACGAGGGGTAACAGCCTTGCAGCTGTTTATCCTGCCGAATAGCTGGACCCTGAACTTGCCCTGACGACCATCATCGATGTACTCTATCTCACCCACGTAGCCTTTGCCCTGGATGAGGCGAAGCACTTTACCCACTAGGCCTGACGCTGGAGTGATTATGCACTCGTTTAGGCGTCTCTCCTCATGAGCGGAGATGGTGTTTAGGGCGTTTACAAGTGGATCCATTTATTTCACCGGTATTTCTTAAATCCCATACTTTTTGCTACTTCACGGAAACACTGACGGCAGAGGTTGATACCGTAGCGCCTGATGAGGCCGTCTCGTGTGCCACACCTGATGCATCCTCGGCTACCCTTACCGTAGCTTCTTTCTTTAGCTGGTATTTGGTTACTCATTGATCTTGACCTACTTTTACCCCATAGACTTCAGAGATGTAGTTCATTGACTCCTCTGGTGTTACCCGGTGGCTGCTCCCAACCTTAGAGCGTGCCCATTTCCTCCGTTTAACACGGTAACCAGGGCGCTCAATCTGTACCATGACATCCATGCCTATGATCCCTGTTGCAGGGTCGTAGCGTGTGCCAGGTATATCGATGTGCTCCCTTATTCCGAAGGCGAAGTTGCCGTCTTGATCAAAGCTCTTGGGGTTTATTTGATCCCTTACGGCTGTGAAGGCTTTCTTGAGGAACTCGTCAGCTTTCTTGCCACGAAGTGTAACCATACATGCGATGGGCTCACCTTTCCTGATGCCCCACTGCCTAATGGTCTGTTTCGCCACGCGATGTGTTGGCTGCTGACCTGTGATATGTTGAAGAATGGTCGTTGCGTCGGTGAGGGGATCGCCAGATGCACCCACTGAGATGTTCACGACTACTTTGCCGATCTTAATCTTCTTCATAGGGTTCTCTGACATCATTCTTCACCAGCGTCAAGTGTGATAATTGGCTCCTTGGAGCCTACGACGAAAACGTACCTTGCGAGAGTCTTGATATCCTCTCCCTCGGCGGTTCTTATTGTCGCGGTTTTCTTCCAGCCGGGCTCGGGTCCGAGTCCTATGATCATACCTTTTGCTCCCTGACTTCTGCCACCAGTGATGATGCTTTGCTGCATCTCCTTGAACTCGATGTGATCCATGATCTCTTTCTCGGGGACCTTGATCTTCAGCACGTCGTTTACTTTGTATTGGTCTGACTCGGCTGCGATCGTCAGGTTCTGGCCGTCGTGAAGGTTAAGCTGAGTTTTTTTACCTGGGAGCGAGGTCTTTCCTTTGATCTTACATAGTTTGAAAGCTACTTCGTCGCCTGTTATTGGCTGGAGCTTGAGTCTTCCATTGTGATCGGGTAACACTCTGAAGACCTCACCCGAGTCAGGGATTGATACCAAGTCCATCAGTCCAACGGGGAACCTCTCATCGATTCGCTGTTTACCGTCGACCAGTAACTTGCCCTGCTTGATGAGGTACTTTGCTTCCTTAGCCGTCTTAGCGTATTTTAGCTGGTCTCTGATGAGGACTGTCGTTGGGATAGATGTCGCTGTTGAGTGGGGACCTGAACTTGTCTTTATTGTCCATACTCCGCTTTTCCTGTGAATAGGCCAGAACGCTGGGCTCTGATGCCTCTTCATGTGTTTTGTTGGTCCTTTGTTTCCCATTGTTACTTCTCCTCCGCGCTGAAGCTCTTACGCTCCAGAATATCTCGCCTCCACGGGTCATCCATGTTGAGGCGTGTGATCATAACGTTCTCTGCCCTTACAGGAATCTGAACTGTTGAACCGTCCTGCCTATTCCTAGTCACGCCCTCTATGTATACGCGGCTTGTCTTGGTATCGACGCGAAGAACTTTGCCTTCTGATAATTTCCTGTCTCCCTTTGTAATAGTAACAGTATCATCGACCACAACGGACATTGTCCTCGTCCCATGCTCGGCCCTTAAGCTTGGTGACAAGGGAGCTGATATGAATTTTCTTCTCCTCTGGTTGCTGGCATTGTACATGTTCCTACGGACAGTTGATGGCTTGGTTACTACTTTCTTCATTTAAACCACCATCCTCGCTATGTTACCTAGCCTGGCCCACCGCTCCGCGGCCTCCTTGGCCACAGGGCCCTTAATATCTGAGCCTCTTAGTATGCCTTCAGGTGTCAGAATGACGGCTGCGTTGTCCTCGAACTGAACTCGGGTGCCATCCTGCCTTTGGTAGAGACGTTTCTGCCTTACAATAACAGCGTTGAATAGTTGCCTCCTCATCTCGGGTGTGCCTTCACGGCATGACACGATGACGAGGTCACCGACGCCGATGCTTGGAAGTCTTCTACGCCTTCCTTTGTAACCCATCATCTGAATTATCTTGAGGCGCCTTGCCCCGGTGTTATCGCAACAGTTAATCATACTTCCAATCGTGAGGCCGCCGGATGTTCTTTTCCTCGGAAGAATCCTACGCTTAATTCTCTTCGACATCCAGTTACGCCTCCTTAATTACCTCGACGACCACGAAGGACTTTGTCTTGCTGAGTGGTCTGCACTCTGCGATCCTTACGGTGTCACCTACTTTCACAGGGACACATGGTGTGCTGTGAGCTGTGATCCTTCCACTCATGCGGGCATACCGCTCATACTTTTTGTCGTACCTTGTGTAAGTTAACCTGACTACGATTGATTTCTGCATACGAGTGCTGACTATTATGCCCTCTAGCACTCTTCCCCGTACGGATAGTGTGCCGTGGAATGGGCAGTCTACTTCGCTGCACTCTAATTCTGGTTGTTTTAGGGTCATCATTTTCGTTCTCGCCCTACCATCTTCTCTTTACTTTTTTCTTGACCCTGTCCTCGGGTCTTCCCATGAGGGCTCTGCCCTCGACTTTGACGGCTGCACCGTCTAAATTTAATTTAAAAACTGCGTTTCTCTTAGCAATGCGCTTGGCCCGGTCTTGCTTAATGACGAGTGTCTTCATTGTCTCGTCGATGATAACTCCCTTTATTTTCTGGTTGCTAGGGTTGCTATCATGCAGGACCTCTACTTTTAGACCGATTAGCTCATGGTTGAGGATGTTACTTGCTTTGGGAAAAGACAAGTCACTTTGCCTCCTCGTTCATGACAGTGAGTATCTGTGCTATGGTCTTGCGTAGAGCCTTCGCTCTGCCTGGGCTCTCGACTGCACCGCCTGCCCTGATCATTGTCTTGATCTTCGTGAGTTCTGTCCTAAGCTCCTGGAGTTTTTCCTCCATTTCCTCGGTGGACATCTCTCTGATCTCGTTCATCCTGAGTATAGGCAAGGTTACTCCTCCTTGGTTTCCTCGCTAGGCTCCTCAGGAGACTTCTCCGGTTTTGTCTCAACTGGCTCAGGGAGCTTTTCAGGTTCAGGAACTGGCGCTTCGACTACCTCTGGCTCTGATACTGCTTCAACCTTTTCCTCAATAACGGTCTCAGAATCTTTTGGTTCTTCGACCGCTTCAGGCTCGGCTTCTACAATTGGTTCCTCGACGACTTCAGGCTCGGGCTCCCCTGTCACTAAGGGTTCTGCTTCTTCGATTGCCGGCTCTGCTTCCACTGTCTCCTCTGCAGGTGTTTCAGTGGGTGCTTCTACTGGAGCCTCAGCAACAGGAGCAGGCTCCTCGACCGGAGCCGGAGGCTGATACTCTATCTCTGGCAGTGAATCTAAGTTGACTTTGTCAGGGAACTTTGCCTCTGGTGGAACTATTTTTACCGTGACTCCGAGCATACCCCTCTTCATTTTGACGTGCATAGTTGCACTATGAACCCATCTAAGTGCAGGATCACCGGATTTTGGTACATAACCTTCCACCACTTTCTCGAAACGAGAGCGTGAGCTTCTGAGTGGGCCTTTGAGTATGACCTCGCATCCGAGAGCACCAGCCGCCATGATCCTGTTCAAGCTCCAGAAGACAGCTCTTCTGAAGTGAACGCCTCGTTCCAAAGCGTTTGCTACTCTTGACGCCATAATCTGGGGATTCATCTCGGGTACTTCAACCTCGATTACGGTAATCTGGGGGTTAGATAGACCTAGCTCCACCTCCAGACGCTCAGACGCTTGCTTGATGGCCCGTCCACGTTTTCCTATTACTCGGCCTGGTCTCATAGCGAACAAATTGATCTGTGCCCCGAGGGGGGTCTTGGTTAGCTGGATGCCTCCATAACCCGCTTGCTCGTATTCCTCCATTAGCAGTTCGTCAACCCGAACGCGTTCAATACTATCTTTTATGATACGCCTTACTACAGACATTAATACTCCTCAACTGCGACCTCAATGTGGGTCAGATGCTTGTAGTATGGGGAAGCCCTGCCAAAAGCCCTCGGAATATACTTCCGTATGACTCTGCCGCGGTGAGCAGCCATGTGTACAATCTTTAACCTATCTGCGTATAGCCCTTTGAACTCCGCGTTAGCCTCCACGGATTCAAGGATCTTCAATATAGCGCTTGCAGCTTTCTCGGGGTAACGGCCCGCGTCATGTCCCTGTAACTCCTTCCGGTGGGGGACCTTCCTCCGGTATCGGTAATAAGGAACAGGCTGCTTTAGCGCCACAACATTTTCTAGAAATTCTTTTGCTTGTTCAAGCTTCATGCCTTTTATGTGATGACAGATCTCTCTTGCAGTCTTTGGTTTAATTCTGAGATCCCGACCGCTGGCTAACGCGGTCTTGTCCGGGTTTAACCCTTGCACTGAATACTTCCAGGATGGCATATACGCACCGTTCGCCTACATTGAATCGGAGCTTAATATAAAAAGGATTCCCTAAGTAATGGTTATAGGGAACATGCTATTTACATACTATTTACAATATATGAATAGTAGGTATTACATATGTTTTAGATAGTTTAACTTGCTGAAACATTAATGACAATTATAGTTGAATCAATAAAATGAACTTTATTGTTGAATAATAAAGTAGAAGAAAAACGATTACTTTAACGGGATGTACATGCTGCTACGAGATGCTCCGATTCCGGGGCGTCCGTGACGCACTGGGCTCATACTGATGGCGTATTCACCAAGGTAGTGACCCAGCATCTTCTCGTTTACCGCAACTTCCTTGAACTCCTTACCGGTGTGCACGAATATACTCCTACCAAGCATCTCGGGTAGAATAATCATGTCACGAGCATGAGTTCTAATGGGTTTTCCTGTGTTCCTGCGTAGTTTTTCGAGAAT
>JAOZHP010000053.1 GCA_026014815.1 Candidatus Bathyarchaeota archaeon
ATTCTTGGCAGTCGGGGTTGATGCTCGTCATGAGCCCTGTTGGGTAAAGACCATTTCCAGTGCTCCGGTTGATCTGCTAGTCTGGTCAGCCCAGCAAACAATAAACACTCATCAAAATTGGAGAGGGAGCGCAATTTCCGTGTCGGTCATTAACACCCCCTCCCCGGTACCCAGACCCTGAGGAAGGACGAGTTGGCACAGATTACGTTAACTGACTTCCTTGCGCAAACCGCAGAGTATTGGTTAGACCGGGGCGTTTACACGGTCCCGCTCCGGAGTAGGTCCAAACGGCCCAAAGGCACCAACTGGCCTCATCTCCGGCTGGTTCAAGAAGATTTCAACAATGGAGCTTTCAAGCCGGGAGACAACATCGGTGCGCTCTGGGGCGAGGCTTCCGACCACGCCACCGACATCGATCTGGACATGGATGAGGCTGTCGAGGTAGCTCCACACATTCTGCCTGAGACATTCATCTACGGACGCACCGGCAAGGAAGATTCTCACTACGTTTACCGCATCGTCGGTGCCGAAACTCACAAGTGGCAGGTGTCGGAACTGGGCACCATCATCGAGATCCGTTCCACAGGAGCACAGTCAGTAATCCCTCCATCGAGGCACCCTGATGGTGGCATTTACTTCGCCGATGATATCGATGCCGAGTTCACCGAGCTGAGTAAGCTCGACATCGAACGTTATGCCGATGAAGTCGCAGTCGCCGCGGTGTTCACTCATTTCTATCCGACAGAAGGATCACGTCACGACTACGTGCATGCGTGCACGGGTGCGCTATGTCATCAGGAGTGGCAGGAAGACAAAATCAAACGCGTGATGGGTGCAGTGCTCACTGTTATTCAAGAGGATGAAGACGAACTCGAAGACCGCAAGGGCTCCGTGGTCAACACCATCGAGAAGCACCACGCAGGTGATCGCACGAAGGGATTCACGACGCTGCAAGATTGGATGAGCATGCCAGTGATCGTAGCACTGCGCAGGTGGACAGAGAGTGGTAAGGCGGAGGGCAAGGTGGTGCTGGCCCCACCGAATCTCAAACCTGAGCCTACGAGGCTGGCATTCGACCCATCACTGTTGGAGGTGCCCGGTCTTATCGGAGAGGCTAGCCAGTGGGCGTACCGACAGTCGTATAAGGATCAGCCGATCTTCGGGTTAGCTGCCGGAATCATGTGCACTGCGCTAGCAACCTGCAATCACTACGTCGTGCAGCACTGGAAGACACCCCTGCAACCTTATCTGATGGTCACTGGCTCGACAGGGTCAGGAAAGGATTCAGTGTTACGGGCTATCACTAAATTCGGAAAGAAACTGGGGCTCGACGACGTCGTCTTTCGAGGTTTTCAATCCTACTATGCAATGCTCGACGTCATTGTCGAAGAGGGTATGGCGTGCTGGATATGGGATGAGGCCGCTCGTTTCATGGCAGGGGCGAGGAATACCAACTCACAGGATTTCACAATACTGAGTCACGTTATCTCCCTCTTCGGTGCGGCGAACTCTAATGTTGCTGGAACTCCGGGACGTAAGAATACAATCCCAGCTCTTGAGTATCCCTTCCTTACAGTGCTTGCTACTGCGCAACCTGACTTCCTGATGGAAGCTCTGACCAGTGCTGCATCTGAGACAGGCTTTGTTAATCGTTTCATTCTCTTTGACACCGGTACGGAGTACCGGAGCAGAAACTTAAATCGCAGCACTGTATTCCCTTCTGCAATTGCTAAGCATGCAAAACAGCTCCGCGATCATGAGCCTGCTGACGGTGATTTCACGGAAGTCAGGTTTGCAGACAACCGCACTTACTCCACATTCGAAAAGTTCGAGGAGGCTTCTGGACGTCGGAGTGGAGCAGGCCAATACAGCTGGGCGAGAGCCAACCAAAATGCACTTATCCTCGCAGGGCTCGCAGCTGTAGGAGTAAACGCACACCGACCGGTCATTGACATCGATCTGTGCAGATGGGCAATCGACCTTGTGACATGGAGCAACAACTGTTGGGAGGCTAAGGTAAGCGTGACGGCTTCAGGTGAGAGCTACACCGAGAAGGATTCTTTTAAGATCGAACGCATCATCAACGACCCGAAGAAGTACGCTGGGCAGCAGCAGAGTGGCAACCAACGCAACGCACTTCAGCACGGCTACACTCCGTTAGCAGTCATCATGCGCAACACACGAGGCATCGATAAGAAACGTCGCATGCAAATACTCGACGACCTACATGAGGCTGGCCTGATCAACTCCGCTGAGAAGTTCAACCAAATCGTGTACTTCCCAACTCCCCTAAGTGATTGATCCTACTTGACATAATCAAGGTAACTTGACAACGGCAGCGCTCCCGTGTTATTGTGAGTCTCGATTCACAATACATAGTAGAAGGAGCAAGACCGTGAGCAGAAAAGTAGTCGAAGTCGCAGGCCTCGCCGATGAACTCGGAGCAGTCC
>JAOZHP010000054.1 GCA_026014815.1 Candidatus Bathyarchaeota archaeon
AAGCCCGCCAAATGCCCACCATCTCGTCGAACTCCTTCCGTTTAGCCCACCAGCCCCTATTCGGGGCTGGAGCCCTGATTTATTAGAAGTTTTTGTCTGTTTTTCCGAAAAGTTCGCTTTCTGTGTAAAATGCGAAGTGATCGGCGCTATCGATAGTCAGCCAGGTAAAATAACTTCGTCAAAATAATTTCCATTTTACCCTTGACAAAACTTCGCATTGCATTATATTTGATATCATGAAACGTACTCATAGCTTCGCTTTTCTCAAGTGTCACCTTTGGCCTAAAAAAAGCCTCCAAATATCCAAAGCTAAATCCGGCTTTTTTTGGCAGGTGACATCCAGACCTTCGATGCGTGCTCCGCATCTGAGTACGGAGGCGGCCGGTCGCACTCCGGTTTCATCAGTACCGGTAGATCTTTCTCGACCGTCCGCCGTTTTTTTCTTCGCACTTCCAAAAGAGAGTCTCAAATCCCAAACTCAAAGCTTATTTCTAGGCCACACTGAGCGCAGAGTGTTTATCTCTCTTTTGTCCGGCCGGCGCATCCTTACGGATCATTGTCGGTTTTTTCCGCTCCTTGCCGGCCGGTTTTTTCTTTTATGTCACTATGTAAAGGAGTATATGATGACAATAACCAATCGCGTCCAAAAGATTCAGGACCTGTGCTGTGAGGTCATCGAGGCCGTTGACCGCCGTAATTATCAAAAGGCCCAGCTGGACCTTGACCGCATAGACGTGCAGCTTCGTGCCTCTCGCCGGCACATTGATAATCTTCAAACCATTCACAGCCCTTTTCTTGTATCGGAGGAAAACAAGCCATGAATTCAGATCGTAAATATTTTGAAAATCTCAACGACATTACTAAACGCTTCGGCAGTCTTGATCTCTCTAATTACGACGATATGGTCGAACGTGACAAGCTTCTCGATGAAGTATCTTCATTGAACAACGACTGGAACAACCGACGCCGCTGGCGACACTGGCATTACATCTTAAAACTCATCATCCTTTTTCTCGTACTTTTGTTCGTCATTCTTACTATTGTCTTTTAGTTATGAGGTGACATCTTGGACCTTAAATATTTCTTTTCGCTTACCGTTGATATCCTGACATTGCTCTACGTGATTGGTATATACATCTTGCTTCGGAGGAAAAAATAAATGAGCAACGCAAGAACGCCCAAAACTCTCACCACAGAAGAGCAGGAAGCTCTGCTCGAAGCCCTCAAGAAGGATCACTCTAAAGGCAAATTATTCTGCAAGGGCCTCCGTAACTATCTGATTGCCGTACTTATGCTCGATGCCGGCCTTCGTGTCGGCGAAGTTGTCCAGCTCCAACTATCGCATTTGTGGTTCGAAACCAATCCTGTCAAATCTCTTTACCTAACGAGTGACATGACCAAGAACCACAAGGGGCGCTCCGTCCCGATCGGAGGCCGGCTTTTCCTCGCTATCGACAACTTCTTCACCCACATGCCCTTTAAGCTCGACCACGGCCCCACCTACCGTGTCTTCAACGCTCCGCAAAGCAATTCCTGCCTAACTACCAGGCAGGTCGAGAACATAATCAACGCCGCCGGCTACAAGGCCCTGGGCAGGCCTGTAAATCCTCATATGCTCCGCCACACCTTCGCAAGTAAACTTATGCGTGTCACCAATATTCGTACCGTTCAGCAGCTTCTCGGCCACAACTGCATAAGCAGCACGCAGATCTACACCCATCCCAATGCCGATGATATGAAAAAGGCCATCGAAGAGATGGACGGAAATTCTTAATGAGAAAAGAGATTTGGGTAATACACTTCATAGCGACCTGCCAAAACTGCAATTGGCACTGCGAGCTTTATAAGAACGGGCAAGCACTGGCCGCCAAGCACGCAAAAAAGTACAAGCACCTCGTTCACTATGAAATCTGCCTTACAGGCAACTACGATGGCAAGTAAAACACAAACTATCCTCCTGGCATTCCCACCTGCCTTATTATCTGAATACACGCACCGCAAACCGGCACGTGCGACATCTCATTCACCTTGAACATCTGCGAGCAGCAGAAACACGGAGCCTGCGGTACCATCGGAATCGGCACAGGCCCTGCCGTCACAGGCTCAGCTTCAACCGCCTGCTCCGGTGGCTGCATCGCACGCCAGGCCTGGAGCCAGGCGGACGTTGTCCTCGCTGTCGCTCCGGAATCCACCGCATTGGAAACCAGAAATCGTCTATACTTATCGTCTGTGACAACAGCCAGGTTAGCTCCTGCGCTCACCGATATCGCCTCGCAGTGAATCGCCTCCAGCACGTCACCCGGCCAGCCGGCTATGGCAATCATCTGCTGCACCCAATGCTCGCTCCTGTGAAAGCCGGCGGCCATCTCCTTTACCGTCATTTGCTGGTTTATTATGCAATCGCTCAATGCACATGCAAGCTCGACGGGGCTCAGGTCCTTGCGAAAGAAGTTCTCTGCGAACGTCACTTCGGCCGCTTCGGCCACATCGCTATCCCTGACGATCGCCGGTATCGACTGCAACCCGACAACTCTTGCCGCTTCCACCCTTCGGTGCCCAGCCACAAGCTGATATTCACCAATCTCACCAGTAACGATAATAGGCACAAGC
>JAOZHP010000055.1 GCA_026014815.1 Candidatus Bathyarchaeota archaeon
AAATCGATGCCAAGGGAAACTACATACTGCCGGGTCTTCTAGATGGGCACGCTCACACGTTCCTTCTCCCAGAGACCGCGGCTTCAGGCATGAAAGCCGCAGCCAAAGGAGGTGTCACGACGATGCTTGAGATGCCTGGCACCCAGATGGGGTGCTTCCACATCGACGAGTTCAAGGAGAAACGGGCAATCATGGAAAAGAGTGCCTATGTGGATTTCTGTATCCATGCAGGATGCGCGGCGGGATTCCCGGATGGTACATTAACGGAGATGTGGAAGGCAGGAGTCACTGGTGTCAAGTTTTTCATCAGCAGTGCGGGTCCCAAATGGCCTCAGACCTTTGATGGCTACGTCATTGAAAGATTCAAGGAGCTTGCAGAGTGCGGAGGTCTCGCTCTCATTCACGCCGAGAACGACGCGATACTACGTGACAACTATAAACGGCTCCGCGACGAGGGAAGAAAGGACTTCAGCGCCCATTTAGAATGGAGGCCAAGGATCGCTGAGGTGGAGGCGGGTAAACGCATGATCGATTACCTCTGGACAACAGGTGCAAGGGGAATGATAGTCCACACAGCGGTACCGGAGACCGTTTGGTACAGTGCTGAGGCCAAGCTAGGTGGAGCCGAGACCTACGTAGAGACCTGCCCCCAGTACTTGTACCTCACCGAGGACGATGTTAAGGAGCAGGGTCCCTGGTTAAAGTTCGCGCCGCCGCCTCGCACCAAGGAGGACAAGAACGAGTTAAGACGTCTCCTTCAGGAAGGTTGGATAGACACGGTCGCCACCGACCATGCGCCATACAGCAAGGAGAGTAAGGAGGCGGGTATTGAAGACATGTTCGATGCACCCAACGGGATACCTGGACTTGATACTTTCCTGCCATTACTATTGAACAGTGTAAATGAGGGATGGCTCAGTCTGGAGCGTGTTGCAGCAGTCTCGGCTGAGAATCCTGCCAGAATCTACGGCATATATCCGCGGAAGGGTGTGATACTGCCTGGCGCAGACGGAGACATGGTCATCATAGACCTGAAACGCAAGATGAAGCTGAGCAACGATGACCAAATAACAGCGTGTGGCTGGACTCCCTACGACGGCATGGAGGTCCAGGGCGTCCCAGTGATGAGCATAATCAGGGGCAACGTCGTCATGGATGAAGGACAGGTCCTATCAGGGAAGGGCTCGGGAAGGTTCATCTCCCGCCTTGACGCCTAACGCCACGTTTCTTTATGGGTTTTCTTTTCAACTCAGTGCCGCATATTGGACACACGTCGTCTAGCTGTGGTTCATCATATCTTCGACGGCAGCCAGGACAGTAGATGCCCCATTGAAGCTGGCTCTTGATGCCCTGAGTCGCCATTCCCCTGTACTTTAACCCCATGGTGTCAGCCATATTCTGGACACTGTAATCATCCGACACGATTACAGGGTCTAGACCTTCAGCTTGAAGCTGGAACCCTAAAGCAAGTATCTGTTTATCTGTGGCCGATAACTTGTGTGCCTCACCCATTCCACGTGTCCTATTATTGACATGGTCTGAGTAGGATTCCTCAGGCTCTTTAACCACTAGTCGCCCCGTTTCAATGGCGTTCATGAGCCTTATTTTGGCCATCTCGTCTCTTACCTCGCCTTCAACGAGGGGAACCGTGAATACTTTGGCTCCTTGTGGGTCAAGACCCTGGATGAAAGCTGAGGTGTCAAGAATAAGTACTTTCAACGTGTTCACGTTCTTTAGAGGTACATTACCCGTTTCTTTATCCGCGTGTAAAAGCTCTGGAACCTAATGAAACGCGTTTTGTGGGGGCTAACGGTGCACTCGATATTGCTAAACGGCTTGACCGCTGAGAAAGCCCGCCCATCAACTATAACCATTCCTTCAGCCTTCGGCTTCATCAGCTTGATGTTAATCTTTGACTCCTTTGGCAGGACAAGACTCTTGAAGTAACTGTATGGACAGATAGCGGTAAGCACAAAAGCGTTTACCTTAGGCGTCACTATGCTCCCGCCAGCGGAAAGGTTGTAAGCCGTTGATCCCGCAGGTGTCGCCACGAGGGCACCGTCAGCCTGTACCTCCGTGATCTTATCGTCGTCAACGCTGAGTTCCAATAGAAGCATCTTGCTAGGGAGAGAGGAAGCGACAAGCACCTCGTTTAGACCGTCTGGCATCACGATATCCGAGTCCAGACACCTGCTGCTCACTTTGAGGCTCTCCTCAAGGAAGTAATCCTTGTCAAGAACCCTGTTTAGGGCTTGTTCAGCCTCTGTTACAGTAACTGAGGCGAGGAAACCTCTTCGCCCCATATTTACTCCCAGAATGGGGGTCTCAGCGTGCTTCATCTCCATGGCGGTCTTGAGAATGGTTCCGTCTCCGCCGATGGTTACAATGAAGTCGCCGTCGAGGTCGCTTAGCTGACTGTTACCATCGTCTAGCCCTAGTGATAACGCGGTGTCGGTCTCCACATGGACATCTACTCCTCTGGCTTTGAGGAACTCGATAATCTTTTTTGCAACGGCTAACGAGTCCTGGTTGTCGGTCCTGGAGACTATACCCGCCTTCATTGTCTTCTCCCTTTGAGTAGCCACTTGGGATTTAAATGATCTACTTGCCTGGTCTCCAACCGTACTCACCTAGCAGCGGCACATACACCACCTTCATGAGTTTCTTTTCATGGACCTGCCCCTCTTCATCTTTCTCTAGGAGCAATAGATCCTGCCCCGTGTAGTGGCTTCCACCTACCGGTGCAATAAGACGGCTTGGGCTAGCCAACTGATCCAAGATTGGGGGCGGTACACTGGGGGTTGACGCGGTGATGCTAACAGCGTCATATGGGGCATGTTCAGGGTACCCGAGGGACCCGTCGCCGAGGACCAACTCAATGTCACTGTACCCCGCTCGCTCAAGGTTCTCCTTGGCGAACTTGTGGGTGACTGAGTTGATCTCTATTGCAACTACTTTCCCTGTTTCTCCTACGAGTTCTCTGGCGAGAGCGGCGCCGTACCCTGACCCGGCTCCCACCTCAAGAAGCTTCATTCCTTCGCGGAGCTTCAACGGCTCATAACTAATAGGATACATGTAGGGCGCCGAGATGGTCTGCCTACCGTCCCCAGGGATAGCGAAAGGCTGGTCATAGTAGCTGTACTCCCTGAAACGGGGGTCCATGAACTCCTCCCGGGGCACCCTGAGAATGGCCTCCGCTACAGCGTTGCTTTTTATGTACCCCACTCGGGTGTATCGTTTCACCATCTCCTTGCGTTGATGAGTAAACTCGGGCATCTCATCCATAGTTTAATGAATAAAAAAACTTGGTAATAAAGATGGTTTATTATTATTTGGCCATCAAGACGTTCAATAAATAAAATCTGGTGATTGAACCAAGAATTACGCAAGAAAAATGAAAGAAGGTTAAGCAACTGTAATAATAGCTGCCTTGCGAAGAGTTTCTATCTCCTCGTCGCTGTAACCCAACAGATCCTTCAGAACTTCGGCTGTGTGCTCACCCAATAAGGGAGCAGCATACTTGATCTCGCCTGGGGTAGCACTCATCTTCAAAGGGAACCCGGGCATTGTAACCTTGCCCGCTGTCTTGTGTTCAACTTCAACGATGGTTCCACGTGCCTTCACGTGCGGGTCTTCGAGGGTCTGATCGATCTGGAGTATGGGCGCTACTGGAATACTGTATGGAACGATACCATCCACACACTCCTGAACAGTCCTATCTTTTACCCAGTTATCAAGGACAGTTCTGCCCTCCCCTAAGTCATCGACACCCAGCGCCATCATCAGCCTCTGATGCATATTAGGGTCAGCGGCGATGTAGACGTAGCCGTCACTGGCCTCGAAAACCCCAAAAGTTGTAGGACCCATTATCCTCTCAAGGCTTCGCTCATACGGAAGCTTTCCACTCAAAGTGTAACCTGTGATCTGGACACCCGTCTGAGCGAGCATACAGTCGATTTGACTAACATCTATGAGTTGACCTTCACCTGTTTTATCTCTATGTCTGATAGCCCCTAGTACTCCAATGACAGCCCATAGACCAGGGTCAAGGTCACCGTGCCAAGCCGCTGGCACGATTGGTGGCCCCTTAGGGTCCACGTTATCCCCTGTAAGCCTGTACCAACCGGTATAGCTGCCTGCGATGGGTGCAAAGCTGGGGCGGTCCTTGTAGGGACCATCAAGCCCAAAACCGCTTAAACTAGCGTAAATAATGTCGGGCTTCACTTTCTTGATGTCCTCGTAGCCGAGGCCAAGTTTTTCCATTGTGCCCCGTTTGAAGTTCTCAACTACAACATCACACTGCTTTACCAGTTCAAGCACAATTTCCTTGGCTTTAGGGTCCTTGAGGTTGAGACTTATACTCTTTTTATTACGGTCCAAGTAGTGAAATACGCTGCTTACGCCTCCGAAGTGTGGGGGGTAGAGCCTCGCTAGCTCACCCCATGGGGGCTCGATCTTGAGTACCTCTGCGCCCATATCGGCCATAACCATTGTAGCGTATGGTCCAAAGTATACGTGACTAAAATCGAGAATCTTTATGTCGTTTAACATACCCATACTCTATTCACCGAATCTTTTGAATGGGTGAATCACTCCACTTAAAGTTTATGTGAAAAGCTAGGTGTTAAGCTCTCCGGACCTCACCTTGGACAGTTATCACAAGCCGCTGGGAAGGAATCATTTTGCCTGATCCATCCAGCGCAAGCTCAGCTATCCTTCCGAGACCGTTACAGCACAGAACATCCATTATAGCCACTGTGAGGCTATGTACATTGTTCTGCTTCAATATCTCGGTAAGTTTCTCGATGTAATGCCTTGAGTCATCGAACTTGGGGCACCCAATCATGACGCTTTTTCCTTTCAGTAACTTCCCGTGAAGGTCAGGATACGCAACAGAGACACAATCAGCCATCAACAGTAGATCCGCGTCATCCCAGAAAGGCGCCTTAATTGGAACCAGATTAAGCTGGACAGGCCAATGCCTGAGAGTTGACTTGGAGGACGTTGAAGACGCTTCGACATTTTTCTCTTGAAGTGTCAGAGTTTGTGTGGCTGGGCAGCTGAATACAGGGGCTTCTAGTTGGGATTTGAGGTAATCGTGCACTGCTTCCTCATCGAAATCTGGGGCTTCTCTCTCGATGATGCTTATAGCGTCCTCTGGGCAGTGACCTAGGCATGCTCCTAGTCCATCACAATATACGTCGTTTACTATCTTGGCTTTGCCGTCAATGATCTTGAGTGCGCCTTCCGCGCAGTTTGGGATGCATTGTCCGCAGCCGTTGCATTTCTCTTCGTCGATCTTGACTATTTTTCTCTTCACCATCACCATCTCTCCATGAAATATTTTTCATATGAAGTGTTATTCATATCAGTTATAAATGTTCCCACCAACCCCCTAGAAAAACAATAAAACCCCACAGACAAATAACGAGGGATACCAGTGAGCAAGCCCAGCAGGACTCGACGCTTTTTCCGAGCCATCAGACGCATACCCAGCGGCATAAAGAACGCGATTCTAGAATACGAAGCCAATTATAAACGAGGCGTAGAAAAGTACGGTATCTGGTGGAAGGTATTTAACTGGAGCATCTGGGCAATCATACTTGTGTTACTGTTCGCCGCAGCAGCAGCGTTCATATTCATTATACCACGGCTACAGATGCTAAAATACATCTAAACAGCGTTCCAGAGTTTGTCACCAACATAGTGAAGATTCTGAATTACCTTGCCTTTGCGGCTAGCTTCGATCTCAGCTGAGGATTTTTTTGCTTTACCGACTGCGAGCGCCTTACCGTGAGTCATGTCCCTGATGACCACTAGGGCACCAGCTTCAAAGGCGTCCATCTCCGTGATTCCTGGAGCCATGACGTCTGCACCATTACAGACGAAGCGGATAGCCCCCATATCAACCACTACTTTAGGGAGAGTATCGACCTTCTCTGCCCTTAGGTATGGGTACAGCCCGTTCGCGTCCCGTACATAAGCCACGGCGTTGTCAAGGATGTATATCTGCTTGTCCTCGAACACGGCTGACTCTACCTTCCCAGCCCTGATCTCTCCGAAAACATCGGCTAACTCGATCAGTAGCTTCTTGGAAGTCTTACGTTTCATAGACTGCCTTTTACGCAACATACTCGATGAGAAAGAGGTATCCTATGTTAAAAATGTGGGCTAGAGGTTGGCCTTGAACGCCTTGAGGCGTTCCACCACATCCTCTAGCACCGAAACCGGGTGCACTAAGGGCACTCTGATGAAGCCGTCGGCGCCGAACCTGTCTCCCGGGCTCATGCTCACGTTCTGCTCCTTCAGTAGCTTGTCTATGAACTCCTTGGAGCTGAGGCCTGTGCTGGTCGCGTCGAACCACGCGTAGAAGGCTCCCTCAAACTTGTGGCAAGGCCACCCAAGGTCGTTCACCGCCTTGGTGAAATAGTCGCGTCGCTTCTGGTATTCCTCGCATCTCTCTTCGACGTACTTGAAGTCGCTTTGGAGGCACGCGGTGCCCATCTTGAACACGAAGGTGGCGGGCCTGGGGGCAGTGAGCCCCTTAATGATGTTGGCTTTCTCAAGATACCTCTCTGGGACGATGTCATAGCCCAGTCTCCAGCCGGTCATGCTGAAGGTCTTGCTGAAACTCATGATGCCAAGGGTACGCTCCTTGTAGTCGTCATGGAGACCCGCTATGCTTACAAACTTGTTATCATCGTAGACGAAGTGAAGATAGATCTCGTCGGCGAAGATCGCCATATCGTTATCCACCGCAACGTCCCCGATCGCCTTGCACTCAGCCTCGTTGAACACTGTGCCTGTGGGGTTCGCGGGGTTACAGACTAAAACTGCCTTGGTCTTGGGGGTCACCGTCTTCGCGATGTCGTCGAGTTCGGGGTGATACTTGTTCTCAGCCTTCAACGGGACAAGGTTGGCTTTGACTCCCATTCCCTCGAAGATTCTTGTGTGCCCCATATAATAGGGACTGAAAAGCATCACCTCGTCGCCCTCCTTCAATACGGACGCGAGTGCTAGGTACAGGGCGGCGCTGCTACCAGCAGCGGGCAGCACGTTCTCCGGCTTGTACTCGACTCCAGTGAACCGCTTATAGTATTCTACGACGGCTTTCTGGAATTCCTCGGGGTAGCCGGTGTAGTGGGGATAGTGGGTGTTCATCCCACCTTCAATAATCGCCTTGAGCGCAACATTGATGGCAAACTGGGGCGCCTCAACGTCAGGGTCACCGGCGTTTAACTTGATGTATTCCTTAGACAAGTTTATTCACACTCTCAATTACAGCTATGTACCTATTATTTAACAATCTATGACGGACTCGGAGGAAAAAAATAGCAATTTTATGTAACTATGGTATGTAACATGGGTTAACAATCCTTTTAATCAGTTCAAAGCGAACCTGAAACATATGTTAGGCAAACGCTCAAAGTATCAGACTTCAATGCATATTTTAAGGACAATCAAGGACGGGAGCACGAGCCTAATGGAGATAATGGAAAGCACATACCTCCCGAAGAAGAAAGCCAAAGGCTTTCTAGGACAGCTGACGTCCCAAGGCTTCCTAGGCCAAGGCTACGATGAGAGAGGGAAACGCGCCGAGAACTATGAACTCACCAAGAAGGGTACCAAAACCCTGACAGAGTTCGAGAAAGTCGAGGTGCTATTGAAGATACATGCACCAGAGATGCTTATAGAAGCAGAATTATAAAGGGGTTAAAGAAGGAATCCGTCCTTCAGTGGGTCATCTGGATCTATTACTATCTGCATGAACCCAGTTATGTACGCGGTCGCCATTACGTCGGGTATTATTGCGTTGTATTTGCCTACCTTCGTCTCCTCGGCAATCTTGCCCACCATGACAGTGCTGATGGTTGACTCGAACTTTATCTCGTCACCGGGCTTAAGCTCACCCTTTCCATACATGGCTGCCATTCTTGCGTTAGAACATGTTCCCGCGGGGCTTCTGCACGTCTGTTTGGGACCGAACACGTTCCAGTGCCTGCTGGTGTACTCAGGTTTGCTTGGCTTCGTATAGAAGGTCACAAGGTCCAGTATGTTCAGTTCGGGGTACTCGGGGTGGTCTACCTTGATCTGGTCCGCGATATAGCTCCTGATCTTCCAGCCGAGGGGAATCCAGTAATCCTTGTTCTCCAAGCTAGGCTCTAGGCCGATGCTGTCAGCGTCGATGAACGCGTACCAGAGGCCACCGTAAGCTATGTCTGCCTCAACTTCACCGACGTCTGGGACGTCGAACTTCATGGTTTTCCAGTAGAAGCTAGGGACTCCCTGCATGTAGATTGCCTTGGCTAACCCGTCCTCGACCTCAACTTTGGTCTTGACTAGACCAGCGACAGTGTCGAACGTGATGTTGGTCACAGGCTCCTTAACCTCGACCATCCCTGTGTTGACCAGCGCCGCGGAACAACTGTAGGTGCTGTCACCACAGGCGCTGAAGTAGCCATCAGTCCATAGATAGATGACGCCTACGTCAGCCTCAGGTACCGTGGGCTCTGTGAGCACTGATCCAAGCATGCCTGAGAAACCTCTTGGTTCCTTAAGCATGGTACCTACAAGATGATCATAGTGATCTTGGAAGTATTTTTGCTTCTCCTGCATGTTTTTACCCTTGAGTTTGGGGACTCCACCAATTAAGATACGGGTGGCTTCGCCGCTGCAGTGAGTATCGATACATGAGAGGTATCTCTTAAACTTCAAAGCTAATCAATTTTGTAGTGTTTATTATCATATCTAAAGTTTTTGATGATTATTTTGAGGGTAATAATGAGTATATAAACAAGACGAATTGATATTAGAACATATTTTGTATGGTTATTTATGAATGTTAAATGTGAACAAAACAATAAAGTTGGAAACAATTCACAAATAAGTTGTGAGAAGGGAAGTAATCACAAAGAGAGCATATTGTGGGCTAATAACCTATTAAGATATTCAATTAGGGTACTTCAGGGTAAAGAGTTCGAGGCTCATGAGAAAACCATTCTGCTTCACGCCCTTGATAATAAACGAGTTTTAAGCGATGCAGGTTACTGGTGGCAAGTTAAGACTCTGGATTATTGGATTCATAGGTATCAACGAGGGGATTTTACACCGAGGCGAAGCCGAGGTGACCCCGCAGGGGCGGGGAGGGTGTCGTCTTGACTCGCGCGTTCTGGGTAGGGAACCCACCCAGCGCGAATCCACTATATAAAAAGAAAGTCAAGACGCATCTAGGTCGGGTAATTGTCGGGGAGGCCTCTAGAGGTTATCATCAGACTTCACTTGATTATACTGTCAAATCTCGCCGCGGAAATAATTGGGCGCGTGATTTCATTAATGAACTGAAGAATCGTAGAAGGAGTCAACAGCGTAAGAGAAAACGATTAAGGCTATTTCAGAGATTGATGAGTGGTATCCAGTTTGCTCAATATTTAGGTCAACTTATTCGTATCATAACTTTGACAAGTTCATCTTTAAGCGATGTTTCGAGGATTAATCGGCATTGTGAGATACTGATTAAACGGATAAGACGGAAGTTTAACAAATTTCAGTATTGTAAGACTGAGACCCCTGAAGGCCAAGGTGGAGTTATACATATGCTTTATCGTGGGACATTTATACCTCATAGTTGGCTTTCTGAACAATGGAAGGACATTCACGGTGCTCCAAATGTATTTATTCAATTAATGAGGGGGCACGGTTCAAGAATTGCGAATTATTTTCTTAGCTATCTAGGGCATCACTCAGAGTTTAGACTTGGATATTCGAGGAATTGGGTAGTCCCTGGCTTTGTACGTGAATGGACAAGAATAAAACGATACTATTTGAGATTCTTCTATTTTTATGGATGGTCATTTAGAAGGGCAATAGATGCAGCTGTATTTCATTTTAAAAAATTGCTCCATTGGATAGCATTAGATCCATTCTATTCGGATAATTTGAGGGAGGGGTATGTTTGAAAAATAAAAAACTGAAAAAATTCAAACAACTTGTTAAAGATGAAAAAATAAATCTACAAATCTGGAATCAGCATTTTAAAAGACGTCCAGATAAATGCACCTGTAAAGATTGTTTCGATTTTCAAAGTGCTCAATGTAAAGGAGGCCTTGAGCCTTTCATGTGTATGCAAAACTATCTTGTGATAAAAATGGATTAAAAGTTTTCAATGATAGTTTGTAAATTTCTTTCCATTTTATCAATGGTTTTGATAATTAATTAAGGTTAGACACGGAACTTTTTAAAATTTTACAGTGCTGTTGTGATGTTTTTAGTAATTATTAACATTTAACGGTGTCAAACAGTTGATTTTGGAATTATTCAGATTAATTGATCAAATTCCTCAATTACTTTTTTATACAATAAAAGATAAGGATAAAACGTATCTAATTTGAAAAAAAAGGTAAATGAAAAAAAGAGGAAAGATATTATAACAAATTTATCTCAAACAAATATCAATTTAAAAGAGGCAAGAAAAAAACAAGACGCAATGAAACGTGTTTTAAATGATATTACGCCAATTACTGAAGAATTAATTCAAAAAAATTACGCAGTGATCGATGTTCTAAGGCATGGAGGAGCACTTAACCATAACGAGTACACTCGTGGGACCCTGAATCACATGGAAACAACTGCGTTTAGCGTCAACGTCCAATCGAATAATTTCCTGAACAATATGGGAAAATTAAGTGAGAATTTAATTTACATTCATGAGGCTCAAATGTCCACCCTTACTTCGTTTGGTTCAACTCTTAGTACTGGTTTAATATCGATAGCTCCCTCATTTGAAAATCAAGCTTTGATACAAGAAAGAATTGATGATATAAACACCCCTTCATTCTTGGATAGAAAAAATGAATTAATTGAAATTTTGATGAAAATCGATCAATCTTTTATTGAAGAATTAGAAGGAACCTGGATTGCGTATCATAGTCAAAATCCATCAAATCATGTTCAAGCAGCTAGTTCGATGAGAAAACTGGTATACAATATATTGGGGAAATTAGGACCTGAGAGAAAAGTACAATCCGTTAAGGGGTATATATCCGAAAGAAACGATGGATCAGAAAAACCAACATGGGGGCAAAGAGCTTCATATGCAATGATTGGTATAAATCAAAATCTCACCGACGAAGAAATGGAACTAGTCCTTCTTAGGAAAAAAGAGGTTTCTAAAAATATATATGATTTAAATCTCATCGCAAAAAAAAGAAATGTTCAGAAAGGCTTGAAAGACTTTATATATAAAACACTTGATGATACTCAAATAACTCTATTAGATATTTTTCAAAAAAGGGACTTGTATTTTCATGAATTAAAAAGTTAAATCTTCCATGTTTATGGTAAAAAATCAAAATATTCGAATCAAGAGATTAGAAAAACTCATAGAATTAAATGGAGAGTCCAAAGATTACATAGGAAACAATAGGTAAACTATGAGTATTAGTGAGTGAACATGAGCGACGCAGCTTCAAAAATTATGGATGGTTTTTTCAAGCATCAAGGTTATCTCAACTCTCTTGCAGATTTGATTCGCATTGAATATCCTGTTTATCAGTCCTATAATTGTAGAGACACTTTATCGTTGGTGAAATTTGGTAAAACTCATTTTTCGAGGATTAGAGAGAAAACAGATTTTGATTTTTCCTTGGCATTGAAGAATATGCGAAATGCTTGGTATCATGAAGCTGCTTTCAACCAAGATAATAGACTTTCTGCCGAAGAACGAATGAAATTTACGGCTTGGAAAATCATTCAATTTTATTACAGTGTGTATTGTGGCCTATCCGCGATGATGAGATGTACTAATAATGCTGAACAAATCGGACATAAAAAAATGATTAATTTATTTACAAATGATCTTCTTTTAAAAGAAAATACGAAAAATTTTTTCCCACAACCTTTTTGTTTTGTCCTAAATAGTCACGGATATATTCAACCAGAGTTTTCATCTAAAATTGATTGGGATTATGGGTTACGAATAAAATGTCCTCAAATTGAACAATGTTTAAAAGAAGTTTCTAATGGTCATAAAACCTCTATTTTTCATTACTTTCTCGAATTACGAAATTGGGTCAACTATGAAGATTCGTATATTTTTCGAAGATTGTACAGTGATAAAGCAAAACCGCAGATGTTTAATGATATGCAATTAATTTTAATGAACTTTCTTTCAATCACAGAACTTTATCTAATGAAGGCATACAGCCCGAAGAAAATCATTGAAATGGCAAATACGTTCATAAATGAGTTTAGTCGTTATATGGAACCTGTTGGGATACCCTTATCATCACGTTCTGTTTGGCAGTTAAACAATAGAGTTCAATATTATATTGAATCTCTTGAAAGAATAGATGATTAAATAAAAGATCTGTATTAGAACCATAGAAAAATCAACACTTTTTTCATATGATTATTCTATTGATTTGAATAAAGCAGAAAGTTCTTCATTATTTTTAATTTGTTAATTGAAAGAATTTGTAAAATCTTTCATTGCAGGATTATCAAAGGGAATGGATATCATAATTCCAAATAAAATCATAATTTTAGGAATAAAAATAATAGAAAAATGGCAATTCAGTTATCTCTCTTACCTTGTGAAAAATTGATTAGGTTTATATGGTGATAAACTTCAATTTTAACAAATCATTTGATTTAAAATGAATTGGATAGATTTAATCATCGGAACCTTCTTAGGTGTTATATTTGGTGAGTTTTTTGTAAAACCAGCCCTTGGTCCTGTAATTTCAAATAGAGTCACTTTTATTAGGAAATATTTTTGGAAATTGGTAAAGCCTCCAAATATTCCAATTACCCAAATTTCAAGTAGTAAAAAATTAGAATCAGAAATATCTCTTGAAAGTGCTTCAGAATTATTAATAAATAAACTAAATGAGCGAGGCATTGAGGCTAAGTTTGAAGGGAATAATATTAATTTTTCAAACTATCGTTATGGAAAAACAAGTTCATCGGGTTTTATAAGATTTCATTATAAAACTAATGAAAAAATTGAATCTATCGAAGTTGATTTGACAAATATGTGTGCATTTCAAAGTTTAGCGTCTGAAGTGATTGGGTTAACTAATGCGACAAATAATATGAAAGAGTTAATTACATTGACATTGGATTTACCTATCGATTTTTCTGATTATTTGGAATGCAATTTGAATAAGTTAATTGAGTTGTCGGGAGTATTTGGAAATGTAATCTTGAATTATATGCATGTAACAGGAGATATTGATTTCGATTTTAACAAAAATAAGGTAATATTTCATAAAATTATTGGTCCAGAAACTATTGATTTATTAAAACGTGTAATTATTTTGTATTATTAACCAAGCAAAGGAAATATTCTATCTTTCATGTATCTAATAAAGTCATGATTGTCAACTCGACTAAAGCATTGAACAGTTCCACCTCGGTTAAGAATAACTTTCCATCGTAAATTATGAAGTTCCATTCCTGAGCTTGTTTGTTCACTAGTAATTTGTTCTACTAAACTGTAAGTTGCGGGCCTAGTTATGTTAGGTCCGGATACGCGAAGCGAACGCCACCCTGGGACATTTGTATCTCCTATGTGTAGTGTTGGGGTGTGTGGGTTAAGTTCTTTAAATCGTCTTTGCATTTCTCCGGAAAAAGAAACTTCAGTGATAAATTCAGTACGAGGATGTAATTTATTATTTAATACATTGATTATTCTACTTCTATGTTCTTTCCTGCCATACAATATTAATAAAAGATTGTTAATTGATTCCGCAAATGAAAATGGACCTCTCTTTACTATAGTTTCATCTCGTTGTAAACCATCAAAATCTGTGATTAATCTATGGTGTTCATATCTAATAACTCCCCAAAGATTTCTCTCCCCATCAAGTTCAAATCGTTCATATCTATTTCGTAAATCTAAACTAAACTCGTTATCACCAACAAAAACATTTTTTGTAGTTGAAGATAGATGACCATTCAATGCATCAAATAGTGTTTCAATAGAATTTGTGTAAGAACACCTATATAATTTGAAAGTTTGCATCTATCATTCACATAAAAATGATTATAAATATATAAATATTCAAGGTTGTTTGTTTATTTTTTTGCTTTTAGTTCGTAAAATTTCTTAATGAATTTTTCATCTCCATACGTTTGTACCCACATTTCTAGAAGATCATTATCACTCCGTACTCTTTCATAGGATGCAATGAATCTATTCACTCTTGTTTTTAGTATGTCTATTTCTTCTTTGTTTTCATTTCTAATTTGGTCTATTAGTTGTTGCTGGGTTTCAGTGTCATTTTTTAATTGTTTGAAACTTGTTATGTGTGGGAATATTCGTAGGCTATCATAGTTCTGAATATAGGTATTAGTTAGGTTTTCTTTATCTGTGTAGGGAAGGTCTTGTGGATTACTGTATGCAGCAGTTGTGTCATTGATTTTTTTACACTGGAGTTTTGCGATATAATTTTTTGGCATAACTTTTTCCAAGTATGTCTCATGGAATTTTCGGAAGCTGTGATTGTTATATGGCGTTTTATTTCAGAGATTTTACTCTGAAGTAAATAAAACGTAATAAAAATGGTCTAATTGTGACACTCGATAGCACATACATTTTGGCTTTGATGAGGTTTAAATAAGCAACGAGCAAAGATGGTACGTGAACTCGTTACTCGGGTTATCTTTCCTAGCGGCTGGTCTCCTTGAAATAATTTTACCCTTCGCAGTCTGTTTCTATGTCACTCGGAGACTTGGGACAACTTGGAGAACAGTCTTCATTGGGGCTTTGATGTTCATTGCGTCACTCATCAGGTTTCCCTTGAACCAGTATACATCCATTGCCATCTTGCGGATGGGTCTCGGTGACTTCTCCTGGACACTTTTAGCTGCGTTTCCGTCGCTGACTGCCGGTGTCTTCGAGGAGGGCGCGAGGTACATCGCGTACAGGTATCTTGTGAAGGAGCATAGTATGGATAATGCAGTAACCTATGGGGCTGGACATGGAGGCATTGAGTCAATTCTGATTGTAGACGTCAACATCACCATCATCGGTGTTATCCTCTTAACTAACCCAGCCTTGTTGCCTGCGGAGCAACTCGCGGCAATCAATGTGACACAGGCCTACATGCCGTTCATCGGTCTCTACGAGAGAGCTATTGCGATAATAATCCAGATTGGTTTGTCGGTAATGGTGATGGAGAGTTTCAGGAAACGAGACCCACGGTACTTTGTTTCAGCTGTAAGCCTTCACTTCCTCATAGACTTCATGGCTCTCATCGTTCTGACTAAGAGCGTATTTTTCACTGAACTCATTTTTACAGGATTTGCGATTGGGATAGGCGTCTGGACATATGATAGAATACAGGAGACTGCTCCTAAAGAGTGAAAGGCTTACCATCACTTAGCACAGTTTCGGGGACCTTTTCCTTCCATTTCGTGAGGAACTCTAGATCCCGTTCCTTTTCGCGGAGATCATCGGGCATTAACTCGGGTATGGTCTCAACGGCGCTCCCTATAGGGTACCAGCGGCCGCACTCGGGGCAACGTAGAAGCCCCTCCTCTACCTCCACCAGGTTGAGGTATCTGTATAGGATGTCCATGCCCTCGGGATACTCCTTGAGCAACTTATCTGGGTCTGACTCATCGAAGCTGAGGCGTTCAAGGAACTTTATAACGTCACCATACAACTCGCCGGCGTCCTTGGAACCTGTCTCGTCACGGATCTCTTGGAGTGACTGCGCGCTTATGGTGCCGTCGGTTATCTGTTTGGCTAGGTGACTGTACTGTTTCTTGAAGTGTGATGATGGTTTTCCTGCTTCTCGGTTCATCATCTCCATCTCCTCGTCGGTGTTTTCCCATTTGTAGAAGTAAGCCTCCAGTGGGTGATGCTTGTCGATTGGGCACGCCAGAATGTTAAGGAGCCACGGCTTCATAGTGATTCAATACTGTCTGGCGTCGTAGAAATAAAAGATTATACAATCACTGGAAAAATGGACTCTAGTGTATGCTTGAAGAGAAAGCGACTAAAAATTGATTACGCAAACACGTAAACCCGAATAAATTGTTCAAGTTACTTTTGAAAAAGGGGATACTTCTTCAGGTTGGGGAAAGCTGACTTGCTCCACTTGAGCCGCTTCTTGGGCTTCTTCTTGATCCAGTTGTACATGTGCCAGAAGTTTTTGCCCCATTTCTCGGTGCGGTTTTCCATGGCCTCGTAGCCGATATTCAGAAGCTCATTGGTGAATGCAAGCTCCACGAGGTGCTGCCCCCTGCCCTCGATCTTCCCTAGCACCACTTTTTCTTCACCGTACTGCTCAAGGAGAGACTCAGCTGCCTCGTTGAGTATATCCCCAGTGCAGATGAAGATTTTCTCGTCCTCACCGAGTCCAAGCCTCTCCACGAGCCGTAGGGCTATCCGCCTTGCCTCGTTGAGGTGCCGTTTCTTGCCATAGACAGGCTCCTGGAAGTATCTGACGTCGATCACGTCATAGACGAAATGGTCAGTCTCTGGTCTATAGGCGCCTATGACTACACCGAATAAGATGTCACCTGTCCCAGCGTCGTCGATGAAGATAGTCAAAGAGAATAACCTATTCTGCCTTGAGCTTGGCCACGATCTCCTGAGCCTTGGGGAACCTGATCTCACCGCTCTCGACAAGCAGCTTAACCGCTTTATCGATCTGGTCGCCGCTGGCACCAGCCATAACCACGAGATTCCTTGCGTGAAGCCTCATGTGTCCCCGCTGGATGCCTTCCTGTGTAAGCGCACGTAGTGCTCCAAGGTTCTGGGCTAGCCCAACGGCGCACATGCATTTACCGAGATCCACAGCCTGCTGTACGCCAAGAATCTTTCTGGCTACCTGCGCCATGGGGTGGCTCCGCGTGGCTCCTCCTACTAGACCGATGGCCATGGGCAGAGTCATGGTTCCTACTAAGTCTCCATTCTCGTTCTTCCCCCATGTGCTCATGCTCCTGTATCTGCCATCCTTTACGGCGTAGGCGTGGGCGCCTGCCTCTATTGCGCGGTGGTCCTGAGCGAAAGCCAGTGCCACGGCGGCGATTCCGTTCATGATTCCTTTGTTATGGGTGGCTGCCCTATAGGGGTCAGCGTCGGCGAAGGCCCAAGCCGCGACTATGTTATCTACAGCTTTTTCGCCGCCGATGTCCTCCTTCTTCACTATGCATTCAACTGTGATGAGCCGCCTGTCAGCGAGGTTGCTGATGATTCTAAGCAGACTACGTCCACCTGTGAGTTCTGCTAGTGTAGGTGCCAGGGCCTCGGCCATGGTGTTTACTGCGTTTGCTCCCATTGCGTCCCTGCAGTCCACGAGGAGGTGAACGATTAGCATCTTGCCTATCTCTGTATCGAGTGGTCTGAGTTCGATGTCCTTAGCTCCTCCGCCGAACTTTACTAGTACTGGGTCAAGCTCGTTGGCTGCTTTAAGGAGATCATCTTTAGCGTCCTCGATGGCTTTGATTGCTAAATCCATATCCGGTATTTCCAGTATCTGGATCTGTCCGATCATGACTGGATCGGTGGCTGTTGCCTTGATGCCCTCGCCTTCCCTCATGAGGCGTGCCATGTTGCTTGCGGCAGCCACGACGCTGGGCTCCTCGCCGGCCATGGGTATCAGGTAGTCCTTGCCCTTTACTCTGAAGTTGACTGCGACGCTGAAGGGGTACGCGATGGTGCCTACCACGTTCTCCGTCATCCTGTCGGCGGCGTCCATCGTGAGACCTCCTCTGCTCTTGAGTGTCTTCACTTCCTCGGGGGTTAAGCCTGCTAGTTCGGCTATGATGCTTATTCTTTCATCTACGGGTTTCCTGTAGAAGCCTGAGATGCGACTTGAGAATTCTGAGGTCAATCTGTCTACCTCGATTACTTCATTGAAGCCACAGGATGAGATATAATTATTTCGAGTAGAATTGATGCCTTTATATCTGTGGGCTCCCACGGTTTTACTGATACAAATGGATAAAGCGCTGGTTCTCATCACTCTTGAGCCGACCGCGGAGAGCGAGGTTATAGATAAATTAAGGAAGCTGAACACTGTTCTAGAGGCAAACTTCCTGTATGGGCCATACGACGCCTACGTCATGATTGAGGCACCGAATACGGGGGCCCTTCAGGACGTTGTGATCGAGAAGATTCGCAACATCGATGGCATCAACTCCACGATGACGTGCTTCATCGCTGAATAGAAACCATCTTCTCCTCTATTGCCCGAGAAAAAGTTTAATTGCTTGAGCCCATTCGATACAGCGTTCAGGTGCTTAACGTTTGGCTGAGGATCGTCTCAATATAGTATCCGTGGGCGGAACTTTTGATGTTATGCACAAGGGTCACTGGTTCCTGCTTGAGGAGACGTTCAAAGTAGGTGACATAGCCATAGTTGGGGTTACGACCGACGAGTTCGTCGCCACCATGAAGAAGCACCACAAGGTGGATTGTTACGATAAAAGGCTCTCAGATGTCAAAAAGTTCCTAGAGGAGAGAGGGTTCCTTGAGAGAGCCGAGATAGTGCCGATTAGCGACCCATTTGGACCCACCATCGACAGCGACGACATCGAGGGAATTATCGTTAGCGAGGAGACCGAGGCCACAGCTGAGGTCATCAATCAGAAGAGGGTGGAGAGAGGTAAGAAGCCGTTACTACTCTTCGTGATAACCATGGTGCTGGCGGATGACGGCAAGCCAATAAGCAGTACACGTGTACGCCGCCAGGAAGTGGACCGGTATGGTCATCTTATTGGATAAAAATTAGGGATTTTACTTTAGGCATTGGAGCAGGTTCTCGTAGGTAATATTACCTCCACTGAGAATGAGTCCTACCTTTTTACCTTGGAGTTGGTCCTTGATCTTGACTGCCGCCGCGAGGGGCGCCGCGCCTGCTCCCTCGGCTACCGTGTGAGCCGTCTCCACGTAGAGTTTAATGGCGTGTCTCAGCTCGTCGTCGGATACAAGCACGAAGTCGTCGATAAGGTCTCTTAGCATCTGTGTGGGTAGCTGGAATGCCTGTCTAGTAGCGAGACCGTCGGCCATTGTTTTAGCTGTCTCGGTGGACTCTAGTTTACCGCTCTTCCAGCTCATGTAGACGCTTGGAGCGTTCTCGCTCTGAACTGCGATAACCTTGGTATTAGGACTAAGGGCCTTGAGGACGGTAGCGATTCCCGCACAGTTGGTTCCCGCGCCTACAGGGGCGAACACTACATCCAAGTCTGGCTGGTCTTCCATCATCTCCAATGCCATTGTGCCTACTCCTGATATGAGAAGTGGCTCGTTTCCGCTGTGGATGTACCTGTACCCGTGCTTCTTGCTGAGTTTCTCAGCGTTCTCGCGTGCTTCGTCGAAGTCTTTGCCTTCCTCGACAATCTCTGCTCCGTAGCTTCGGATGCCTGCTACCTTTGTGGGGTTGGCTCCCTTCTGGACGCAGACTGTTGCCTTGACGCCGAAGAGTTTACTCGCGAGAGCGATGCTCTGCCCGTGGTTTCCTGTGCTGGCGGTGATTACTCCTCTCGCCTTCTCATCGGCGCTGAGCTGGCTGATGAGGTTGATGCCTCCCCTGATCTTGAAGGCTCCAGTGGGTTGATTGTTCTCGTGTTTCACGTAGGCATCGAAGCCCAAGTGATCGTTGAGCAGGGGGTAGGTGTGGAGGGGCGTCTTGAGGAGGTATGCTTGTATTCTGTTTCTCGCTAGTATGACGTCCTTGAGTGTGGGTGGTTCCATACAATTGGTGTGACGATACTCTGTTTTATTCGTTGGGTGTAAACCACGTTTTGAAAACTCAACCATTTGACTGTATTTGTACCTATGTCCTTATTCTTGGAGAGGTACCCCTCGTTTTTCACTAGTTTTTTTGTCTCTCGATGGGTATGTCCCAGTACTTTCGGGGGTCGCTCATCTTTCCGTAGCCGCCATCTGGTGGGTACTCGACGGTACCTGTGGCGTCCTTGAACGCGTAGTCCACTAGGCTGTACCTGGGGAGACCTGCCTTGATCCGTTTCGCCATCCCCTCGGGGTTGTTGTATCGGGGCTCGGTTTGGTCTCTTCTGATGCCTCTTTCTTCATCAAAGTTCCCTGAATACCTTTTGTGATCCGGAGCTATCCCATAGTACTCGTTGAAGTCCTCATCAATGCCCATGAAAACACCTGATTTACCATCACATGAAAACTTTCTATTATAAAAGAACTCACCGAGTTGCTTCGGGTATGAAGTTTATTGATTGTTTTACAAACCTGTCTTTAAAGCCTGAATGAACCCTTCCTCATCCTCAGCTAGCTTCAGTTTGACGGCTTTCCATGTGGATGAACAGTTCTTGTACTCGACGCCCACGATGCCGTGGATGACCTTGTCGATGTCTTTCTTGTTCTCCTTGGATACCTCGACGCCCGCCTTCTCGAATATCTCCTTCATGTGCCTGAAGTAACAAGTCATGTCTTACATCATCTGAAGGAAGGTGTAATTCCCTAAATGTCTTTAGTGTATTGTACCGCACTTTCAGGCGAGTCCCCGCTTCATCAGGATGGATAACGGTTTTAACCTGTTCCTAGCCTGCGTCAACCATGAGTCACAGTGGCTCCGCTGTTCTTCCCCTCCATGGAGGCAAGGCACCAAGATGGCTATTCAGCCGCATGGTTCAGTTGGCAGAGTGCATAGTAGACATCGTGATTGACGAGTATGGACACGGGGGGCTCCTTGAGCGTTTATCCGATCCATGGTTCTTCCAGAGTCTCAGCTGTGTTCTCGGCTACGATTGGCACAGTAGCGGCACAACCACGGTGACCTGCGGCGCGTTGAAGATGGCGCTAGACAGAGAGAACATGGGTGTCACCGTCTGCGGCGGCAAGGGTAGGACCAGCCTGAAGACGCCCCAAGAGATCCGTGAGATGGGACAGATCTTCGGCCTCAGTGGCTACAAGATAGATGGACTTGTTTACGCCAGCAGGATGAGCGCCAAGGTGGACAACAGCCTCGTACAGGACAGCTACAAGCTGTACCACCACTGCCTCATCTTCGATGAACAGGGTGATTGGATCGTGATCCAGCAGGGCATCAATGAGGAACGAGGCAACGCGCGTCGCTACCACTGGGGACTAGACCACAGGGGCTTCATCGAGGAGCCCCAAGACGCCATCATCTGTGAAACAAGACTCAAGGAAGCTCTAAACATGACCAGTAAGCTGAGCAAAGAAAACCGAGACATGTGCCTTGACCTCGTCAGAGATAACCCGATGAAACTCAAACGTACACTAGCCAAACCAGTGCCTGTGAATCAGTCTAGGCTCGACGGCTGGACCGGAGCGGAGACCCTCGTCATGCCAAGGTCAGTGAACTGGGACGCCGTCAGAGAAGCCTACCAGTTCCAGCCCCGCAGCTACGAAGAGATGGTAAGCAAGAGAGGAATAGGACCCGGAACCATTCGGGGCCTCGCTTTGGTAGCGGAACTTATCTACGGGGAACGTGCAAGCTGGAGCGACCCTGTGCGATTCAACTTCGCGTTCGGAGGCAAAGACGGCGTCCCCTTCCCCGTGGACCGAAAAGCAATGGATGAAGCGGTGGATGTCCTCAGGAACGGAATAAAGGCTTCGGGTCTCGGGAGCAACGAGGAGCTCAGAGCAATACAGCGGCTCAAGAAATGTGTCCCAGACCGTGACATGACGCTGCGTACCGTTCTCTAAGCCTCACGGCGACTTGAAATGAACATAAGTACAAGCGCGGCCATCACAGCCACACCTAACCCGATAACAATGTAGGAGCCAGTCCCTAAGCCAGATGAGAAGACCTGTTCAGCCTCATCCGTTATGGTGACGTAGAGATCGCTACTGGTAATCCTTTCACGAGTGCTCATCGTCTCGCCTATGTAGCCTTGTTTGTTCACGTCGAAGCTTGCCACGATGTTTGAGTTGTACTCCGGTGCCTGGTTTATGAGTTCCAATCCGTCATCCGATGAGACGAGGGTTAGATCCACTGGAAGCCACCCCCATGGGGGCACGTATATCATCGCCCAGCCATGCCAACCTACCCCGTCCTGGATGTTGGTAAGGTGGCCATCCCACACAGGCTCCGAGTCCTGGATACTTGGGCTGATAACTATACCCACGCGTAGATACGCCGGTACGCCGAGGCTTCTGAGCATGCTTATGAGGAGGATCGACTGATCGTCGCAGTCACCCTGACCCTGATTCAAAGTGACGTTAGGGTACTGAGGTACCTCAAAGTTACAGTACTCAGTGGATGATGTTACGTGCTCAAGGAGCGTGACCAGAGTTTCAAGCACTGTATCCGTGTCCCCTGCTAGCTCAGCTGCGGTACTCGCTACGTCTGGGTCATCCATCATGAAGGTCTCGGAGGCGACCACGTACTTCTGGACGAGTTCAGGGGGAATAGAGTCAAAACCCTCGGCGTCAGTGGGGTTCACGTCAGGCATGTCCCGGTCCTCGGCGTCGATGATGTAGGTCACCGTGAAGCCTACGCTCTCACCGGGGGGTATCACTGTCGGTATCTCCATTAACGCCTCTGTGTTCCCGTCTACATCCATCTCTTGTCGGGT
>JAOZHP010000056.1 GCA_026014815.1 Candidatus Bathyarchaeota archaeon
AAACGATTTTTTCTCAACCATTATCTCTCCAGGAGTTCATGATGCTATTTAGATGTATTTCCACTGTTTAATGGTATTAAACGTTAACTGCTTATAATCTTTGCGTGAAAGAGTCTTTAGAGTGACATATTACGAAATCGCGCGCGGTTTTTAAAATGGTCCTTGCGTGCCTAATTTGCTATATATGGATTTATCGTCGGCATTCCTCTGGAATCGTCTGATGATCCCATCCTTCACGAGACTGAACATGTTAGTTCGGAGGTTTCTTCTCCCATGTTCCTTTATGATCTGGTATTGTGTTTTGTCAGGATCAGAAAGCCATGCCTCGAAGGCCTTCTTGGATGAGGGTCGCTTGCCCCACCAGAACCGCTCATAGGCTACCTGGTTCATTATCTCGTAGCTATAATCGCCAAAGGACTTGTGGTAGAACCTCTCCATCTATGATACGCCTTCGTTCACCGTTGTATGGGGCGCATCACCGCTTAAAAATGTCTTTCATACAGATATCTTTCCCATTTTTCAGTTTTGAGGTTATATATCCATCTTTTGATTTTTCTACCTTCAAGCATATAATAATCTCGCAGTTTTTCCAGAAACACCGTCCTTGCTTCAATCGATTCACAATGAGCAAAATCATGAATCGAGCGCGAGAGATATCTCCCCTTTAATTCCTTAATGAAAGTGCATTCTAAATCAGTTAATAAAGAAGGTTGTCTCGAATCACCAGATAATACAAAGGGATACCCTTTACACGATAATGGTCTTTCTTGATAAATTGTACAAGAATTATCTTTAAGATGTGGACATACATTTTCTGTAAGTTGATAAGTAATTATTTTAAAACTGCCATGTGTAAGTGATTTTCCAGTTGCTGCACAAGGTTTTATATTTCTTTTTTGAAATAAAGCGACTTCATCTGGAAAAAGAATTAATCCGGCTGTACCCTCATTTCCAATGAGATTTCTGCAACAGTTTCCGCAGTTTAAACAAATAAATTCGATTGCCGGCATTTTCTCACCATTGGATGGGGCTCATCGCCGATTAATATTTATGGGGAGTGTTGCCGGCCCTGGAGCAAGGGTGTGAAAACCCCGGGAGCAGGAATCCGCCTGGCCAGATCATGAAGTCCTCCCTGCAACGATTTCCCCGATATCCAGGATCACAAGTCTCCATTAGGCCCCTAGCCCTCCCCATTGTTAGTGGGAATCGCATAACCAAGTTAGGTTTATGGAGCGATGATATAGATCTCCCTAACCTGTTAATCGTTCATGGAATGGGTGTTCCAAACCGTTCCTCCATGGTCCTCTAATAGAATCCACGACACCTTACAGGATGGTAAAAATGGACCTGAAAAAGATAATGGCGTTGGCGATGATAGCTTTCTTGTGGTTCCCCAGCCTGACTATGGCGAGGGCGGATCCTGATGACCCCGATGACGGAGCTGGCCTAGCTGGCGCCATCGAGAGAGCGCGCCTATACCTGGATAAGGTCAGAAATCTAGCGGACAACATGGCCGAGGAATACTCAGCCGACCCCGACCATATGATCCATGGATATCTCGACGAGATCTATGACCTCATCGACCAGGACTATGAAGACCCCTCGGCCATGTATTACCTAGATCAGGCATCGACTTACCTTGGTACTGGCGATTTCAACTTAACGGCAAGGAACCTCGCTGCGGCCCGGAATATCCTCGGAAGGGTGAAAGGGTTGCTGAACAGCATGGTCAAGGCTCACAAGGTGGCTAGAACCGAGAGTTTCATACGGCAGTTCGAGCACCGCATCGAAGGTCTCGAAAACAAGATAGTCAGATTGAGGGGACGCTTCGGAGGGAGTGAAACCAGCAATATGATGGCTTCGATGGGCTTAGCCAAGGGAAAGATCCATCAACTAGGGGAGGATCTCTCAGAGGATAACCTCGACGATGTAATTGACGAACTGGAGATTACTACAGAGAGTATCGACGAAGACTTGGAAGAGATGGACAGTGATGGCATATCACCAACTCTTATGACGATTGACAGGCTCGAGGCGAAAATCCGGGTGCTCAACGCCACTGCCAATAGGCTAAGGCAAAAGGGCATGGACGTAACCGAAATCGAGGAGGATCTAGAGAATGCCAAGGCCATGCTGGACGGGATCATAGGCTTGCTTGAGACTGGCGATACAGACGCGGCCGAGGGCTTCTTGGAAGACGCTGAGAATCTAGTAAGCGAAATCAGCGACGAGATCCGAGGAATCAGAAAAGGACACTAAGATAAGGGTGCTAGATCACATCTTTTCTCCTTTTTTAATTCACGAATACATCATAGATCAAAAAATGGGGGCGCATCACCGCTTAAACCTTTCACCTTAAAGGATATTAGACAAATTCTTTTATATTAACTTTTTATATTAGGAAATACTTAAATTTCATTTCAAGTTTAGTTTAGCGCATATACTGGGAGAACGCTAAACATTGGATACTTTCTATAGAGTCGAAAAATTGGGGAAAAACAGGATGAAGGAATCAGAAGTGGGGGATGCCCCTTGAAGCAGAGGCGTTCAAGGCTTGAAATCCACCTAGACGTTCTATATACTATCCGTAATGGTACAAGGAAGCCGACTCGGATCATGTATGGCACAAATCTATCCTGGAAGCCCCTACAGAGGACCTTGGACTCACTTATCCATCAGAATCTTGTGAGGAAGGTCAATCCAGAGAATCCAAAAGACAAGAGGACAAGCGTTTGCTACGAACTTACCCAGAAAGGGGAAAACGTCCTCAGCTACTTCAACAAGGCGAAGGCCCTTCTGGAATTAGAGACGGCTCCAATGATAGCTTACTGAAATTAAACTGATTCCGCTATCTTCGGTTCAAAGAATTAAGCGCGCATTGATGTTATCAGGGCATCCGCTCTACTCGATATATTGTTTTTCGATAGGGATTAGGACTGCATAATCGTATTATTAACCCTCTGCCTCTCGATGTTCTGGTATGAAATCCATAGATAAGCTAAGAAAAAGGAAGGGAGTCAGCCCCGTCATCGCCACAGTCATACTCGTCGCCGTCACCATCACCGTCGCGGTCGCCGTCGCCTACTGGATGAGCGGAATCGCAGGACAGTACACACAGTTCGAGAAGGTCGAGATACAGGGCGGCTATGCAATAAAAGGTGCAACTGGTTGGAATAT
Organism: Candidatus Bathyarchaeota archaeon; assembly: GCA_026014815.1. Lineage (GTDB taxonomy): Archaea > Thermoproteota > Bathyarchaeia > TCS64 > TCS64 > RBG-16-57-9. The sequence goes on from JAOZHP010000056.1 coordinate 3,178, forward strand.
AATTATAACACTGAAGAACTCTGGCACATCAACTGCTACGCTTATCAGCTGCTTCCTCAACGAGCAGATAATCGGAACAACTGGCCCAGCGCTTGGTCCACTTATAGCTGTTTATGCTGTCCCCGTTCCACTAGAGGCTGGAGGCATAGGCGCAGCCGGTGACGAAGGAATCACTATAGCTAGTGGCGATACGGTAGAGGTCACTATAGGAGAAATTACCTTTTCATCAGAATTCTCCTCTTCAGGTACAACAATTAACGTGAAGCTCCACAGCGCCGCAGGCATGGACTACATAAGGCTGATCACGCTACCCTAGACTCTCCCCAACCCCTTTTTTATTTCTGTTAAATGGTGATCACAAAATGGGCTTAAAAAGAACATATAGTAGAAAGGCGTTCTCGCCCGTATTATCAGCGTTAATACTATCAGCTGTCGTCATAGCCGTCGGGGGAGCCATCTGGGCTTTCTCCCAGGGGGCCATGACCATAACTGCGGAGGACTACGTTGAATCCGTGATAAATATGACGGATACCATCTCTGAGAGATTCATCATAGAGCATGTGGGATACGTCTCTGGGGAATTAACCGTCTGGGTTTTCAACTATGGCGATGTTGATATCGAATTCAAGGTCGAGATCGGAGATAATACCTGGCCCGAGGATTGGATGGGTTTAGCGTCAAAAGATATAGATTCAGTTCCACTAACAGGATTTCCTCCATCTTCTGGAGAGTTGAATATACGGGTTTATAGCAGGAGGGGTAACGATGCGTATTATAGGCTTATCGTTCCGTCGTAGGGGAATCTCTACAATCATTGGAGTGATTATCTTCGTAGGGATAATGTTCACAGCAGTAATCCCGATGTTCCTAGTCATTAGGCAAGCCGACACACTCCATGAGATGAGAAAACATGAGCTTGGAATCCTAGATGAGGAAAGAAGTAGGGAAGATATACGTGTCAATGTCTTTCCCACACCCGATTCTCCTCCACCACCAGAGCTACCTATCCTTACTGTGAGAGTTGAAAACAGGGGTGAATTTTTAGTTAGGGTGGTAAATGTCTGGGCAAATGATCAGTCAATAGAATCGTATTGTACCGTACAACCATTGAGCTATGTAGATATGGAGCCATTTGACATTTCAGAAACACCTGACTCGTATTTGGTCAAAGTTACCACGGATAGAGGAAACCAGTTTGCAGCAGACTCTGGCACTATTAATTACTTGGGTGGCGGTGAGTGGGAGGATGGTATGTTTGTAATAAATGTCCTTATTTACTACGATCAAGGAGGCGTTTACACCATCGATGTCTGGGTAGGAGAGGAAATAGGAGAACCAGATTATACCAAGGTTATACAAAAATCTTCGGGAACAGCGTTTACTTACTTTGATGTCACAACACACGGAGCACCAAATACCTATCATGTAAAAATTACTAGGGGTACTGATGTTATCTATAGTGACCAAGTTATGATAGGTTGGCCTGATGGACCGTCGGTAGCGTGGGTCTTCGCATGAGGCATTCACTCATCTTTTTCGCACTCTCCTCGGTTCTCGATGAGTTCTCCACTTTCATCCACCTCTCCCTCGGGGGTATGGAGTTTAACCCCCGGGTCGCCTGGCTGTTGGGAATAAACCCCATGCTCTACACCCTAGCTGACATCGTCCTACTACTCGGATTCTGGGTTATTGATGGGAGGCTGGGGAATAGACGAGAACTCTGGCTTGTCTGGGCATCGGCTGGGATAGCTAGGTTGATATGTGCCTCCTGGAGCCTAGTATAGATTATTGATACATAATCCCTAAATTTGTTACAGCCAATCTCTCACTTAAGGGGTCCAGGAACGAAAGCCCGCATGGTATTGGTTCACCCTCTCCTAAGCGGATGTGCGGCTGGGCCCCCTTCCTTTTTTTATTTCTCAAGTTTCTCGAAAGCGTATTTCTCTAGTTTCTTGAACTCCTCCTTGGTCAGGTGTTTGTGGGCTTCTGAGAGGATCTCACCGGCCCTTTTCT
>JAOZHP010000057.1 GCA_026014815.1 Candidatus Bathyarchaeota archaeon
AGCTAGTTCCTAAAAGAAGTAATAAAGACAATCCGTTTTCACCGAGACGTAGATGAATAACATTTTAGCTATCATCCAATGGCTAGAATATACTAATTCTTTTCAGGCGCCAAGTTTGTCAATCACTTCTCTTGTAGACTCGCTTACGAGAATCTAAATGTGTGACGTAAATCACTCTCTCATCTTTCTCCACATAGAAGAGTAACCGGAACCTACCTAACCTGACCCTGTAAGCGTTGTCCAGCCCTCTCAGAGTAACAACATCCATCTCTCGTAGAGAAACCGGGTACCTCTCCAACGCCTCAATTACCTCTACAACTGAATTTCTCTGCGTCTCGTTGAGGGTATCCAAGAATTTGAGGACACGTCTATGAATTTTTACCTCATAGCTAGTCACGCTTTAACGCCTCAAGCGTCACATAGTTACCTTTCCTCATCTCCTCTACCGAGGCTTTGATCTCTTGGATCTCTTCCTCGGTGAGTTCAACTTGAGGTAGCCCTTTGAGGATCACTTCCTCTATAACCCCCTCTAGAAAGTCAAGCCTCTGGTTCACTTTCCTTACTTCAACGAGGATCGCTTCCAAGGCTTCCTGAGTATCCATAATGCTTCACGTTACATTTCATCCGCTGACTAATACTCTTTTCTAAAAAAATGAAAGAGCCAGCTGCGCCCAAGGGGTAGTATTAACTACCCCCTGTCAGCTTCCCTCTTCTCCTTGATAGCAGCAAGAACATTCTCGCTCGTAAGCAGCAAAATCCGGATAAACTGAACACTTGAAACGATTAACGAAGATAATCGTTCATAAAAAAGGTGAAGGACAGGCCATTTACCTGTTTCCATACCTGCTGTAAAGTACCACACCTAGAGCTATCACCGAGAGACTGTACACCGCCAGTATCCCGATGTTGAGTATGGTAGACTGGCTGAGAACATCAGCGCCCCTCAGGAACACGTTGGTGAGAGTCTTCGTCACATAATAGCTGGGCACAAACCTTGCCACGGACTCAGGAGCCGGCACGAAGCTACCCAGCAGCATCTGTGGCAGAATGAAGATGAACGATAACCCTGTCGCCGCCCCTGAGCTCTTGGCCAACGTTGCGGTGATCAAACCGAACCCAACGTTACAGAGAACCAGCAGCAGGGTTATCGTGAACGCGGTCAATACGCCTCCAATACCTCCTAGTGGCCTGAACCCCATAACGTACGATGCAACAAAAACCACCATGATCTGAACCACGCCCGTAAGAAGGTTCGCGATTATCTGGGCACCGAAGATATCAGACGCCGTCGTTGGAGTCACAGCGATCCTCTTGAGGATGCCCTGCTGTCTCTCCTCCGTGAAGACCTGAGAGACGATCATGGTGAGGAAGATTACAGCGTAGCTGAACATCCCCGGTACCATGATGTCGAATTGGGTCAGCTTCACTGACTCCACCATCAATGGCGCGCCAATCTTCACGGGGCTGGGAGGCGACAACGCCTCCTCGCCGTAGAGGCTCACAGATAACGCTTGCTGTATCATGGATGGTACTACTGAGCTCACTATCATGGAGCCTTGGTCCAGCGATAACTCTAGAGTTGAGACTGGCCAAGCCGACGGGTTACCGGGGTTCGCCGTGAAAGCCTCCACACTGTCCCCGAAGCCTTTGGGAATAGTCAGAACTGCGCTTACTCTTCCCTGCTGAAGGTCACTGTGCGCGGTTACAGCATCAGTGTAAGGCGTTGGCACAAGGACTCCCGAGTTGTATAATTCAGCTACAAGCCCCTCGGACCACGATGTAGAATCTAGGTCTATCACCGCGACGCTGTACTGGATGTCGCCTCCGGTCCCTATCGCCCCGAAGGCAACGCCGAAGGCCAGTGTCAGTATCAGCGGGAACAAGAACACGAGGAACAGGTTCGCAGGTTCACGTATGACCCTGAGTAACTCCTTCTTGGTTAATGCCTGTACTCTCTGCGCCTTCATCTAGACATCCTCCCTGATCTTTCTGCCGGTGAGGGTGATGAACACGTCCTCCAGGTTCTCGTGGCCGTGTTTATCCATGAGGCTACAGGGCGTATCCAAAGCGATGAGCTTCCCGTGGTCGATGATGCCCACCCGGTCAGCCAGGTTCTCGGCCTCCTCGATGTAATGTGTGGTGAGGATGACTGTCTTCTCCCGTTTCCTAAAGTCACGTATAAAGTCCCATGTGGCCCGCCTGCTCTGGGGGTCCATGGCTACAGTCGGCTCGTCGAGGAAAGCTATCTCCGGGTCATGGATCAACGCCATGGCCAGGTTCACCCGTCGAATCATTCCCCCACTGTAGTTACCTGTTTTCCTATCAGCCATCTCCATGAGTGCAATATTCTCCAGCAGGTACTCGGTGCGTTCCCTGAGCAGCTTCTTGGGCATCCCGTGGAGGTCACCGAATAGCTCGATGTTCTCTCTGCCTGTTAGATACTTGTAGTAAGCGGAGTGCTGTGGGCAGACACCTATCAAACCCTTGACATCCATTGACTGGGTCTTTATGTCGTATCCCGCCACCTCTGCTGAGCCGCTTGTGGGCTCCAGAAGCCCAGATAATATGTTGATGATGGTGGTCTTACCAGCACCGTTCGGACCCAAGAGCCCGAATATCTCTCCTTTCATGATGTTTAGGTTCAGGTCATCAACGGCGGTTATGTCTCCGAACCGTTTCACCAAGCCTTTGATCTTTATCGCGTCTATCATTTCTCGTTATCAGACCATACAAGGATAGTTTGTTAATAAATAAGCATGAAACAAAGTTACATCGTCAAGTTACATGTTTTGAGCCTTTTCTCCGGTTATTGCTCACGGTGACGGATCGAGGGCATAGTTTAGTGTTGTCCCATTCATTATCTCTGATCATTTTCTGATCACTTTTTCCCATACGCCATAAATAATGTGACCAGACCCTGTTCTACTCGAAGAAAATGAGTAACCATGAGCATAAAGCCCTTGGAGAGGAGTACCCAGGCTCAGACCAGATGCAAGTCGTGATGCTGGTAATCTTTCTAGCAGTCTGGGCTGGAGACAGCTTCCTCCTGCACATATCAACATTCACATCAATGGCTCCGTGGTTCCTCAGATTTCCAGTGGCAGTCCTTCTGGTGGGTATCGGAGTCTACTTGATTAACGAGTCCCATAAACTCGTCATCGACATGGATGAGCCATGTTTCGTGGATTGGGGAGTCTTCAGCCGCGTACGGCACCCAATGTACCTCGGCATACAATTCATCTACCTAGCGTTCACCGCGGCAACTCTCTCAGCCACCTCAGTTCTAGTCTGGGCATTCATCTTCCAGGTCTACAACAGGTTCGCTGCTTACGAGGAAAAGGAACTCATAGAAACCTTGGGAACTACATACGTTGAGTACATGAAGAATGTGCCCAGATGGAATCCATTGAAGTTATCTTAAGAGGTTTATCTCAATCGGCCATCCGATTTCGCATGAGGTAGACCCTTTACTCGTTCAGTGAGCCAACCTATACTACATTCCCTTCTTTCATCGTAGGCAGGAACGTAAGGCTTTACGTCAAGCAGGGGAGTCCCATCGATGATATCAACATCCTGAATATGAAGCGTACAGTCCTCAATACCCACCAAGCGTACAATTGAAAGACCAATAGGGTTAGGTCTACCAGGTATCCTCGTAGCAAACACGCCGCGAAGATTCTTGTCAAGGTACGGCTGCACCTGCAGAGAGTACCCTTCAGCAAGGTGGAAGTGGTAC
>JAOZHP010000058.1 GCA_026014815.1 Candidatus Bathyarchaeota archaeon
AGCGTTATCAGGTTGCCCTTCTCTCGTTAAACAGAAGTGCTTTTCTATAATCTCAGCCCCCCTTGCTAGGGCTATCTTGGCTGCGTCTAATCCTATGGTGTGGTCAGAAATCCCGTCGAGATAATCGAAGGTGTAATCCTCTATGTTGGCGGGATAGTTCGGAACACAAAAAAGTTGCTTCATCGGCCTATCTGCCATTGCGTAGGAGGTCGATATAATAATCTGCTTATCTTCTGGAATGCTATCTATTATGTCCCTATTGGAATTTTGGCTATAGGCAACCTTATACCTCTTAACCCCTATCTCCTCACACCACTTGACACGTTCAACATCAAATACCGAGAAGAATACTTCTATCCCTATTCCCTCACCATATTCAAATAAGTGTTTAGCTTGCTCAAAGGTTAATTCGTGTGCCTTGTCAATAGCATAGTTTTTAGCTGCTTTACCATCTGGGAATTTCTCGGTGTCATAGAGTTGGAATTTGGCTAGGTCAGCACCATTGACCATCGCCTCCATAATCAACTCTTGGGCTAGTGTAAAGTCAGCCTTCCAATTGATTCCTATTTCAGCAATTATCATAATACTTAATTATAAACATATCATCGAGTCTTGTCAAGTATTTTTCCTCACCCTCCGCCACCAATACCTCATCCTTCTTTTCGCCCTTGCGTCTGCCGATAAGTCTAATCTTACATTCAGGGGCTATGTTGCTTGCGATTTCCTCTAGTGTGTGGGTTGGCATTATCGGGATGAAGATTTCACCACCCTTCATCCTTTCAATACAAGTTATTGCGAAGGCGGTCGCCTCATCTAGCGTAATCCAAAAGCGTGTCATATCCTTTTCGGTTAGAGTGATGACACCCGTCTCTCTTTGCTTCAACCACAATGGGATAACACTACCCTTTGAACCCCAGAAGTTGCCATATCTTACGCAACTGAACTTCGTCTTACCATACATAGTAGCGTTGGTGAACAGTTTTTCAGCCACCAGTTTAGTTGCGCCGTAAATGTTTATCGGGTGAACTGCCTTATCAGAGCCGATGAGTAATACCTTATCCACCCCACAATCTATAGCGGCATCTATTACATTTACCGTGCCATCTATGTTTGTCTTGACGGCTTCGATTGGATTGTATTCACAGAGGTCAACGTGCTTTAGTGCGGCGGCGTGAACCACAATATCAACATTGTGCATCGCCCGCCTTAATCTTCCCTTATCCCTTACATCACCTAGTTGAAAGCGCAGTCGTGAATCGCTGAGAGTGCGCTGCATTTCTACTAAAAAGTATTCGCTATTATCAAATATACGGACAGATTGGGGGTTGAGTTTTAATACCTCTTCGGCAAATGCTTGGCCGAAGGTGCCAGCTCCACCTGTCAGGAGTATTACTTTATTTTCCATTCTTCATTAAGAACTCGGCATGCTCGAAATCTTCTTTTGTGTCAATGTCAATACTTCGTTCCATAAAGTAGGGTAGAACTTTCTTACCATAGAACCCCACCTTGAAATTCTCCAAGAATGGTCGTGTCTTACAGAATACGATAGAGCCATCGCCCCTGTATAATTGCTTTAATTGCTGGGAGTTCTTGATGTATTCATTCCCCCAATAGGGCGTTACATACTTACCCTTTTTCATAAGCGCCCCCTGCGGGCAATGGTCGAATTTCACGACGCTCATTACAGTGTTGGCATCACTTCCCATCAGGAGTTTATAGCAGTTCCTTATATCTTCAGCCGTTCTGAATGGGTTGGCTGGCGATAGCATGGCGAACTCTTCCGTGAGCGTGGTGTATAAAAGTCCTAATAGTTGGGCGCAAACTTCCTTGAGTTCCACCTCATCCCCTGCCAGTCTCCACGGCCTCTTGTGGGGGAGAATTCTCATTCTATAGGCGAGCTCAAGTATTTCCATATCATCGGAAGTAACAATTATACGGCTGAAAACCTTGCTTTCCCTTGCCGCCTCAATCGCATAAAGCACCAACGACTTACCGTTAAGCAGGAGCTTGTTTTTATTCTTCAGCCTCTTCGAGTTCTTGCGGGCGGGAATGATACAGGTGGGCTTCATCTTGCGGGTATCTTCTGGGGATACAGGTCCAAATACAGTCCCCGAAGTTGGTTCTTCGGAGAATGCCCACCCCAACCGTGCCTTCATTGCCTTATGCCCTAATTCGGTGGTTTCTTCCGACACTTTTTCCCTCCCAGCAGGTTATCGGGGTCAACTATTTTCAGGTCGTACTTCGGTCTAAACCCATAGGGTACGCCCATTGCGGGACACATAATCGTTGAGCCTTCGGAAATCTCAAACTCGATGCCCCTGCCCATTCCCAAACCAATCCAGAACTCCACACCACCCTTTTCCTGGGCATATTCACGGGTTGAAGACATATCCACGCCGTATAATCTAATGCGCTCATAGTTTTTGTCTATGGCGTAAGCAAGCATATAGCCGATTGTGCTGGTAAAGTATTCCGTACCGAACTTCTTAACTATCCTCTTGTAAGGATAGATTGAGGACTTTAATACTATAGACCCCAACCTCATTTCGTGTAAGGTGATGATTTGTGTGCCATACTCTTCGACCAGTTGGTGCATATCATCTATATCAAAGCAGATTGAGCCGTCTGGCCTAAAGACGGTGTCAGAGATGAATAGTTTATCCATTCGGAACTTATCTCTATGTTCGGCAATTTTCTGTGCCGTATAAGCACCATTTACACCCCAAGTCTCACAATCATACGGGCATTGGATAAATGATGCCCCAGTTCCCAGAATTATGACTTCCTTCATCCCGAAACCTCTGGGAAGTAGCCGTTATCGGGAACATCTCTGTCAACGAGTGAGAACATCGCTACGATAGCATTCTCACCTATTGTAACCTTTGGCATAATAACGCTATGCGTTCCTATCCTGGCATTCTTCCTTATGGTTACTTTGCCCCGTTCGTTTTCGGATAACTCAGGAAGCCACGAATAGATGGTGCAGTGAGAGCCAATTCCCGCATCATCCTGAATTTCCACACCGTATTTTGCCTCTATAACTGTAAAGCAGGCAATATCGGTATCCCTACCTAGAATGAAAAGTTGCCTGTCATGGCACCGCCAATCCCACTTGGTCTTGTCGTTTTCGTCAAATTCAGGATACTGCCAATTCTTGAAGCGACTCATATATTCCTTTCTAATTTGGGGGCTGGTATTTCTACCTTTAGGCTTGCCCCCAAAAGCCTTTCAGATTACGGGGCTAAGGTCAGGAAGATAAGTCCGTGGTCGGCAGCCGCAGCTACCTCCATCGCGACACCCACCATCGGTCGGGTGTGCATAAGCAAGAGAGTGGTGGTGGTGTTGCCAGTAGAACCAACCGCCAATACCGAGCCAGCACTACCTGAATCTATTGCCACACCAGAACCGACTACAACCGCTGCGTCACACTCAACCATACACGCCCCCCAGGTCTGTATCCAGAAGTAGTATAGAGCCGTTATCGCCATAGTGTTTACGCCAACAGCCATACCCGTTGGTGCTGAACCTGGGCAAACGACCACATCGTAGTAGGGGTTAAACCATACACCCCAAACAGTAGTGCCAGTAGTAACGGACGCCGTCAGGTAGTCATCTTCGTAAAGATTAAACTTGCAGGTAGTTGATGCCGTCCCTGTTACGGGATGACTCTTAATCTGCATCATCTGACCCTGACCCGCCGCATCTTTGGTCATTATGTGGCCGTCAGCAAAGCAATTAGCGGTGGTAATTGACCCACCAGTAATCGCCAGGGTGATAGAAGTGCTTATCGAAGTGGCCGCAGGGTTGTGGGAACAAGCATCCGTGAAATCTGCGTGTGCCACAGCCGTCTGATTCATGTGACCGATTGTAAGGGCGGTAGCACCTGCCTTTGCATATCGAAACACCCTGCCATCTCTGGTATAACCGCGTGTGCCTAAAGGATGTCTCTTATCTGAGGTTTCTTCCCTAATAGCTTTAGGGCTTAATAGTATAGAACCTGGAAATCCCATTGTGTACCTCCATCAGGATTATTTATTTTTTATCGTGTTTTCGAGAATGGCCTATTAAAGCAATTCTCTTGTTAAAACTCTTGCCGCAAACTTCGCAGACGAATTCGCCCTCCTGTGCATCCTTTGGGGATGTAACCGTCTGCGGTTTGAGTTCTGGTCTTGTTAAGGTAAAGCCTTTGGCAAGGTAGTGTTGGAGCGAGTACGGGTCTGCGGGTAGGTCGGGACACTCCGACACTTTGCCGCTGATTACTCTGTAATAGGTAGCCCTCGGCTCTTGATGAAGATTCTCAACTTCCCCAAAAGCATACCCGAAACTCTTGAGAACTCTAACCTGCTCCTTGTCCATTTAACTCTCCTTATGTAGTAGCTGGGTCGCCTATCTCGTACTGTAGTCTTCCGCCGTAAGTGCCGAACACCTCAAACGCCTTGTAGTCAGAAACCACAACAACTTCCCATGCTCGGAGGGAAGCGTCACGCTGTCTCTCTGTTCTAGGCGCCAATGATTCGGCAACACCCATAGAAATCTTTGAGAAGATTGCGCCGTAGGCACTGTCGTATCCGCTTACCTTCGCAATATTGCCGTCCTGGAAGAAGTTTACGCCATTGAGTTTCAGGGTCCAGAAGTTCCTCAACAGCGACTCATTCAGACCTCCTATGATTCCGAGGTAGTAAGTTGCATTGATGTTGGTTACCGATTTCATTAGGGTGCCCATCATATTGGGATGATGAACGCACACGACTGGGGGCGGGAACTTATAGGTAGTAGCAAGGGTAACGAAGTTTGTTGCGATTGATGCTGTGATAGTTATGCCATCCGCACCCCAAGTATTGTCCAACGCCGAAAACAGAGTGATAACATCCTTATCCTTTTTGCGTGCCATAGCATCGCCCATCTGGACACCGATGACCTTGAATGTATCCTCGTTGAACTGGCGAACCAACTTGTCCGTCAGTATGAATTTCAAGCCCACTTCGTCAGGTGAGGCTGATTCGTAGTTCAGCCCAATATCCTGACTGTCAACCATATCTTCGCCATCGGTTAGAACGCTAGCATCTGCCTGTCCCACACGCGGAACAGTTAGCGATTTCTCGCCCTGCTTTATCTTGTATTGCGTAACCAAGGCTGGACACGGCGCATTGTGCTCTGCGGTATCAGTTTTGTTACTCGCTTATTAAGCGGGGCTGGGCATTTCTGCCAGCCTCTACACGTCGCCGTGTAGCTCGGACTATATCTTCCACTCTCTCCAAGTGGTCTGGCGTATAGTCTCTGAGGACTCTGTTGCGAAGTTTCTTTGTTTTAAGGGCTTCTACAAGTGCCAATTCACTGTCAGTATAACCACTACTAGGGCCATATTGGCGTTTGCCTAGCCTACTTTCTACAAATCTATACATTAGCAAGGCTTCATCAGACTTGCCAACCAAATAGGGCATTATAGCTATTAGGGCAGGTTTTAATCTTTTGTAACCAATTATTTGCACATCCTTAACAGGATTCCATTTGATATTTTGATGCCTAGTTTGAACCCTACATCCTATGCCAAGTTTGTGCCAAATATCAACAACCTTTTCAGTTATCGTGAAATTAGAATTGGTTACTGTTAAGTAGGGATGCGCCCCATTTTTATCTATGTCAATATGGATACATCCTTCCCCATCGATTAAACCTGCAAGCCAACCCTTTTCCGCTTCGCTAACGATTGCCTGCTGATTGTCCGCACTGTTGGATTTTTGCATTATCAGCACCTCCAGATACTCGGATTTTCCAGCATATAGCCAGATTTAATGCCTCCAATGTTGCTTAAAGGCATTGGGCAATTGCGATGTTTTGGGCGTGCGCAAGATTGCCAGTAGTTGCAGATTGTGTTGCCATTTTGTCACCTTTTTATTTTTAGATTTTTACTTAAGCAAACTTAACGCCACGTTTCCCAGCTTCCTCTGCGGTAATTTCTCCCGCAGCATACTTGGCATAAGCGTCTCGTTCACTTGTCGCAGCCCCAGAGGGGCCGCCAGTTTCAGAAGCAAGCATTCCCGCAGCCTCCATCCTTTGACGGAGTTGTTCTTCAACCAGTTTATTGATTCGGTCTTCCTCAGATTCCACTTTATTCTCCTTAGTATCTGTGGTTTTCTTGCCTTCAGCCTGTGCGATTTTCTTTTCGGCCAAGTCGTTATAGCCAGCCACTAACATATCTCTGACTTTAGCTATTGCGTCCAAGTCATCACCGAAAGCTACTTCCGCACGTTCGCTCATCACCATTATATTCTGGCGAGACTCTTCCTGTTGGGATACGGCTTGCGCCTTATCTCTCGCTTCTTTCTGCCGCTTAATCTCCGCATCAAAACGGTTGATATGCTCTCTTCTCTGCTCAGGTTCCATATCTCCCGCTGCGAGAGTTTCGCTCTGCATTGAGGCAAGGATTTTCAGCGTGTCCTCAAGCCCATCAATCCGAGTATCTATGCTTGTTCTGCCCTTCGCATCTTGGTCTGCTTTTGTTAATCTTGAATGAGCGGTCTTCAACCCCTTGGTTGCTTCGTCACGCTCTTTCTCTAGTGTGAGAATTTTCGTCTCGTACTCTGCCTTGATTTCCTCTGTGGTAGGAGTCTTGACATCATCTCCAGTTTGCGCATTGAGGTCATCCCCCGTTTGCAAGTCGAGATTGTCTCCAGTCTCCTGCCCCTCTTGTTTCTTAACCAATTTAATCCTCCTAAACAATAATGCCGCTCCCTTTCAGGTACGGCTTATAATAGCGATGGGCAACCCCATTTGGCGTTACCCACCATCGTGATACCTATTTTATTGTAAAAGGTCTCTACTTATAATATACCACACGTGTCAAGTGTTAT
>JAOZHP010000059.1 GCA_026014815.1 Candidatus Bathyarchaeota archaeon
AAAGACCGAGAAATAATCTTAGGAACCTGAATGTATTAACCAAAATATCTTCCGATATATTGACAGACTTGGTTTTATAGCTGGAAAAAGCATTGTCATGAATGGTAGCCATGAGCCAAAGTTCTCTGAGTCCAGAGGAAAGATCAGCGTTATACAGGCACCTCATGGACAAGTACTCCCGGCTCACAGCGAAGATTCTATTAGGCTACAACCCTGACGGCATCGACAGACTAACAATCATGTTAGGAAAAGGCAGCGATTACGACTACAAGTTGCTGAACGACCCAAGGTTCAGGGAATCAGAGCTCAAAAGATACATTGCAGAACTCAACAAGACTAATAGTTAGAAATCTCGGTAATCTTAGACCTAATCTCCATAGACCTTGTCTCAAATATCCTGCTGAACTCAGTTGCCTCATGTCTGTTCAAGGGCTTGTCATCACTAGCCTTGTACTCAAGCCACGCGTTATACGCCCTCGTGTAGATACGCCCAAACATCGCGCTGGGGACGCTGTCGATCAGACCATTGTTCTTGAACTGTGTGAATATCCTGAAGTTACTTGCTAGCTTGTCGTCGCTAAGCTCGTCGTCGATGACCTTCTCCAGAATCCCCCGTAACGCTGGTTCCATAAGCACTCACCCACAATATCCCCTTCTTTCACTTAAAACCATATTCACGGCTCGCAAAACCATTATAACCTGAAACCCATCCTAAAACCGTCTCAGAGATGCATGAAACTATTCCAGTCGCTGAAGCCGGGAATGTACAGCTTCACTGCCCAGTGAATGGAAGGTACAGCTTCTTCAACAGTCCATTCCCAAGCCATAAACTTCACACAGGAGTAGACATCTACCCTGACGCCACGTTCGGTGAGACCGCGCCGTCTCCTGTCGAGGGAACCGTAATCATGGTACGACAGGTAAAGGCTCCAAAGGGAAGGGGCTTCACGGCATCCGACCATGACACAGTGATGCTCATCGAGCCAAGGGATAATCCCAGCGTAGTTGTCAAGCTACTTCACTTGGACCCTGTAGTAGATGTAGGAGACCGAATACGACTGGGACAGACTCTAGGGAAGCTTCTTCGCTCAGGCTACTACGGATGGGGTACCTCCGCGCACATACACGCAGAGATCAGGAAACCCGATGACGCCATCAGAGCAAGAGGTGGCTATCCCATTGAACGTGTGATAAAGCCCCTTGAAGCTGAACCCATCACTGAGATCACTGGAAAAGTCACATGGACTCAACCCGAGTACACGCTCCTTCGGCTTCATTCAACAGGATACGGTTTGACTGGAGAAGTAAACGGGTCAGCAGGCGTGCTCGATGGAGGAATACCCTATTATGGATGGATGGGCATCCACCTCGACAAGCCCCGTGATGGAGAAGTGAAGCTCCTCGGCGAGACAATAGCCGACATAGAGTCGATCCACCCCCAATCATGTATCGCTAAAAGCAGAAACTATCATTTCACAATAGAAAACCAGCTTCTGCTGGGTCTTTCTCTTGTGCTTACACCGAAACCGGGGCCCATCGTGAAGCTGTGGCCCAGAAAAATTGGCGCCCTGACCCTACACATGGGTCAGGAAGTAGAGGTAAAACTGGTTGCCTAGGGATACCTTTTCGTTGCTTGAGGTAAGGTCAAAGACTCGAACCGAGGTATGAACTCGCATAACCAGTCAACAACCTTCTCCATGAGTTCCTCAGAGTACTCCGGCGTGATCATGCTGTAGTCGCTTGTGGTCTCCGTGTCATCGGGGTGTGTCTCCGTCATACTTCCCGTGTCGGTGACATCGATAACGCGCAGTGGAATCCTGACTATTCCGTTCTTGAATCTGGCGAGTCCTGCACGTGTAAGCTGAATCTCTGGGTCCACCTGACGCGTGGCCACCACGATGGCTTTCTCCATCCTGACTGCCTCTGGTCTAGATGCCAACGTCAACGCGGTCTCAGCGTATCCAGCGTGCTGCTCGGCTGTGTGACCGTGAATGCTCTCGTTTTTCAGTATGTCCCACCAGTGTGTAACCGCGCAGAGCATGCCGAACCTGTCTCTCGCCTCCTTTGCTGCCTCCACGATGGCTCCAGCGTTACCGCCGTGACCATTCATGAACACGACTTTCTCGACGCCGTACCTGTTCAGGCTCTCAAGTATCTCAAAGATTACCTGCTTGTACGTGCCGAAGGTCATTGTGAGCACACCGGGGAACTCCTTGTGGTGCCCAGATACCCCGTAGCAGAGGGTGGGAAGCACGATAGCCCCTGATTTCTCGCCGACCCTCCTAGCGATCTCATCTGCCTGTAACCAGTCAGCTCCTACGCCCAGGTGGTGGCCGTGCTGTTCCACGCTCCCTGTAGGAAATACCACTATCTTAGTCTCCTTGAGTCGTTCCTCTATCTCAACCCAAGTCATTTCAGAATAATCAGTCAAATCAACACCAAAGTGAAATGTGGGTCGGTGTGATTTGAAACTGTCCCCAGCATGTGTTTAAATCCCAGTCAACTGTAACTTATAGTGGGAAAATTGTTAACCCTCTACTACATCATCCTCGGTGTCGTCCTCGGGGTCATTTACTCCGTGATAACTATTTACAACCGCATCATCAAGTATAGGAACGCCGCGGACGCCGGGTTCAACCAGATCAAGGTAGCCATGAAGAAACGCCTAGACATGGTGGAACAGCTCCTCGGAGCAGTAAAGGGATACGTGCAGCACGAACGAGAACTCTTCGAGAACATAGCGAAGCTGCGCACCGGGGTGACCGACGCCGACAGCAGTGGGCTCAATACCATCGACAAGGAGAGCAGGCAGATAGTGAGCAACCTCCTCGCGATAGCCGAGGCGTACCCCGAGCTAAAAGCCTCAGAGAATGTGGGAAAGCTCATGGAGGCCATAGTGGACGTCGAGGACGAGATCGCGCGCCACAGATACACGTACAATAACGTGGTGCAGGAGTACAACACAATGCAGGATACAATACCAAGCAACTTTGTCGCGGGAGCCATGGGGTCAACGAAGCTGGGATATCTGGAGTTCGAGGAAGAGATCAACGAGGCCCCTGATGTATCGGTGAACTAGATGGCCGAGCAACGCCAGATAACACTGTTCATGGCTATTACAGTTGCCTTAGCTATAGCAGGTTTCGCGTTACCCCAGATGATCACTGGTCTCAATGAGGGTGCCTACATCGAGGAGTACACTGCCACCATACACCCAAACGGTACACTCGTGGAGGACTTTACCTACAAAATAATCGATGAAGATAAAAGGTTCCTTTTCAGGAACTGGGATGCAGAACTGTATATTGATCCAACGATGGTTGCACACATCGAGTTTGTAACCATAAAAGTTCCAGAAGGCTCAGTTCCCTACTTAAAAGACGCGAATGGCCGCATCCACCTGATGGACACGAATGACCCCGGTTACTGGAACATCAGAGATCTAGCGTATAACAGCGAGGTAGGAGCCTATCGGCACTCCACGTATGCCCCGGGTAGTTACAGGGTCCAATACGTCTTCAGGATTCATCCTCCCATTGAGTACGATGACACTGATACACACCTTAACCTGAAACTCGCCAGCGAACATCTTCCCTACAGGAAAGTCACTGTTATAGTCAAGAACCCAGAGTACATCGAGTCTCTATATCCCCACCCTGTTACTTTGAGAAAGACCGAGAGCAGCGATGAAATCATTCTGGAAGGAAGTTTGGGGAAAAATGAGCTTCTTGAGTTAGAGATGTTAGTGAGTTCTGACCACGAATTTCCAAGCTTTGACAGTTATGTTGATGATGTTAGGAAGCTTACAGTTGAGGCGAACAGGAGTTTAACTCTTCAGTACTATGCGGCTTTAGGGATTCTCTGGGTTAACAGGTTGATGGGGTTCGTGTTCCCAATTCTTCTATTCAATCTCTACAGGAGACATGGAGCTGAGCGAGACTACACGGTGCCGACATATTTGAGCACCATTCCAGATAAAAATAGGAAACCTTGGCTTGTCAACCTCATCTTCAAGAACGATGCAAGAGACTACGACGAGGATGGTTTCTACGCTACACTTCTAGAACTATACGACAGGAAAAAGATCAGCATAGAAAGCATCAGAAACGATGATCTTCTCATCAAGGTTCTAGACACTAAGGGAGTTGATAGGTATGAGGCTCGGGTGATAGAGTTTCTGAGAGATGTTGGCGTAAACGGTGAGGTAAACACTATGAACCTGAAGACTCTTGCCTCAGTCGTTAAACAAGATTCCAATGTAGCCGAAAGAGTGCTAAGCCTTCAACATAGATATAGCCGTATCACCTCTGGTCCGGATAAAAAGATAGCAGACGAGTTCACGTTTAATGGACGACCGAGGATATTTCCATTCACTGTAATCTCAATAGTCCTTCTATTCATCTCGGGGATATTGACCACTATTTTACCGAACTTTGCTAGGGTTCTCGCTCCGGCATTTATGTATTCAATTATTCCCCTACTCCAGTCCTTAATCGCCATCGCTTTCCCTACCACTCTATTCGGTAGATGGAAAAAAGACATCTTTAAAGAGAAACTGGAGTGGGACGCCTTCAGTCGTCATCTCTCAGACTTCAGCCAGCTACAAAGATACGAGACAGAGGACATCACAATGTGGGGTTCATGGCTCGTCTATGGAACAGCCCTTGGCGTAGGAGACAAAGTTGCCGAGGCAATGCAGAAACTTGAGATCCCCCATGTACCCGCACAGTTCGCCCCCATGATGTTCTATATGTTCAGACCCATTACAACGGCAAGAATCCCAAGTAGAGGCGGTTCACGACGAGGATTCGGTGGAGGTGGGTTTGGTGGTGGTGGCGGCTTTGGTGGCGGTGGTGGAGGAGTCAGGTAACCCTAGAACTCGTCGTCCCGGTTATTTTCATCTAAAAACTTCTTGACAGTCCTCAACGCGTTGAGGAACTGGCCGCCTTTCCCTGTTATCGTGTACTTCATGTTGCCGCCGTACTCCTCCATCTCCACGAGCTTCTGCTTCATGAGAAACTGGACAACCTCCTTGGCGCGGTCCACGGGGAGGTTTGCGCCGTAACTGATGCGTGTGATACCTGTTGCGCCTTTTCTACGCACAGTTTCCAAGACGTCTTGGTATATATCGTATCGTGTACGTCGCTCCATGGCGCAACACTAGAAAGGTGGTTCGGGTAGTTTTTCAGCCTTTTGAGGAGTTATCCGCATCCTTACGCTTTGGTCGGCTTGGAGGTTCTCAGTATAAGTGACACCATCTACGTCGCAGCGAGGCTCTATCCGTATGTTTCTGCCATAGATGTGCCCCGTCCTGGTTCCCCTGTGAATACGAATATCATCCCCGTAGATATCATCCACATGAGATCTCTCCTTGATTATGATCACGTCACCGATGAGGGGTCCTGACACCTCTCCGCGTCTCCTTATCTCGATACGATTAGCCTTGGCGCCGAGCCTAGTACGAAGGATGCTAGTCTCTATAAATTTCTGTGCGATTATCTTCACTGCCTCTAGTTTTCCGCCAACTCTGGCTTCGCCAGCCTCAAGCTCTCCGTCTATCGCTGCCTTTCCGCCAACTCTGAGTCGTCCATTCAACTTGAGGTTTCCCCGCATCTTCAATGTGCCCCCGACGGAGATGCTCTTCCCCTCGCTGTCACCACCTATCTTGACTGTGCCCCCCACCTGGATATTCTCGAATGACAAGCCTCTTTCAGACCTAAGGGTTCCACCGACATCGATGTCACGACCCTTTCCACCTGAAAGTCTCACCGTTCCACCGACATCGATGTCTCCAAACTCAAGGAACTCAGAGGATCTGAATGAGCCGCCCACATCGATTTTCCGCTCAACGATTCCCCCAGCAAGCTTCACTGTCCCCCCTACATCAATGTGGCCTACGCTAACAATGTCATATGCGCGGAATGTTCCTCCCACGTCTATGTCGTCGGCCTCTAGGGGGCCCTCTGTCTTTAATGTACCTCCAGCCTTGACAATGTTGGACTTGGATGTGCCACGGATTTTTACAGTGCCTCCTACGTCAATATAATCTACTTCTGCATCAGATTCAGCCTTGAAGGACCCACCGACTGACACCTTGTCAGCCTTGATGTTCTTCTCCACTAGGAAGGATCCACCGGCATTAATTGTTTCAGCTGTCACCTCACCGAGTGCAGTAATTTTTTTCCGTACTCGTATGCTTTTTGCTTCGACGTCTCCTCTTACCTCTAATGCGCCTCTCTTCAACTCAATGTTGTTCGCCTTTAGGTCTCCTTCGACCCTGAGGTCGCCTCTCCGTGAGATGACCTCACTCGCCTCAAGACTACCGTAGAAGACGCAGTCTCCTTGGAGCCGGACTTGACCTGAAACCTTGACGGTGTTTCCTGGGCCTGTTGCTTTCACAGAACCATGCTCAACAACAAGATCTCCCTCGACCACGTCGAGACTCATGGTTTTTTGGTTAACGTAGACTTCGCCCAAACCGTTCACTTGGATAATACCCTGTTTTTCACCTTTTAAATGTAAAACACGTGCAGTACTCACAAGTTGTGACCACTTGGAGTGATTATTTTAGGCGATTATGAAACCTGAGTCCGCTTTATAAGCAGAAACCGTGAGCAAAGTCTCGACGAAGAATGAATGGAATCAAGATAAGTAAAGAAAACCTGGAGAACCTTGAGACACTCCACAACGTGATCGAGATCGAGGAAAACTCAGAAGTAAGCCTCGATGAGGTACTCACACGAGTGCTCAAGTTCTACAACGAGTTCGTACCATACAACTAGGAGCTGAAGGGATGGAGATAACCCAGACGCCCCAAGATTTTTCTCCTGATCAAACTGCACAGCCCCAGAGAACGGGGATTCTCGCCAAAGTTGTCCCTGAAAACGTGAATCTAAACGCAAAGTACTTCCTAGTGGGGGGCTTCAGTAACGGCATCAGTAACGGTGTCTTTAACGCTGTTCTACAGCTTTACCTATTATCATTAGGCTTCGGTAGTCAGAACTTGGGAACTATCTTCATGATGAACGCCCTCAGTTCCACGATACTAACAATCCCTGCGGGGATACTTGCTGATAGATACGGAAAGAAAAAAATAATTTTGGCTGGAGCTGTGACTGTCTTACTCTCCATGGTGGTTTTCTTCGTATCCCAATCTGTCACCATGTTTGCTTTGTCCTTCCTATTGATAGGTGTCTGCAACGCGACAGGCACAGTCCTCACACCTCTTTACTCTTCATTCTTCAATGAGGATGATATGGACAAGGCCTTCGGTTTGTGGGGGCTTCTGAATATCTCGGCTATGAGTCTGGGAAGTCTCGCAGGGTACATACCCCCTATGATGGTTACAGGACTGGGCTTGACGTTAACCACGGCATATCGCTACACCATGATGATGGCTGCGACACTGTTCGTGGCACAGTACTTTTTCTATTTTAAGGCAAGTGATGGATTAACGGAGACGTTATCATCCGAGTTCAGTTTTAACCTCAAGTCCAAGTCCATCGTGCTCAAGATATGTATCCTCACACTCCTCACGAACGTCGCTGGAGGCATCATGTTCAGTCTATTCCCTTACTACGTGAACCAGAAATACGGTGTCGAGTCAGCGGCTCTTGGCACCATGTTCTTCGGAGCTAACCTCGCCATGGCGTTATCCAAGGGAGCCGCCGCTTCATTCGCAAAGAAACTTGGCGGCCTGAAAAGTATTACATTGGGTATAGCATTGTCAGGGATATTCTTCCTATTGATGCCTGTGTCACCCACCTTCGCGGTGCTCTCTGTATTCTTCGTGTTGAGGATGGGTACACGGTTCATGTCTGACCCGTTGGTAACCAGCATCTTCATGAGAAGCATCAGCGATGACGAGAAATCCACGGCAAACAGCCTCCGCATGATAGCCATGAACGGTGGAGGCATCGTGTCTCCGTTGCTAGGAGGTACACTGATGGAGAAAGTAGGTCTTGACTCCCCAGCTATCATAGGCGGAATCGCTACATTGATGCTTGCTGCGATGTTCCCATTACTCCTTCGCAATGAGGCAAAAAAACTAGAGACCAACGGCGAATAACCTCTCTTTTCCTCACTTTAATGTTGAAAAGCTATTCCTGCGATGGATCTTTCACCTGACCCGGTATGATCATAAGGGTTTTTTACAACCCTAGGTTCCTAGTGCTCCTTCTCCCTTTTTCTGGTAAGCTCGATTGCCTTCTCATCTCCATGTTTTGCTCTATAAGCGAGAAGTCCTGCTCGTAGCACGGCGTTAGACGGACCCTCCCTTGGATCATAGCGACCCATGAAGTCGTCACATGGAAAATCTTCACAGAGCCCACAATGCTCGACGCCATGTTCAGCCACACAACTGAACGTCAGGCATGTACCCCAGAAAGGTTTACCATCAACTGTTTTGCAGCCAAGGCACTTGGGCTCCGCCTCTCCCTTGTACCAAGCGCAGTCGTTACAGATCAAGCCACATGGCGAATAGATTATCTCATCCATATTGAATCCTCATCGGTCACGAGTAATAAAGACTGACGAACACTGTGGTTGTTGGGATAACTGAAAGTGGGGAAAACCCTAAACTATGGGAGCGTTTTGTCATAGCTATGAGTTCTCAGAGCGGGTCAGCGACTACACCTTCCGAGGAAGGCATCCAACTATTCCTAAAAAGACAGTTCAAGGAGGCAGCGGAAAAGTTCAGGGAAGCCATCAAAGATGACGCCGAGAGCGGTAACCTTTGGAACCTTCTCGCCCAAGCGGAGGCCAATCAAGGAAACTATGACTCCGCTGTGGAATCCATCACCGAGGCGATTAAACTGGACCCGAACACAGTGAATTGGCAGCTCAAAGGAACATTCCTGCTTCGCCTGAGTAAATTCGATGAGGCCAGGGAAGCAGTCGAGGCAGCGATAGAACTCGATCCAATCCCTGTGGCGTATATCCTCAGAGGTCAGATCGAGTACAATCAGAGAAAGTTCGATGAATCCATGGTGTTCTTCGAGAAAGCCCTTGAGTTGGACCCTGAAAACCCCTTGGCGAATCAGATGACAGGCCTCGTTCTTTTCATGAAGGGTAGTTACTCTGAGGTTATTCCTCTCATCGAGAAAGCGCTTGAGGTAGGGCACTCAGACCATCTTCAGGCAATCCTTGATGAAAGCCGAAAGAGGGTAGCGGAATCTTAGTTCTTTATATCCATATTTTTGAGTGATTGCATTATTAGGAGGTCAGAAATTTGATTTAGGGCCAGTCATAATCATTTAGTATCTGATGATTATAAACGTAAAGTTGAATGATGTGATGACATTATGAGTAAATATTTAATAAACTCAATAAAGCTAACATAGTTATCTACAAATGGTGATAACATATAAATAACGTACCACTTAAAGAAACGCATTATCAGTGTTGAGGCGTTTAGGGGGTAATGGTATAAAAAACAGTGATATTATCATAAAAAAGCGAACACTTGTAAATGATCTCACGGAAGTAAGAAAAAGAGTTCAATGTTTCTGGTGATGATATGGAACGTGTTTTAACTGGAATTACTGGATTCGACGAAATGCTAACCGGAGGGTTACCTGAAAGTAGAATTTCTCTTTTATGCGGTGGACCTGGCTCAGGAAAGACCATTTTTTCACTGCAATACATCATGTCCGCGATCGATCGCGGTGAACCATGCGTCTATGTATCACTTGAAGAGTCCTTTAAGGACAAGGTGGAGAATGCATACGAGTTTAGCTGGGATATACCCAAAGCAATCGAGGATAACCTGATGGGTGTTCTCGATATCTGTATGATACCCCAATCCAAGGGTTACGTTGAACCCTTCGAGAGAACCCGTGGAAAACTAGAGCTGGGGATCGTGAAAGAGATCGAAGACCTTGCTGATAGTATCAAGGCAAAACACATCGTAATCGATCCGCTCACAAGCATAGTGATCCACGAAGTTAGGTCAGGACGAAAAAGATACCTGATAGGCCAAATATTTGACTCTATTAGAAGGAAAAAATGCTCAGGAGTCATCACTTCTGAGGGATTGCCAAGTAGAAACGATTTCTACATGGAACAGTTCCTCGCCGACGGAGTGATCTTCCTAGAAAAGAGGATAACGGATTTCAAACTCGTAAAGACCCTCAGAGTAGACAAGATGCGAGGCATAAGTTTCGATGAGCAGCCAAGAAGGTATCTAATAACTAATCGTGGTTTTTCTGTCTTCAACAAAGAACCAGTAATAACATAAACGGAGAGATAGCCAATACCAAAAATAGTAAACCAGATTCTGCGACCCTTTCTTCAGTATTATTCACTGAATTGGCTGAAGCAAAAAAACTACTCTAAGAAACTAGAAAACCAACTGAAATCACACATACGAAAAGTCTCCGGCACAGGAATAGGCAAAGAACTCGGGATAACCCCATCCACTTCCCTGAAAGATATCCCGTTAACCTACTACAACTTCTATCTGCCCTTCTTCGAGAACCCCCAGAGTGATGACTTCATCCTACCTATCCATGATTATATTCGTGTTTACACGAGCGGTACAATGGGGAAACCTAAGACCTTCCTTTTACCAAAGTCAGGACTATGGGCTAGCATTCAGAAGAGCGGAATGACTTTCATGTTCTTATGCACACATGACGGCGAGAACATCACCTATGAAATAGGGGACACTGTCTACGAGAACATGCCTGGCGGCCAGTTCATAAGCGCTTTTTACCATGATGTCATAAATGAAAGAGTTGACACAGGCTGGGTGACACAGGTCCCCGACGTCAACATTGCGTTTCAGGACAAAATTGAGTATTTCATAGAACACCACAACGAAATCAATGTAGCCTACATGACAGTGACTTCACTGATTGACCAAGTTCACCCAAAACTAAAGGAAGCGATTAACCTCAAAGGGTTCATCACGCAAGATAGGTCTGCGTACGTCTTAAAAGATAAAATCAAGGAGATCACCGGAAGCTACCCCAAGACCATCTTTGGTGCCACCGAGACCATGTTTGGGACACTGCCAAGCATCGAGTATCCAGGATGCTTCTTCTTCGACTGGAGAGTGATCTACACCGAGTTCATCCCTGAAGAACACGCGATACATAACGACAGAGTAACCTCCATTGCCACTGATCCTATTGTCCCGATGACTGAAGTCGAAGTAGGGCAAGTTTACCAATTGATAGCGACGCCTTTCGGGAATGACCTTATCCGGTATGTGATGCCTGACCTTCTTGAATGCATAGCAAAGGAAGACAAGATCCTTGACACAAGCATCCCTGTTTTCAAGTACTATAGCAGGTGTGATAACCTCCTTGTGCTTCAAAACTTTACGAGGATCAACGAGGATGAGTTAATCGATGTGTTGAACAGCGTGGGTGTTGAGTACATCGATTTTGTGGCTAACAGGGAGCTTGATGGATCAAGGGAGTACCTGAAACTTTACATCGAACTCAGGGAAGAAACCGACAAAACCGAGTTACTATCAAAGATACATGAGCAACTCATTCACTATGACAAGGATTGGCGTGACTTGTGTTCAATGCTCGAGTACGAGCCACTGAAAATCCAGGTCTTACCCAGAGGAGCCTTCAAGCAATATTTGCAGAGAAAATCAGGGGTACCAAAGATCTCTCGAATCAACATGAAAGAGAACAATCTTAAGCTGCTGTTAGATCAGACTTAAACCGTAATCACGTTATCCACTATTGTCTCAAACTTCTTTTTCTCAGATTCCTCTTTATGGGTCTCTGGGTAGAAGAAGTTGTAGAGTCGGACGCGGCTGGTCTTTATTGGTGTCATGTTTGATAATAGGAACGAGTACACCCTCTTTTCTCCATGTGTATGAATTAGGCTGGACAGCGAGTACAGGATGATGTCACAGGCGAGTTTCCTATCATTCGAGTAATCAATTATATCTGATATTAGAATATCTAGGACATTCAGGTCGTCGTCAATCAACATGTTATTCTCCTCGAAAATATTCTTGATAGTACGTCCCCCTGTTACCATCCTGACGAAATAGAGTTTATCAATAAGGTTCCTCGCTGACAGGTCGTTGAAAGAGATCAAGTCATAGGTCGAGATAAGAATAGTTCGGATGCCTTTGTCGGTGTTCTCAGTGGCCTTATCGCTGATCCATTCAAGAACCGAGCTACGTGACTCTCTGGATTTTATTAATGATATGCCTCCAGTCTCCTCAGAGATATAAACCGATGGGTTCCCTGCAATCAGAAACATTTTCATGTCGTCCAGTAGCAGTGAGAAACTGGGTTTTATCATGCCGACGAAAATTACGATCTTCGCGAATATTGCCATGATGTCAACATAATATGGCTCCATAGCGTTGAAGGCAAACGCGACATTGACTAGTAATAGAATGGCCCAACCGACAAGCAATAGGTCAATGGATGAGGAAAAGTTCAGTCGAATCAACAGAAATATTCCGCAAATAATCAGGTACGGCAGAATACCGATAACCCATCCAAGTCTTTCTATTAACACGCTCTCCGGGTATGGAGATAACAAAAGTATAAGCAGTGAGATGGGAAGAAGCAGAGTCACGTAGAGAATATTTAGTCTGTTGACCATGTCGGCTATACCGCCGATTATGCTGAGGAAGCCCCCGAGAAGAAGGAAAGCAGCAAACCATTGAGCATATGATGGAACTGTGCCTATTCTCATGATGATATTTAATCCATATAATAGGAAACCTATGCCCCAATACAGGTAGAATTTTTTCAGGGTTTTTCTGTAGACTCTATACAGATGAAAGAAAAAACTAACAGTTATCAAGCCGTTTAGAAATCTAACAGGGATTTCTAATGAGGCTATCATAGTAATTATCACAATCTTGTGTGTATCAATATTTAATTTGTCTTCACTATAAAAACATTATCTGAATATAATTGAGAAAACATGATACATGTATAAAATAGAGTGAATAATAACTAAATATATGAGAATAAATATGATGTCCAGATGTTTGTTAATATGATTAAGTTTGAAAGTACTATAGGTACGATATACAGTTCCTAGACAAGATATAGCGTTAATTCTCGTGATAAAAACCTCAATAATATTATCTTTGTGAGTTTACTGGCGTTTGAGTTGAACTTGGAATGTTTTAAATAAAAATGATGAGTTAAATCATTAGAAAAGTTCTCATTTAATTGATAATTTTACATAAATCAGGCGTATGATTTAAATATGTAAAATTTACCTAAAAACAGAGTTTCAAACGGACACAAGAAAAGCGTGATTGCCAGATAATACTTGTGTGGGTGGGCAAACACCTTCTGGTCCGCACTCAAACATAGTGTGTTGTTTGCAAATTCATTCAAAAAAGGAGAAAAAAGAATGAAACAAACGAAACAAACAATCAGAAAAACACTCATCATAACATTAATCTTGGTGCTTCTAGCATCCTCATTAACGCCAGTAAGTTACGCCAAAGAAAAAGGTAATAATAACTCGAAAAAAGGGTCAATCGTCGCCAAAAAAATAAGTAAAAGCGTAGTTCAATTTGAAGAACACATACCTCTACCAAACCCATTACCTAACTACCCTGATGTATTTTACTCAGTCAACGTTTACGCTGTAAACACCAAAAAAGGTATAGTTCTTATCGATAGTGGGCACGAAGATCTTGTAGAATCATTATATGACGAAATTCAGACAGAATTTAATGGGAAGCCAATAATTGCAGTTCTTCTAACCCATGCTCATACAGATCACGCAGGTGGTGGTAACTTTTTCCAAGAAATGGAAATCCCGGTATTCATTAGTCAAGCTGACATGTACTTTGTTTCCATAGGAATGAATCTACCCGGAGTAAATCCTCTCTTCACATATACCGGTTACGATGTATTGAATACCTATGAAAATGGTCCTGTAAAAATACCACCTGGGTTTAAAGCTGTAAATACGCCAGGACATACACAAAGTAGTGTGATAATAAAATACTCCCGGAACAATGTGTGGTTTACTGGTGACTTGACCTTACCCTATGCTGATGAAGATGTTCATCCTCTAGATGTTACTTATGAAGTAACTTTGGGTGCAATAAGTGCTCTAGCTGGAACTCCTTCCATGCTAGAGGATCAAAAAACATCCCTTGAAGGGCTTCTTAAAACTGTATCACGAAAAATTACCATATATCCAGGTCATCATGGACCGTATGTGGGTAAAAATGAAGCAAAAGATATCATTAACTATACAATAGATACTATCAATTCCCTTCTTTCATAGCCTGAGTTTATTTCATCATCATCTTTTCACTTTATCCACATATCGATTATAACTTATTGATGAGTTTAGATGGAATAAATTTATATAGACTCAGAAGTAAGCTATGAATGTCAATTGCATCACGCAAGTTGGCAATATGTGTTCCCAGACACGACTGTGTGCGGGTGGGGATCGACTTCTGTTAGGGTTACTATACCATAGTGAGATGCATTTGCGAGACAAA
This sequence comes from Candidatus Bathyarchaeota archaeon, assembly GCA_026014815.1. Lineage (GTDB taxonomy): Archaea > Thermoproteota > Bathyarchaeia > TCS64 > TCS64 > RBG-16-57-9. Next base: position 14,468 of record JAOZHP010000059.1, read on the forward strand.
CAATGTGAAAAACATGATACAAAACCCAGACGAGCTCGCAATCGTTTCAACGTTGACACACTATATGACAAAAAACGCTTACATTGACAGTGAAAACCAGCTAAAATCCCATAGGAGGCTCATCACTTGATCAAGATACTTCACGTGGACGACGAGCAGCACTACCTAGAGCTTACCAAGGAAATAATCATGGCGTACGACAAAGACATGGAGATCGAGACTTCCACGTCTCCATACCGGGTTCTTGAGAACATCCATGACATGGAACCCGACCTAATTCTCTCAGACTACAAGATGCCTGAGATGAATGGGATAGAATTCACTAGAAGACTCAGAGAGCTATCAGAGATACCTGTTATCATGTACACCGGGAACTCGGAGGAAGAAGTCGCCGAGAAGGCCTTTCAGGCAGGTGTAGATGACTACGTCACCAAGGCTCATGACGCTGCACATTACTTGGTGCTACTGAAAAGAATCAAGAATTGTGTCGATAAACACAGGATACAACTAGAGTTAACACGAAAGACCGACGAGGAGGCTCAAATAAAAAACCAAGAGATGCCTCAAACACAAAATACCAACAAATAACCCTTTTTTTATTATTCAAATATTTTTAACCGTGATTTTTTCCGTTTTTAGCCTTGATAATGGAGAAATGATCTATAAGGGAAAGCCTCAATCATCAAATACTCTCATCATGAGAAATATTTCAACGCGTCAATGTGATCCCATGTCTGAACAAAATATCAGTGAGGTCCTCGACCAAATCATGACTATTTTGAAGAAACATGAAGAAAAGATAGATGACTTGTTCGATAAAATGGATGATCTGAATAAAACAGAGCAACAGGTCTCATCCTCACCGAGCAACGTGCGTGCTGGAAAAAAGAAAGGTCCACAAAAGGATACGGTTCCTGGGCATAAGAGTGTCCTCGTTGTCGATGACAATAAAAACCTTGTACGTTCATTCAAGCTGGTGCTTGAGGATTTTGGGTTCGCAGTAGACTCAGCGCACACAGGCCTCGATACATTATACAAAACACGTAGCAAACATTACGACTTGATTATCCTTGACATGAACCTACCTGATATGATGGGTAACGAGATAGCGAAGAGAGTAAAGAAAGAAAATGACGGTGTTAAGATAATCATGATGACTGGTTACAGCAGTTATTTTGAGGACATTGGGAGCACACCTGAGATCGATGATTATATCATTAAGCCAATTCCACCGGAAGCCCTTGTGGAGATGACCAAGAAAGTCTTGGGTAGCAAGTAATCCGGTTGGCTACACTGTGTTTGTTTTACTTATCGTTGTTCCATAAAGTATGTAATTTGTCTGCATGAAGCAGATGACATGAGCGCTGAGACCACTCATCAGCATGTTGAGGTAGATGTTCCTCGAACTGGATTGAAGCCCTGTGATAGTTGCGGCTTTGAGGTTCCGGATAACCTGCGAGTATGCTGGAAATGCGGTGCAGTCCTAGACTCAGAGTAAAATCATCTTCACGTTCCTCAAAATATGGGTTGAGTTAATGAGAGACGTTTTAGAACCTATTTAGAATGGATTCAGTCATCTAGTCTTTCAAGCTTGAAGCTGACAGGTCTTATACCGTCAGTGCACGAGGTGTACATCTCGCCCTTGTGTACCCATGGATCGAAGTCGCCACCGTTCTGTATGACGGCGATATCCTTGTATAGGTCTCTCCAAGCCCAGCCGCAGAAGCCTTCTGGCATAGCGCCGTTCTTCTCGACGATCCACTCGGTGCCTTCCTCGAATCTGCATATCTCGTACGGCTCATTCTTGCCTGGCATGTTGGGGACGTTGCCACTGAAGATGTACTCTGGGTCTACTCTCTTGAATACGGTTACTTTTACTCGTTTTTTAGCCATAGAATCACTACCTGTAATTGGCTAAGTTTTTTCATAAAGCCTTCCCTAGCGGAGGCTCTACTTGGTCCTATTTTTCGAGGCTCTTACCGCAGCTGATACAGTAGAGGGTAGCGGGCACCTTCTCGTTGCAGTGAGGGCATGTCTCTACACCGAGGTTTGTACCGACCGTTTCGTCCAGAGGCTTATCATCCTCTGTCTCGGATTCACTGACAGTACGGTACTCGTATACTACAGGTGCCTCTCTAGATACTTCTGGTTCGATCATGATTGGGGGAGCCTCATACGTTATCTTGGGCTCTTCGATGATTTCCTCTGTCTCGTCGAGCATGGGTGGATCGTATTCCCGTTGAGGCTCCTCGTCTTCGGTGTCCTCTTGTAACTGTGGCTCAAATTCATACAATGGCTCTTGAACAGGTTCCGTATGTGGCTCCTCAACAACCGGAGGTTCATACGCATGAACTGGTTCATCCTCAGCCTCTTTCAATTCTTCGGGCTTGGGTGAGTCAATTAGCAGAGTTGGCTCACTGTAATCGTTTGCCTCATCAGATACTTCCTCTGGGTCATGTTCAATCGGTGTAATTAGATCGATGAACCGAACTGGCTTTGTCTCAAGGTCAACGGTCATCGGTGGGTCATCGACTTCGGATGATTCCTCCATCTCCGAAACCTGTTCTGGGTGTGTGTCGATGGTCTCGGATGTGGTCTCAGTTATTTGGATTGGTGAAGTTTCCTCTATTGAGATGGGCTCCATCGGGCTCACTGGCTCAGATGGTACTTGCTTGTAGAGTGATTCGTAAACCCCGTTCCTTGGTTTCTCAGGTTCGTTGCTCACGGGTTCTGGGTCAATTGTTGGCTTAGGCTCCTCTGTCTCTGTTTCGGTTGGTTCCTCTGTTCTCTTGGTTCTTGTTCCTACGAGGATTGCTGAGACTATGAGAGCGATGAACACAATGAGAAGCATTACAAGAAGGAAGTCGTTGTACCACATATCTGACAATTCACGCCTGATGTATTGATCCTGAACAATCGTAGCAAAGTAACCTAATAATGTATTCTTTCATGATCTTTCAGTTATGCAGAAAATAACGCGAAACAAGTGTGTTTAACCCATTTTTCTATTGATTAATTGTGTTTACTAGGTACGAAAGCCGTCTTGAGCCAACTATTCAACATGTTTATCATACGGGTCATGGTTTTTTACCTCTAGTGAAGCATAATTGTCGAAGAAAGTAGATAGACTGGACAGGATCAAGCATCTTCCCTTCTCCAGCGCGGTCGCTGTCGGTGATTTCATCTACACCTCAGGTCACGCAGGTACACGAGATAATGAGGGAAATGAGCTAACCACCATCGAGGAACAGACCAAACAGGTCATGGAGAACCTTAAGACAACGCTAGCTGCTGCAGGAGCTGAGATGAAGGATGTTGTCAAAGCCAGTGTTCCTGACGGATGCCAGCAACTTCGGTAAGATGAATGAGGTCTATGCGAAGTACTTCCCAGAGGAGCCTCCAGCTAGATCTACAGTGGTAATCGACTTGGTCGCCCCTAGCATGCTTCTGGAGATCGAGTGCGTCGCCTACAAACCAAAAGCGTAGCCATGTAAAAATAGAGTGAAGACCCATGGATTGGGGCTAGCGATGATCATGGCAATTAATGCCATGTTATTCACATCCCTGTCCTAGCTAACCAGAAATGAGTCTATTCCGTTTGTGAATTCTTTTAAATTAATCCGTTCATCTTGATACCTGATTCCAAATGAAGTTCTATTTGTCTGGTCTCGGGAACATGGCTTACAACATGAAGACCATCACCGAGGCCATAATCGAAGCTGACAAGTTAGGGTTCGACGGCGCGTTAATGCCTGACCACTATATGTGGGGTGACCAGATAGGGCATCAGATGCCTAAACCATACTCCACTCTGGAGACTTGGACCACATTCAGCTACCTCGCTGGCAAGACCGAGCATATAAGCCTCGGCACCCTTGTAACTCCGCTTCCTTTCCGCCACCCAGCTGTACTCGCCAAGAGGCTTTCCACATTGGATGTCTTATCGAATGGCAGAGTGGTGCTCGGTGTTGGCGCTGGATGGAGCACCGTGGAGTTCGATGGGTACAGCGAGTGGCTGGGCACCAAGCAGCGTGTAGACAAGACAATCGAGGCTCTTGAGATCATCAGACGACTCTGGACCGAGGACGAGGTGACATACAAGAGCAAGTACTATGACATCAAAGGGGCAGTTCTGGACCCCAAGCCTGTGCAGAAGCCATACCCAAGGCTCCTTTTCGGTAGCCAGGGGAAGCGGATGCTGAACCTTACCGGTAAGTATGGTGACATCTGTTTCATCCCTCCGTGGGCTGGTGAAAAATACAAGGAGGTCAAGGACACCGTTGAGAAAGCTGGGAGAGCAGGTCAGGTTGCCTTCATGGCTGGTATGATGGGTGCGAGAGGCCCATATGACACCAAAGCCGCCAAAGATCAGGTGGAGATGGCCGTCAAGTCTGGCGCAAAATACTACAACACAGCGTTTCCACGGGACTCGTTGATTGAGTCAATGCGAAAGTTCGCGAAGGACGTTATGCCGTCATACAAGTGATTTAACTATCCGGCGCAACAGGGTCCGGTTGATCTGGACCCAACACTCCTTTCTTTATGTCCGCATAGACAAAGTTTTCTGCATGTACGGGGGCTCCCGCGATACGCCTCAGAGTGAGGAGTTGCCCGATGTGAGCCATGGCGTCTGAGAATGGGCCCTGGAGGATTTGTTCCTCTGTTACCCCTTGTGGCTGTTTCTGTCTGATAGACTCATCCAGCTTATGGAGAGTCGAATAGAAGTGGCCCACCTCATCTTTCCAAGGTTTATGGTCGAAATAAGTGGTCTCATAGTGCTCGTAGAAGCTGTGAGCATATGAAAGAACGCCTGTGATATGGTGTAGAATTTGTCTCGGAGTCCTTACCTCGAAACCGGCGTCAAGGTCCGGGTAATCTGATGGAGCATCCTTGATTGCCTTGGTGGCGTGATACGCGATGCTGGCGAGGAAATGTCTTAGCATCTCTCCTTTGCAGGACATGCTTGGGTGTTGATGTTTATGCAGATGAAGTTTTCGTGGCTTCTACCATCCATCCGTTACGCCGAGGAGATAAGCATCAAGTCCTCTGGACAGGTTATCTCTCTCGATGTAAATGAGGGCACTTGACGTGAACTCGCTGGGGTAACCTGATTTTCTGTACTCCAGCTTTAATGTGGCTCTCTCAGAGGATTCATTGATCTCAAATAACCCATAATATGTGCCCTCCTTTGTGTTCATCTTGATTCTACAAAGCTCGTAATCCACTGTGAACTCGCCGTTGAGGTTCCATGTGTCTCTTCCACCAGTGTGATGGTCTTCACCGTACACCACGTTACCCGTGAAATAGGGGTTAACAACCTCAATGAAAGTGATAAAGTCGTTTGGGTATCCCACGGTCCAGTTCTCGCTGATGAGGTACCATTCACCTGTCAACTTACCGTCGTTTCCGTCATGGAGGAGAAGCCTGTTAGTGAAATAGGGCTGATCTGGATGGAACTCCTCGATTACACTTTTCCCCTCCATGTATGGATCAACGACGTTCTCGATGTACGCCTCCGCAAGGGCTATTTTATCAGATTCTACGAGGTAGTCAAAGGGAGACACAAAAACCCCATCACCTCCTGTGCTTACACCGTCAGCTCTGTTTTCGTCTATTAGACTGAATTCGGCGCTTTTTAGATTGGGGAAGAACTGGACACCGATGGCAACTGGCTGCCCTTTTTCAACATAGTCCCCCACCTCAACGAGAGGGGTTTCCACCTCCATGTAGGAGCCTTTGAGTCCTTGACCGAAATCGATGCCTATGTGGTACTCACCGTGTTCCTCGTCTCCCACCCAGTCAATCCCTGTAATTGTACCGTTTCCCCAGCTTTTCACCGGCTCCACTCCGCTGTACTCTATCCAGACATGATCTAAACCTTCTTTGTGGCCGCCGGCGTGTAAACCGAACCCCCCAATCCCTGACCACCTGTAACCGAAAAGACTCTCAATCTCAACGCCGAGGCTGAGCCTGACAGGGGATGCCTCTGGTGGCAGAATACTTGTAAAATTATAGGTTAACGGGTCAGGGTGGTAGAACATGGGGTGTCTCTCGACGGTGCTGGGCTCCCAGTCCTCATCGCCACCGTTATCCTCTACTGGGGTTTCAGGTGGAAGAACGGTGAACCCTATCTCCCATTCTCCAACCCTGATTTCATAGTCTGCTGGCCATTCACGTGTGAACTCGTGGTATACCTGTTGCTCCCCGTAGGGAGGTATTGTCACCTCGATGTCGAGGAACATTGGCTCTACATAGATATTGATCCGTTGGGTATCCTCTACTCCGTTAGGGTTCCTCGCAGTGAATGAAAGGGTGTAAGGGTATCCCGGGAGGTTATCGTGTGGAGTGATATCCACGTTCTCTACCTCGAACGCAGCGAATCTTACCTCGAAAGTCGATGTTGCATTGAGAACGGTGGTGTAGTAAAACCCCTGAGTGTACCGTTTTGTCGTGAATACTACCTCTGCTTCTTCACTTTCACCGAAAACGACCTTCACTGTCTCAGCGTGTTCACCGCTAACATATAGCTCAACGTTTGCCGGGTCGTCTACTTCTCCCACGCGAGCTATTATAGCGTGAATCTCAATCATCTCACCCGGGACAGTCAACGTCTGGCTCAGTGTTATCGAGCGTGCGATGATAAATCCGGGGACCACGTCTTGAGGTTCATTTATGGTGGTATTCTCGATTGTTGGCACCTCTACCGCTGGTTCTTGTGTCTGGGTGTCGTCTTCCATACTGGTTCTCGGTTTGAGGGCGATAGAAGCAACGATGATTAAACCTAGTATTACCGCAAGCATCGTCGTCTTGGTGTTCAATAAACCCGCCATGGAACCACTGGTTGCCTCATATTGTGTGGCACATGTTTATTACGGATTATTGAGCGTCAATCGATGAATCCCCATGAAGCCACCCCGGGTCCATGTAGCTAGGGTTCGGATAACTGTAGAATCCTTGCCCAGTCTTCACCCCTAGGTCCCCTCTCTCGATCTTTTCAAATAGAACCTTGGGGGGAGCATCTGATGGGTCCCTTGACTCTTCATAGTACACCATCTCAATATCCTTTACAACGTCAAGCCCTACCCTGTCCATGAGCCCAAAGGGACCGACGCTCGTCCCATAAAGGCTCATCCACGCCCTGTCTACGTCCTCGAAAGATGCTATACCCTCGTTTGCTACCTTGAGGCACTCCTTCTTGATGGCCCTCCAGACCCTGTTGAATATGAATCCGGTGCTCTCCTTTAGAACCATCAAAGGGTTCATGCCTATGTTGATGCTGAATGTTCTGGCTTTCTCCATTGTCTCATCTGATGTAGCGGTTCCCTTCATCAGTTCCACGATGCGGCTTCTCCATGGATTGGAGTAAAAGTGCATGTTGAACACCCTCTCTGGGTGGCTTGTGGCGTCTTCGATCTTTGAGACGCGGATAGACGAACTGTTGGTAGCTAGGATGGTTTCTTCACCGCATATCTCGTCGAGCTGCTTGAATACTTCGCGTTTAACCTTGAGATTCTCGACCACTGCCTCGATAACGATTCCCGCTGATGCGGCTGCCTCCGTTAAGTCCTCAAGGAAAGATATCTTCTCTTTGATGCCTTTTCCTTCATTAACGGTGAACTCAGCTTCATCAATCCAGTTCTGAATGTATCCATTGACCGCTTCACTTGAGGAGTTCAACGCTTCCCGCGAAACGTCATACATGTTCACAGTGAAATCGTATCTAGCGCACTGAACACCTATTTGTGTACCAAGATATCCTGCACCTACAACACAGACTAGTCCCTTAGACTTCATGTATTGTACTTGGATACAGGATGAATAGGTTTTGGGGGCTAGTTACACTATATTACGCCGATGGTTTCTATTTGCTCGTTGTTTAATGGTTAATATCCTTGAGTTCCCAGTTATTTTCATCCATCTTCTCGATGAAATCCACGAGGAGTTCCACCAACGCATCGTTCATCAGTCTTCCTTTCTCTGGTGTGGCTTTGGTTGGGTCCCCCGTCACGCCGTAAGGAGTTATCTCATCGAAGGTCCACTTATACTGAACATGTGAGGGTAGATCAGGGACAACTCCCTTCGCTTTCTTCATGTCCACTAGGCTGGGATCGACTCGTAGCATCATGGATGTTTCGCCCTCACCTCCATGCCCCAGTCCATCCCAGACCTCAAAGGTGCCTTCAGGGACCAGCTGTCCAGCTGTGACCCACCACGCGTCCAATACGGCTATCTTGAACTCAGGGTGGCTTGACCTATACTCGTTGGTGGCTGCCTCGATGGCGGGAATGTTTCCGTCGTGACCATTGATAATCAGGAGTCGCTTCAACCCATGTCTGTTCAGAGACTCGAAGACCTCGGTAAGCACACGCATCAATGTGTCTGTCTTGAGGGTGATTGCTAACGGGAAGCTTGAGTAATGGGCACTCATACCGATGGGTAGTGTTGGCAGCATGAGTAGCCCCTTGGTTCTCGTTGAGACCTCTCGTGCAAAATGCTCAGAGATCAGCGTGTCCGTTCCGTAGGGTAGGTGTTCTCCGTGGTACTCCGTTGACCCGACGGCGAGCACCGCCTTATCATATTTTCCCTCCTTGTATTCGTGACCTCTCATCTTCAGGAGCGACTTTACGCTTGAGTCCGACATGATTAATTGGTGGTTGAAAGCACTAAAATTAGTTTATGCTCAGGTACTCCCCTATTTCTTTAAACCTCAATTTACAAGAACTTGTCTTGGTCATTGACCTAAAAATTGTGATTAAAACCCGTATGGTTTGGACTGACGCCCCGGGAATCCCTAAGTACCGTTATTATCGTTAAAAGATAATTGAATAACGAGGTAGATAATATGCCCATAGTAGTAACCGTCAAAGGTGGCAAATGCATGGGGGGACACCACAAAGTGGGAGACCGCTGGGAGATCGAGTCCGTTACACCTGAGGGAATGTGTTTAGGTGCGTGGGGAGCAGTCTTTCCCTACGTCATGGTGCTTAGCATGAAGGGGGAGTTCTCATGGGAGAAAGTTCCATCGAAGATACCAATTCACTGCCCTGACCCTGAGGGAATCACATTAGAGGTCGAGAGGATAGAAACCTGACATATCCAGACGAAACTAGTCTTCGTGGATCTTGATTACCTCTTCCAGTGCCTTGATGGCGACCTCGATCATATCCGTTGTGGGTTCCTTGGTGGTAAGCCGCTGGAAGGCTAATCCTGGCTTGATTATTATCTGCATGATGGGGTGTTTCCTATGCTTATCGCTGAACTTGAGCACCTCGTAGCTTATGCCCCCGATAAAAGGTATCAGGAATATCCTGTAGGCGAGTCTCATGAGGTAATCCGCCTTCGGTAGCATGCTGAAAAGTGCGATACTCATGATAATAGTGATGAATAGGAAGCTTGTCCCGCACCTCGGGTTCAGGTTACCGAATCCAGCCACCTTCTCAGGGGTTAGCTCCTCCCCTGCCTCGTAGGCATTGATGGCCTTGTGCTCGGCACCATGGTACTGAAGAATCCGACTAAACTCATCCCACTTGGAGATGGTGTACATGTAGAGGATGAAGAGGCTTAGTCTAAGCCCTGACTCCACTACGTTGAAGAGAACTCCTTCCAGTTTAAGGAAGTTAGCAATTACATATGGAACCGCGATGAAGAGCCCGTTCATGAGGAGAACCATTCCCAGCACTAGGATGTATTCCTTGGTGGTGAACTCCTCGCCCTCCTCCTCCAACGCCACGTCCGCTGAGTAGAAGATGCTCTTGACGCCGTAGTAGAGTGTCTCCATTAAGAGTATCATGCCTCTGATGAAGGGAAGCCTGAGGAAGCGGTGTTTTCTCGTCAAGGAGTTTATCTCAATGGTGTGGGTGGCTATCTCGTCGTCTGGTTGCCTTACGCACATCACCATGTGGGTGCCGGACCGCATCATGACGCCCTCGATGAGGGCTTGGCCACCGTACGCAAAAGATTGCTCTTCCTCGGACATGATACATCAAGAAACCGGTGGCTACATAAAACCTATACCGAACACAATTACTCAAACTGGTTTTTTAGATTACACGAATTGATAACAGATAGACCTGAATAATCAAAATAGCTTTCAGAGGTAAGACGCTTATTTTTAGTGATATTTAAACCAATAACAATATATTTTACAGTGAACTAAAACTATATGCTTGGAGAAATTCTATGAAAACTTATGAATCAATACTTCGTAGAGATGGAACACGTGAAAGCGACATCGTGAGCTTCGAGGCAATTATACTCAGTAAATCTAAAGCCTCAATGTTCGATGAGGACGTCATATTAACACACGAAAACATCGATAACTACATCCCTCTGGAAGGTACTCCAATTAAAGCTGCAAAAGTCCTTCAAGAAAAGGGATTCAGAATCCTGAATGTTGGCACCTTCAGCGTCAGCGGAGAAGGAACACCCGATTTATGGTCAAAGACATTCAGCACAGAAATTCAGAAGGAGACGCTTCCATTAAGCTACACACATCCTGAGCTTGGTGAGAGATCTTTTTTCACACATATTCCAAAAGTCCCGTTTGAGGTTCCTTCTGATTTATCTGGTCTCGTTGAGAGAGCATATCCCCAGAAACCACCAACGTTCTTCGAGTCCCCACTTCCCCCGGTTTTGAAATATCATTACTTGGATGTACCTGCTGATGTTTCAATGATCCTTCGCTCCGACCTTTGTCATAAAAAAGGTGTAACAGGTAAAGGTGTGTTAGTAGCTATGCCTGATACAGGATTTTACTATCATTCTTTCTACAAATGGAGGGGATATAGTTACAATCGAACTATCTCGCCAGACACCTCTGACGTTGAGAGGGATGAATTTGGTCATGGAACTGCGGAGGCGGCGAACATCTTCTCTTGTGCACCTGACATAGACTTTGTTGGCATTAAGATGGGTACAAACGCAACGCTTGCATTCAAGACAGCCGTCGAATTAAGTCCAGCTGTTATCTCATGCAGCTGGGGATGGAGTTTGTGCGGTAGTATCCTGCCAAACTGGCTAAAACCATTAGAAGCTGAAGTGATTAACGCAGTGAAAAAGCTCGGTATCACAGTTGTCTTCTCTGCAGGAAACGGTCAATGTGGATTCCCTGCGCAAATGCCTCAAGTAATTTCCGCAGGAGGAGTATACGCTGGTAGAAAACTAGATGGTGATGACTTCGAACTTTCGGCCTCGGACTATGCTTCAAGCTTCACGAGTAATATCTATCCTGGTCGTAATGTTCCCGATGTTTGCGGCTTGGTAGGCATGAAGCCAGGTGGAATCTATATCAACCTCCCCCTAGAGCCTAAATGTTATATTGACCAATTATTAGCCGGAGCATCATATCCAAATAAAGACGAGACTAAGCCAGATGATGGCTGGGCAGTTATCAGTGGCACCAGTGCAGCGGCGCCTCAAGTAGCAGGAGTCTGCGCGTTACTAAAACAAGTGCAACCCTCTCTGCCACCTGAACTCATTAAGAATATTCTAGCTGCGTCAGCCCGAGATGTGAAGAAAGGCCAAAGCGCAATGGGTGATAAAGCGGGTAAGGGATTCGATAGTGCAACCGGAGCGGGACTTGTCGATGCTCATAACGCGTATCGTCTCGCAAGATCCATAGCGGTGAAGCCAGTCAATACACTACCACCACCACGATGAATATGAACACTTCAATGAACAACTATTCCTCTTTTTTTAAATAAAAAATTCTGGAGGTTCTTGGAAGTATATTTCTTTTATGAGTGATTTTAATTTCTCCGGTATGCTGGGTTGATCTTTTGTTTGGTAATACTCAGTAACAGCGGGTTCTGGTAGATCTCGTAGAATTTTCTTTGATGTTTTCGTTAGCTTGATTTGTAGGGTTTTTTCGAATAGATCTTTATCTCCAGCAATAGTCACACTCTGTCCTATGTGGAGAATTTTGAAGCCTTCCCTCTGTAAAGCCAGTGCTGCTTCGTTTTTTTTACCAATGATTGGGATAACCTCAGCTGTTATCACGAGTGACTATTCTAAAAGATGAGATTAAAGTATTCCTTTTCTGTGATAATTATACTTGCTTGAATAATATACCTGTCACATTTATTCAATGAATTACATGTGAGACGGATGATATCATCCAGCAAAAAACATCGAATATTCTGTGTCTGTTTGGGACGCTCTCGTTACGTTGTATTCGCAAGTATACTGAAGTTTTTCATGTCCAGTAATTAGATTGATTTTTACAGTTTAAACGGCTGCAGGATGTCGAGGAGTTCTGGTAAGCTTTTAACCTCGTGGTCAGGTTTTACTGGTCCTTCTATTGCCTCATTTTCCCGGTTGATCCATATGGCTCGGAGTCCCGCATTTTTTGCACCGATAACGTCTTTCTCGTAGTTGTTTCCTATGTAGATGATTTCATGGGTTGGGATGCCTACTCTCTTGGCGAGGATGTTGAATATCTCAGGGTTTGGCTTGGAGTATCCCTCCTCCCCAGAGACAACAATATGATCAAAGTACTTAGCGAGTCCTAGGACACGAATTTTTTCTCTTTGCGAGTCTGATGGACCGTTGGTCAGCAGGCTTAGGCTGTACTTTTTCTTCAAGGTGGTTAGGACTTGATGTGTGTCAGGGTATGGTATCAGGTTCTCTGAGGCGACGCGCCAGCTGATTTCCTTAAGTTCTTCGATTATTTGAGGGTCATACCTGTCGATGGCTTTGAGTACCATCTCGATGTGCATGCCCCTGATCTCACGTTCACCGTACCCATGCTCAAAGATGAGTTCGACGTACTTCTTGGCGTCGAACTCTTTCCAGAGGGAATCGTAGACAGTCTTAACCTTAGATAAAATCACTCCTCCATCCGCGATGTAATGGATTATTGCTCGTCTGGAGGCTTCTGCGCTTTTATGGGAGTCACATATCGTGTCATCGAGATCGAAACAGAGTACAACCATGAAACCGAGTAGTATCTGAGTTAAGATATTAAAAAGATGTAAGCTGTTCACCTTGCTAACGGTTGTACCCTGTAATCGGAGTCAAGGAATCTCTAGGCTGGCTGAACGTACCTGTGTCATCGGGAGCCAACTCGTTTCCTCTTATCGTTGACACTTGTTAATAGCGCTCAGATGCAACGATTGTATACACTTTGTTACATTTCTTGGCGTGTTCTATATTTTAGTGCAATTGTTCTAAAACCTAGTATGATATATTACCTTTACAGATTTCTCACAGATGTAAAGGGGATTAAATATGGATAAAATTAGAAGGATGCCAAGTTTCTCTAGAAAGAAAATGGCTATCGTCGCGGTGGCGCTCATCGTGACTCTCTCGGCTTATTCTGTGGGGTCTTCTCTGAATAGCTTTTCAGGCATGGGGGGTGAGGCGTTTACCGTTGATAGCGATGTAACTATCTTTGGTTATAGCGCATCTATATCCGATTCTGCTGCAATTGCTGCGGTAGCTGCTGCTGATGCAGCGTCAGCTGCGGATGCTGTGAAGGCGGCTGGTCGAGGTTTCTCTTTTACTGACCTTGTTGTCATATCTGTGTCTGATGAGATTGATGTAGAGGCTGCTACTGATACGGCTGAGGCGTTTGCATCGAGGATGGTTGTCTTTACGGCTAGGATCGACTTGAAGGTGGATAATGTTGACTCAGCGGTTGAAGCGATACAGTTCTTGACTGAAAAGTATGGAGGCTTTATCGCGTCTGTTAACACCAGGACGAACGGAGGCGCAGTGACTATCCGTGTTCCTCAGATGGATTTCCATGAGGTTGTGGGTGAAGTGGAGCTTCTAGGAGAGGTAGTAAACAGGGACCTGAAGGGTAAGGATGTCACCGAGGACTACGTTGACCTAGAGTCAAGGCTTGGTAACCTTGAGACACAGGAAGATAGACTTCTGGAGATTCTTGAGCTGGGGACGACGGTGGAGAGCGTCTTGAAGGTGGAGCGGGAGCTGGAACGGGTTCGCGGTGAGATCGAGAGCATCGTGGGCAGGATGCAGTACCTTGAGAGCAGAGTCGAGTTGGCGACGGTGACGGTGCTGCTTAACGAGGTCATCGAGGAGGAGGAGCCTGAGATAATGTGGCTGCCTGATGTGGACTGGGGTGTGCCTGTGAGGACTGGGCTTGCCGTGTTGTTCTCTATCGCTCAGGGTATGCTGACTATGGTGATCGTGATTGGGCCTTTTCTCGCGTTGGGTTACTCGGGGTACTTCTTGGTGAAGCAAAGAAGATTAGCAATGACGAGGGTGAGCCCTGATGTTGACGGTGAGGTCAACTCTTAGCCGCCTCAATTTTTTCTTGTCTTTCTATTTTGAAGATGACTGGGCGTAATCCATCGGTGCAGCATCTGATGATCTCGTTTCAGCTAGTCAGGGGTAGAAGGTTCCTCCGAAGTGGAGCTCAGACGTATTCTTGGATGTCTTGCTACACGTTGGCGCAGAAGTCGTCAGGCATCCGTACGTTGTGGATGACTGTGAACTCTTGTCCTTCCTTTATCTTGTTCTACGTTACGTGTAATTCAGCGATTTTTATGTCGTATTCGATATGGTGATAATTTGTTTTTCACCAAATGAATTTGATTTGGTGAAATCCTTAAATTTGGTGATGTGTGATGTTTTTATTGGAGTGACCATGATGGGTGCAAGTGTGGTAAAGAAGGTTGACCCTCAAGGACGCATATCCATACCCATTGAGTGGAGAAAAGAGTGGCGGACGGATAAGGTGATCATGAGGCGAATCGGGAACCTTATCGAGGTATCTCCCATTGAACCAATCCCGCCGACGAGTCTGTTCGACTCCATCGAGATCGGGGACGATGTGGATTTCACTGACCCACACTCGCTGAAGAAAGCCGTCATGGAGTCCAAGTGACTTTGAGGTTCATAGACTCGAACGTTTTCCTGCACGCATTTCTTAAGCCGAGGAGAATATTGTCGGACGAGGAGCGAAAGGTAAAGGACCAATCCAAGATAATCATAGGTAGGCTTGAGGCAGGTGAAGAGGTTTATACGACGACGGTGCATCTCTCAGAGGTTCTCAACATCGTTGAGTCAGGGCTGGGGTTGGAGAAATCGCTGGGTTTTCTTGCCTGGGTCATATCGACGGATAATATCATGGTCAGCGCGACCGCTATTGAGGACTATGAAGGTGCCATTGGGACTGCGAAAGAGGAGGGTATAAGCCCCAACGACGCCATCGCGTATAATGCAATGAAAAGCCAAGATATAACTGAGATATACTCGTTTGACAAGCACTTCAACCAGTTAAAGGACATAAAAAGAATCATGGAGTGAAACCAACGTTACGTTGGAGATATCGTCCAATAGATATTCTGCAATGTGTTAAGAATGAGTTATACCTAAAAAACTCAGGAGATTAACGTATGAAGATCACTAAAGTGGAGATCATTCCCGTGGATATTCCACGGACGAAGGTGTTGACTCTAGCAAGGTACGGTAACCTCGGTCAGGGAGGGTTTTTCGAGTTCGTCCTGACGAGGATTCACACTGATGAAGGAGTGACGGGGGTGGGTGAGGCGCCGCCGTTGCCGCCTCTTTCCCCTGAGTCACAGCCCGTGATCGTTGATGTTCAGAAAAAGTGGCTTGTGCCGGGCATCCTTGGTATGGATCCATTCGAGACTGAGGCCATCTGGGAGAAGATGGACTTCATAGCACCCACCTATAGCATGGCGAAGGCAGCCATCGATATGGCGCTCTGGGACATCATGGGAAAGACTCTGGATATGCCCGTACACAGGCTCCTCGGTGGCTCCAAACCGGAGAAGATACCCAACGTCGGGCTCGTTGGTATAGATGAGCCTGAGGTAGTAGCAGGCGTCGCTGAGGGTTTTGTGAATGAAGGATACAGAGGTATAAGGCTTAAGATCGCCCCGGGTCACGACGTGGATTGCGTTGCTGCAGTCAGGGATGCCATAGGTGAAGCCGTTGACCTGCGTGTTGACTGTAACCAGGGGTACAGAACGGCTGAGGCAGTTAAGATGATCCGAGAGATTGAGCCTTACGGCGTCGAGGTTGTGGAGCAGCCAACCGTGTGGTGGGATTTCAATGGCCTTGCTGAGGTGGCTGGAGCCGTTGAAACACCCATCATGCCCCACGAGTCCATGTACCTGTTGTCTGACGTGAAGAACCTCATTGACGCG
>JAOZHP010000006.1 GCA_026014815.1 Candidatus Bathyarchaeota archaeon
AGAAGTGAGAGCAGAACACGTTTCAAGTAGAGTAATCTTTAAGCTAGGTGATCAGTTCGTTCATCTAAATTCTATCGGAATCCTTTGGATCGACGGCGACAAGCCCCCAACCATGATAAGAGGCCTGACCAAGAAGGAACTAACTAAAGTTGTCAGGGGACTAGTCGAAAGGCTAGATACGATTGATGATGGGCTGAACTCGATGCTCGTAACGCTGGATACAATGGACAAGGCACGGAAATCGGCGGAGGAGAAGGCACCATGACAACAGAAAAAGTGATACGAGCAACCATAGTGGAAACGATCGACATTCTCAAGTATGCCAGTTTTAAGCGCAACCGACAGATTTGTGAAAAGAAGGATTTCTATCTTATATGGCCGAAGGAGGAAGTGGACCGGATGGAGGAGCGATACCAGAAGGAAAGACACGCGAATGTCCATCCGGTGTTTCGTGTGATCCTTCAAGGAGTGTGCGATGACTGATGAAACGTTCGGCAACTGTCCTTCGTGCGGTGCGCCTGGTTGTAGCTTTGTAAACTACACAGAGTGCGAATCGCCAAAGGAAGTTTTCTGTAAGACGTGTAAATTCGACTGGCAGGAAAGTCGCGGCAACCATAGTCCAGATAGGGATGCACAGGAATACAGAGAAGGGCTAGAATGTGACATCATAGAAGACATGGCAAGGGTGGTCGATGCGCTTTATGGGAAACGAAGGAAGATGAAAAGATGGAGAATGAAGGGATGGATCGGGAACTTACTCCCAAGAAAGAGATACCGATGTTCAGAATGTGGCGAGATATGTTCCAAGCAAGAGGGATGCCTTTGTGATAGTTGTGGGGAGATCCTACTTGCTGATGCTAACCGTGAGATGTTTGGAGATGAAGCTGACTGGATGGAGATTGTCGGAATGACAGATTTCGGCGATAAGTAAGGGAGGAAAATGAAGATCATTTGCTACGAACTATCAATGCCAGGTCGCAATACCTGGAATGGTGCCTGGAGCGGAGATGGTCGTCTCTTTGCAATTATCCGCAGATACAAAAGTCAAAAGGCAGAGAAACGAGCAAGGTCCATCTTAGAGCGGTCAGCGTATTCCTACTCTTGGACCGATGGATGGCGCGCAAGGGTAACTGTCCGGCAGGTCAACTTCGCAGACGCCAGAAGACTCCGGCGAGAGTCAAAAGGATTCTGTGGCTATGACTGGATGGTGGACTCGATTGAGAGTGATCAGAAGATCATAGCACCACACGAAAGGGAGGAAGGATGAAGGTTGACTTTTTCACGTCGCTACCTTATAATTATATGTCAGGAGGTGAGCTATGGGACAGCCATACAGGTCATTCGGGTTCTGCTTAGATCCAGTGAAAGACGGCGACATCATTAAGATGCTAGATGATTTTCTTTATGGCGAAAAATCGCCATATATCAAGTTGGCAATTCGAGAGAAAATGACGAACGACGCGAAGAAGCAACCATCCAGCTAGAGAAAAACAAAAGGGAGGAAAGATGAACAAAGAACAACAGAGTACAGAACAGTCCTTAACGTTGGATGAGCTGAGAACCGAAGCTCAACAAATGAGGATACGCGGAGATAACATTGCAAAGGCAGTCCGCGCAATGACCATAAAAGGCGACTACTTCGACGATACCTGGGAAGTACACATGCCCTCATGGAAGTTCAGCAAGCTATTCGCTAGTCACGTTACTAACTTAACTGAAAGGGAAGATGATAGAGAGTTCCCGTTCCAAAGGTCCACCGTTGTTGGGGGCGTTATGTTCTACTGCCTATTGGAGCCGAAAGACCTGACCGAAGAGGAAAGCGCCAAATGGATAACCGACACACTGAAAGCAAGAGGAGGAAAGAAAGATGAGTGAGGAGGACACGGCACAAGCAACACTGAACATGCGTATTTGGGAGAAGGTCGAGAGGCCGCCTGCGGACGTGCTAGACGAGATCGAAGGCGGTCACATGAAAGGAAAGACGAGCATCAATCCTATGTGGCGACTCCAAGCACTGACGGAACAGTTCGGTCCCTGCGGGATCGGTTGGAAGATAGTAACAGATAGGAAATGGACTGAGCCAGGACCGGAAGGGCAAGTATTCGCCTTTGTTGATCTCTCTTTGTACATACGAGAAAAAGGCAAAGACTGGGGCGAACCGATCCCTGGCACTGGCGGTTCACTGTTGATAGCAAAGCAATTTGTGAGGGGCACGAGCGAGACAACCCTTTACATGAATGACGACGCCTTCAAGATGGCGGCCACCGATGCGCTATCGGTTGCTTGCAAGGAGCTTGGATTCGGGGCAGCCATTCATTTCAAGCAGTGGGATGGATCAAAGTACAAGGAGCAGCCCGTACCCATTGACGAAAGCAAACTAGCCGACTGGTGGAGTGCATTGGAAGAAGCGGCCGAGGGAGAGCTTGTGGACTTTAAGGAGTGGTGGACAGAGAACGGGGATACGGTCAAGGAAGACCTCGGTCAAGCAGGGGCGTCGAGGATATACAATCAGTTCCGCATCTTGAATAAGAAGAAGAAGGAAGCGGAATGAAGATTGTAGAGTGTGTCCAACATTCTACAGCATGGGACGACGCAAGGCGTGGTATCCCTACCTCGTCTGGTTTCGAGAAGATAATTACACCCACAGGAAAGTCCTCAGCATCGGCTATAAAGTATGCGCGAACACTTGCGGCCGAGCGGATCTCAGGGTTCGGTGAGCTTTCATATCATTCAAAGGCGATGGAAGAAGGTAGCAGGAGAGAGGAAGAAAGCAGACTGGTGTATGCAATGCTCAAGGAGGTAGAAGTCAGGCAGGTCGGCTTCTGCCTCTCTGATTGTGGCCGGTATGGCTGTAGCCCTGACGGGTTGGTGGGCGAAGATGGCCTAATAGAGTTGAAGAACAGAACAGGTGGAGTTGCGATCGAGCACCTACTTGAAAACAAATTGCCGCCATCAGCTATCCCGCAAGTCCAAGGGCAGCTATTTGTCACAGGCCGGCAATGGTGTGACTATGTTAGTTACTATACAGGACTTCCTACGCTCATCATCAGGGTAGAACGAGACGAGAAATTCCTTGCCATACTTGAGGGTCTTCTGGAGTCGTTTTGTTGCAAGCTCGACGAGATCTGCACAACTATTCGGCTTAGGGAGTTGAACTAAAGTGCTAGAAACAGCGACCCTCATGGAAGAGGATCGAGGGTGTCCCAAGTGCGGGGAGAAGATGGTGGAGAAACGGTATCCAAATTTCGTGATGTGGCGATGTACTAATTGCCGGTATAGAACAGGGTGGCAAGACGTAAAGGAGGACTAATGATAGTCACCATCGAGGAAATCCTAGCTAAGATTGAGAAGCTACCAGATGACTATGCCGAACACGTTCATCGCAAAGGCAACACGGCCGAGGTGAACTCCTTC
>JAOZHP010000060.1 GCA_026014815.1 Candidatus Bathyarchaeota archaeon
AAGGTGGTGAAGGTGTGTACCGACCACTTTGAGGATGGGGATTTCCGCTACGTCCACTCTATCCCGAAAGCGATAGTAAGAAAAATAACTGTTTTAAGTGAGAAGAGTTAATGCCCAAAAAGATGGAGGCAGCATTAAGGGCTGAAGCTAGAAAGAAATTCGGCTCAACTACTAGCGAACGAGCTAGGAAGTATATTTACGGAACTATGAGAAAAACGGGGTGGAAACCTAAGAAGTGAAAAGAGATTACACTGAATTAAAAGAGGAATTTACCGAATGGTACAGCCTCTCCAAGAAGGAGAGGCTTTCTCGTAGCCTCCCTGTAGACATATTGGGCTTCTCGAAAGCTAACGCCATATCTAAGCAGAGTCTTCATGTATGGATTAAAAACATCAGCGATAACGGGGGAACGGGGGAGATATTTGACCTCAAGGCCTACCTACGTAGGAATTTGCCTGATATTGCCAAGACGTTGGTTGATAAAATCAAGACAGGCAAGGGCACTAAGAGTATAGAAGTTGCGCTGAAAGCGTTGGGTGAATTAGTAGAAAAACGGGAGGAAGTGCATAAATTTGAACTTACCCCAGACGATAGAGTCAGAATCGCAAGAGAAACCGTTGACGGATTACGAGAATACTATCAACGAACAGGTGGCCTCTGCCCGATATGCCGCCGACCCGAAGTTATTTGCGACAGATCTTTGCTGGATACAGAACCAGAACAACCAGAAGATAGAGAAGTGGCAGCCGTGGCCGTTCCTGCTCGACCTGATTGACATTATCCAGCAGTACGACCTGATCTATATTCTTAAGGCTTCGCAGTTGGGTATCTCGTGGCTCGTCGCCATACTCAATCTGTGGACGGCTACATTTGGTGAGACGGCCAAGTGCTTAATGTTATCACAGGGACAGACGGAAGCGCAGGACTTACTATCCAAAGTGGCCTTCATCCACGATAACTTACCCGAATATTTGAAGTTACCTACCGATAAGAATAACCGAGAGGCATTTACATTAAAAGACGGGAGGGCGGAGATAAGGGCACTCCCTTCAACTGACAAGGCGGGACATGGCTTTCAGGGTACTTTAGTAACCAGGGACGAATTGGCGCGGCACGAGGAGGCCAGGGCGAACTTCAGGGCGGTAAGCCGTTCTGGGGCTAAACTAATAGAACTCTCCACCGCTAATAAGGATGACCCGACCAACTACTTTGGTGAAAAAACAGAGGAGTTTTACAACCAGCCACAGACCACATTATACAAGTACCCCTCTGGGGTGGAACTTTATACTAACCCCACAAAACCAGGGCAATGTCTTGTATTCCTTGCGTGGGATTTACGCCCTACTCGGTTAGAGGGATTAACACTAGATGAGTGGTGGGATAGTAGGATTATCCCACGCTACACCGCTGCTGAAATTGAAGAGCAGTTCCCCAAGTATATCACCGATGTTTTCAAGGCCTCACTTGTCAGGGCGTACTTTGAATTTCAAGCATTGGAAGATATGGGATACGACGTATGCCCTCCGATGAGGCAGAAGGATATAAACACCTATAATAATGTTGTCAGGGTCTATAAACCGCCTATAACGGGACGGAGATATATATGCTTTACTGACCCATCCGATGGCATAGGCGACCCATTTGTTACTGGTGTGATGGATTATGTTACTGGTGAGGTGGTTGCCTCTGCCACTGGAATGGAAAAGGTAGATAGGGTGGGTGAGATACACGACTATCTGGTGAGGGAATATAACAAAGCCACCAATACCTATGAGTATACGGGCAGTGTCGGGGGTACGATGTGGAAAGTATTGGAAAACCTGAACACCCCGAATCAAGCTCCCCGTAGAAAAGTGGATGGTAAGATAGATGAGGGGAAGAAGGGGCAGTGGGTTTCGGGCGAACATAAGTTAAAGATATTCGGTGACCTTGCATTTGCTATCGCCAAGCGGCAGATAGTGTGCCATGACAGAGAGTTTATGCAGCAATCCAAGATGGTCACACGAGATAAGACGATAGACGGCAGGGAAAAGATAGGCACTGACAGAAAGCAGTCATTCGACTGGGTGATGATGATGGCTGGCCTGTGGCAGTTACATAAGTTTATGCCCGTTACTGAAGGGCAGATGAAGTGCTATTCTTACAAATGAGGTAAATTATGGCGATTGATATTGACAAGATACATGAGTTACTTAATTATTACGTTATCACTTACTACGCCCAGACACGGCGGAACCAGGAAGGGTATGTCGAGTTCTACGATGACACCTTCCAAGTCCCGTGGATTGAAGACCCTAAAGCGGTTTCAAGAACTGGCAGTGGGGCGGAACTCATTGACGAACCAGTAGAACAACTTGCGGCGGCTAACCTGATAGCTTCCAGGGAACCCTTGAGGGACACGCAGATTGCGAAAGACTCCGCCGTGAAAGTAAGCGGTGTGGTGAATAACTGGCTTGGCAGAGCGATGAGGGTGAACCCCAATCCCAAGAAACAGAACCTCAAGAATAAGTTTCTATTTGGTGAAAGCTGGATACACCCCGTACACAATCCTAACTGGGTTATAGAACCGTTTGACAGGTCGGGGTTGCCAGTGTTCTTTTTAGTACCAGACTCAAGGATTGTATTCGCCTCACCCAATGAAGACGAGAACGGTATACCAGAGCACGTATTTATCAAGTATGAACGGATGCCGTGGGTTATCAAGATGAAATACCCTGCGTGGACTAACCCGAAACAGGCGGGGGGTGGTAGCGGCGCACCCGCTACCTCTACTTGGGTAGAATATTGGAATAAGGATGAAAGGTATTTTGAGGCAGATGGGGAAGAAGTATTGAGTAGCCCTAACCCCTACAAGTTTGTGCCATTCATCCATAAACTATCGGGGCTCGGGAAGAGTTCCAATGAGGGGAAACCCGAAGACCTCATAGTTGGCAGGATACACAAATACCGCGACTTATTGCGAAGGGATGCTTCGATTACCTCGGATATTGACAGCTCGCTTCACATGTTCGCCTTCAGTCCGATAGTTGTAACTCCTCCCGAAGGGGGGTCAATACCATCTGACTTTCAGGATAAGTTTGAGTGGAAGGCTGGGCATATTATAGAAAAC
>JAOZHP010000061.1 GCA_026014815.1 Candidatus Bathyarchaeota archaeon
CATCCGACATCCTGACGAGAAACCTCATCGACCTTGCACCTGGCTTTTTTTAACTGGAGCAACCGAGGAAAATGATGCCTACCTTATTGACCTTGGCCAGTCCTGGTACAATCCAGCACGCATAATAGGGCCGGCACGCGTAACCGGAGGTTACCACGAAGAACCAGTATATTATGAAGGATATGCTTTCTCAGAGCGAGCCTACAAGTTCAGAAAGATGAACGGGGAAAAGGTTAGCTTCCTTATGATACCTCCAATGGATGTAATCAATCCAGTGATTCAAGTGAGCGGTTGGAGGACGCCGTCTGCTTCTGTTTCCTTTGACGGCCATTTCTTGGATGCAAAGGACTTTCAGGTTCAAGTGAAGGGGGATGAACTTCTCCTGTGGATCAACAGGAGAGTATCCGGGGAGACAAGAGTGGAGATCGTAGAAAAAGGGCAGTAAAAAATGCATCAAACCCGAGTAGCTAAAATGAATGAGGCAAGCGTTTAAATTGATATAATCAGGGTGGCTGGATTAAATTATTTGAGGCTTCCTTAATCCTTAAGTTACGAGATTGCCATCTTGTTCTTCATAGACTGTCAGTTCTTTAATAAGAAAAAAGCTAAAAATAAGGCTAGCAGGAGATGAAAAGTAGGTAGGCCGTTCAGCTTGGGATAAAGAAAGTTTTCTAAGAAAAGTGCATTTAATGCAACGTCTCCGTTAAGAGTAACCTTTACGGAAGAATGAACCATGTCATAAAGAGAAGAAACAATGAGAAAATTAGTGGTAGTTTTGTTAGGGATAGCCTTGTGTCTGATGGGCACGATTCCATCGTCGGCACAAGAGGAAACAGTTGTATTCAACACAGAAAATTACGTATGTGCTACCTTAGAGGAGTACGAGAAGGCTACGGGAAAGGAAATAACTAAGTTCGGCGAGACCCCTATGCTCAGGACGAAAGTAGCCGCAGGAGAATTTCAATGGTAGATCGCGAAAAGGTTGAGAGATTAAAAAAGCAAATTGAATTAGAAACAAAGAAAGAGCGAGAAATCAGGTTGGCAAAAGCGTCCCAGGACCCAGATCGGCCGCAGTATCACTATCAGCCGCCACCTGGCTGGATGAACGATCCGAACGGGCCGCTCTTCTGGAAGAACGAGTATCATATGTTTTACCAATACGCTCCTGACAAACCATATATAGCAAGGGATGTATGTTGGGGTCACGCTGTCAGCAAAGATTTAGTCCACTGGAAGCACTTGCCGATTGCTCTGGCACCGACGCCCACCACACATTCACCCCGGAGAGACACGGCAAGATAGACTGGGGCAACTACTACGCGGCCAAGACAATGCTGGATAACCGTGGTCGGCGCATTATCTGGGGATGGATTACAGAAGAACGCTCAGTGGAAGAGCAGATTAAGGCGGGCTGGAGCGGAGCATTATCACTGCCACGAACGGTTTCCCTTTTACCTGATAATACGCTTCAGATTAAACCGTCGCCGGAGTTAGAGGTGCTGCGAGGCGAACACTGGAGTTTCAGAGAGATTGAGTTGGTTCCTTCGAACAACAAAGGTAGACTATTGTTAGACGAGGTTCAAGGCGATTGTATTGAAGTCATTGTTAGGTTCGCGCACAACCATGCCAAAACGTTTGGCGTCGTAGTTCAGGACACGAATACAATTACCTACGATCGTGAAGAAAAACAAATCGCAGGTGCTCCACTTGCCCTCAGCTCCGAGGAGGATTTGACCTTACAGGTCTATGCGGACCGATCAATCATTGAGGTCTTTGCCAATGATCGCGTTTGTAAGACAATGCGCACATATCACAAGAATAGGGATAACCTCGGTGTTGGCGTATTTGCTGAAGACGGCAATGTGAAAGTTAAATCGGTAGACATTTGGGAGATAAAATAGAGTCGGAAGGGCGGTTCGAAATGGCTACTTCAAACCAAAGACCAAACCTGATTTGCATAATATCCGATACGCTTCGTAGGGATTACATAGGATGTTATGGAAATAATGATATTTATACACCTAATTTTGATGCCTTTGCTAAAGAATCTGTGATATTTAATCGTGCCTATCCGGAATCCCTGCCTGCTATTCCTGTTCGAAGGGCCTTGCACACAGGTCGTCGTGCTTATCCTTTCCGTAATTATAAGCCGTTAAACTGGCTTGGCGTCTATCAAGCTGGTTGGCAGCCCATGGATGACCACGAGGATACCCTGGCTGAGAACCTGGTAGATGTTGGGTACTATACTGGATTTGTGAGTGATGTACCTCACACTTTTGAACCCGGGATGAACTTCACCCGGGGGTTCTTGCAGTGGGAGTTTGTTCGAGGGCAGCTCAAAGATAGATGGCGCTCTCCTGCTGTTGCTGCTCCGGAGAAATTAGCTAAATATGGTAACCCCGACGAGGTAAAACATCAAGGTATGGTGCTTCAATACCTGGCCAATACCGCTAATGTTTATTCAGAGGAGGACACCACCACAGCAAGGGTATTTCGCTGGGCCATGGATTTTATAGATGACAATCGCCACGTGCAGCCCTTTTATCTGATGATTGACTGTTGGGACCCTCACGAGGCATGGGAGGCACCTGCCTCTTACCTGGAGATGTATGCGAAGCCCGGCTATAAGGGAAGAACTATTCTTCATCCTCGCTATGCGCCTGTGGATGAACAAATGACCCAAGAGGAGTTGGAGCATACCATAGCCAACTACTGTGGCCTGGTTACGCTGGTAGATACCTGGTTTGGCCATTTTATCGACAAGTTAAGAAGGTTAGGTCTTTGGGAAAATTCGGTGGTAGTATTTCTCAGTGACCACGGGACCAATTTTGCCGATAATCCCGAACGAATTATCGGCAAACCACACTATGCGCTCTATCCCGGTCTTATGCATGTACCTCTTATGATACATCTCCCTGAGAACGAATATAGTGGAGAGCGTCCCAACCATCTGGTTTATAATACAGATGTTACAGCAACTCTTTA
>JAOZHP010000062.1 GCA_026014815.1 Candidatus Bathyarchaeota archaeon
ATAAACCTAGACCATGGTGACCTTAAGGAGATAACGAAGATAAAAGAGGAATTCTATTTCCTTAAAACTCTCACACAGAAAACAGGATCAAGAGCGCAGACAGTGTTAGGCCCAGAGTCTCTTAACGCATTACGCGACTGGTTTAAACTACGAGAAAGCCGAGGCGAGATCTTAGAGGATTCAACGCCCGTCTTCAATCCATACAAGCTACGAGATAAAAACCCGAAGAATAAAGCGAAGGTAAACCCAGAGCTAAACAAGCAGGTACGAAGCCAAACAAGAATAGATAGACGAAGCGCATCAACGATAATATCTCGTATCTTCGATAACGCTGGGTTCCCAACGGTAACAGCTCATGGACTCAGAAAGCTTCATAACACGTACCTAACAGTTGGAAGCGAAGATGAGCGAGTCACGGAACCAATGCTTAACCGTCTTGAAGGACGTGAAATACCGAACTCAACAGAAGCCTACAAGTTGTATCCACCAGAAAAACTAATCGAAGCTTACAGCAAAGCCTACCATAACATACAGGTTTATCCTAGTGAATCCAAGGAGGTCTCAGACTTACAGACGAGGGTAAATAGCTTAGAAACAACCTTGGAGGAAAACATAAAATTCATGAAAACCACCATGTACGCAGTACTTGAGAAAGGGGATTTCAGTGATGAAAACCTGTTATCTCAAGGCATGACACCCGAAGAATTAGCTAAGATAAAAACCGAATTCGGAATCACCTTAAAAGACGAAACCCAATAAATTTTTCATCTTTATTCTAAAGTATCCCAAGTTTTATTTAAACCTTATAATATAATTTATACACGAAGATAAGATGAAAGAAACTAAAATACTTGTAACACAAGACGGTTTCAACGTTTCAGGTGGAGAACTGCTTTCATATGAGGATTATAACCTCCTAATTGGTGATTTTACCATTTCCTTTGAAGCAAAGGCTAAAGAAGTTGGTGTTACATCACCTGAATTTAAAAAACTTCAACGTCGATTAATAAGACATCACAAAATATTTCAAGGAATTGCCTTTACAATCGAATCTGATAAACCAATTCGTATAGTGAGCACCAAAAACCCAGTATTGCCTGAAGACCCAGAGAAAACCAAAGAAGAATAACTTACCCTTTTATCACCTTTTTTAGTGGGAGCCTTTTTAAAAAAAACCGATAACCCCTAGATAGTGAAAACCGATGAGTGAGGAGCTAGAGTCTTGGAGTCATGCTTTACATGATCTCGGAGTACATGGCAATCATATCAATAAACTGAAAGAGGCAAATATAATAATCGTTAAACTAGATAGTCCACGCTTTAAATGTTTAGAATGTGATCAAACGTGGTCACCTAACTTAACCACTGGTGGTAACTTACCGCGTGGTTACTGGAAATGCCCGAATAAGTGTAACACATAATCTTATCATTCTTCCTAAACTATGAATCTATATAGCTCTATATAGAATCCATGTTTCTGGACCAGAAACGTCGTGTAATTACGATATTACTAAGGGGGATAATTTTTACGGATATAACTGATTAAAAATACAATGCGATACCTCAAACACTCAGCCTGTAAGATATGCGAAGCCATGATCCCATATCCGGGGAAGGGTAGGCCACGCGAATACTGCGATGAATGTGTAACTTTTGTATCTGAGGTTCGTAAAGTGAAATGGGCAATCTATATGCGTGAGTATCGTAAGCGTCGATGGAAAAGGCTGTTTAATGAGACTTAGTAATATCAATATTACCCTTATTATTGAGGGAGAACATGGTTATAACACGCGGGGAAGAATCAAGGAACATACAGAGCCACAAAAAGACAACCGTAAACAACACAAAACCACGCATAAAGCGCGTATGGTTTAACACGTTTAATACAAAACATGGTTTTGACATACAATACTAATAAATGAGACAATGCATATTATAATGTAGATAAGTACACGGGGAGTATAAAAACATTACTTCGCGGAGGTGGAAACGTGGAAGAAAAAAGCATCATAGTCCGACTGGATAAGGCAAGATTCAACGAGTTACGCGAGAGAAAAAGATATCTGGGTTTAACTTGGAAAGGCGTAATCCTGAAGGGCTTAGGAAAATAAAATCAATCAATCTAGTTTGTAGAATTGTAGCCCGTAGCTAGTAGATAATAAACATTAGAGAAGATTAACAGTGAAAGTACTAAACATAAAGTTAACAGGCGAATCAGAAAACGTAAAACAATTCGTAGCGATCACCAGAAAGAATACAAACATCCTAATTGAATCGCAAGAAAAACCCAATCACGACGATCCGGGCGTTCATAAATATTTAACGATCATCTTACCCGAGGAGGACTCACCATGAACCAAAACGAGACACCTACACCCACAGAAAAACCCGCCAGTGTGTCTAAAGTACACTTACGTTCTGATAGGCGTAGAACTAATGGGTTTGGTGTTTATAATAATAAGCGTAAGAGTATAAGTATAAAGATAGACCCTGTTTTGTATGCTGAGTTTATACCTATAGCGCAAAAACTGTTCGGTTCTGTGTGTTGTGCAGTGGAGGCGTATATGGCCTCTATTATTGGTGTGGGTACTAAAAGTAAAGTACACTTAGGGAACACTGTTGTGATTAATGACTTGCATATACACCGGAATTTGAGGGAGAGGCGTAGGCTTGATCCTGCTGTTTATGAGGCTATTGGTGAGGAGCGTAGAGCTAGTGATGCCCGTAAGGTTGAGGTGAAGGCGTATGCTGGTGAAGTGCTTGTACATATAGGTGATTGGGATAAACGGATTAGCACCGTGTTTGATGCACTAAGTACACTTAACGTACCTGATGATTTTGTTGCTGAAGTCAAAGAAGCTGTGTTGCTTCAGTATGAGAAAGAGGTTAGGAGTAGGTTGCTTTAGACCAGTACTTTATTCTCGGTAAGTTGGATAAGAACGGTGATTGGGTAGGGTTCCTTCAACTAACCCCAGAGTCCGAACCCTCAAAACTTGAAATTCATACACCGTCACAAAGGTATATTGCGCCTCATGGTGTTTCACAGGTGCTTATTTCAGATTATGCGTTAGAACTCCTCAAACATCTTGACCTCATAATTGAGTACAGGGGAAGAATAGGCTCCTATAACGTTCACCCAGATAAACAGACCTTCATATCCCTGACACCACGCGCAAGAGACGCAATAACAGGACTCAGTGAAATAAACTTCGATTCATTAAGCTGGTATCTAAAATCCAATCTAATGGAGGCTTCATAATGTCCCAAATGTCGCTAATACAATCACATAACCCAAGAATGTCCCACAGAGGCGTGCGGACACCGAGGGAGCCGTCTGGGAGTTACCTACCTTCCTTATTCGTTGATAGTATTCGTTTTTTTGGTTATGTATCATCAGATAATGGGTTACTATGGGGGTGGTTTAGTGTCTAGATTTGAGTGGAGTCCCGACGCTGTGAGCCGTCTTCACGAATTATCCGAGGAAGGCATCCAGGGTCAGGTGATTGCATCCATGTTATCCGACGAGTTCCCCGGCTTTGTGTCACCAGATGCCGTGTTTCATAAGTCTAGTCGGTTGGGAATAAGACTTCGTGGACGTAGCCCACCCCTAGAAACAAGGGGTTCAGTGTTTAACCTCCTAAAACAACCCGAATTCGTTAAGAAGGTGCTAGATAAACAAGACTCTGATAATATACCAAGACCACCAGTAACCGGGGGATTGTTCTATATCCCGGCTGATCCTGAACTTGAGCCTATACTCGATAAACTCTTTGTTGCATGGAAGAAACAAGCGATTTTGTCTAGTTGGAGCCGATACATAGACGATATAGTTGCTCAAAACAGGGTGTCCTTCGAGGATGGGCAAGCCGGTAAACTATTGAATATTCCCCAATGGTTTAAGGCATGGGCTAAACCTTATGCGATATCCTTCAACTGGTGCATGATAGGCAATAAAGTCTCGACGTATGAACGGCTTATTAAAGAGGTTATAAATGGGGTTCCTTTGCCTGAACGGGCTGAGTTAAGGCTTCTTTTAGGTGACCGTATGTTTAAGGATATTCCGCTTTACTCGGTTCGTGAGGATCATCGTTCGGATGAAGCTTTTATGGAATATAAGGCAAGGTACCTTGATCCTCGGGCTGATAATGTGGCGGTGGGTGATATTGCTCCTAGTGCTGACGTTAAGCCTCAAGAATCGTCACCAGTTGAACCACGTAAGCTAGTTGATGGGACTAAGGAGCCTGATCCGGTGCCTGTTGTGGTGCCTAATCCGTTGGGTGATATTGTGCTTCCTCTGGGTGTCCGGTATCTGAGTGAGGCTCCGACCTACACTTCGAAGCATGGAAGCCATGTTGCTGTCACGTTGAGGGTTTCAAGAAGCCATATTGATGACATGATACGTGGCGCTCATAGTAATATTGTTAGAATTCCGAAATCGGAGCTTGTAGCGTGGATAAAAAGTTTTGTAGCGGATAAGAATTCCCAAGAAAAGGGGAGTTAATGAAATGAATAGAGAAACCTATTGGAAGAAAATTATCGCGCCATTGTACCCGGATGGTATTTTGAGTGCGAAGAACGAAACCGAAAAACGGGACTTTATGAACTTATATGAAAAGTATTTGAATTGTCCTACTGAGTCTAAGAGTATTCGTAAAATAAAAATTGTGCTTGGAAGGGGGGAAATAGATGAGTAATGAAATTTGCGGGAATTGCGGTTACTGGAAAGCTGGTCAACGGATTGTTAACACACTAAGTGACAATGCTTTACCGAATGACAGAATCACGAGCCAAACAACTAGATTATCCAAGTGTGAGTTAACCGGTCAGCCTACTAAGCGCACCGATCCCGCGTGTACCTCTTTTAGGAGAAACTAAGATGACACCGTTAAAGGGAATCCTGAAAAGGGGTTCTAAGAAAACGTCATTATCTGAGCTACTCCGAGGATCATACCCAGATGTCACGCCACTTAATGAACTCGTGATCCCCTTCGCGGAGGCATCAGTCCGTTTATCTTACAGGGATAGTGGGTTAAATAAACGAGCAGTCTTTAGAATGGGGAACGATAAACAAATTGAACTATTTACAGACGTGGCACACTTAAGAGATTATGTTGAAGTTTCAAAAGATGCAAAAGACCTAATGAAACGACTTACGAAGGACTATAACGAACTCCAAGCCTCACTGAAAAAACGTATAAAACAGGACATGAAAAAAGAACGGGAATACGCCAAGCTTCTTGAAGCTTCATTTACCGATCCTAATATCGGTGAAGTTAGACGAAGCCACATCGAAAACGAGACAACAGCGATAAGGCGACGTTTGCGTGAAAATAGGGTTAAACTATCTAAGCCTAAACCGAGGCACCAATCAGGCATCTATTTAGCTTTAGCACTAAGCGCACCAGTTAAAATAGGAATTGGGGAACTTGGCAGAACTGTTGCCCGGCTTATGGAAGCAACGTTTGAAGAATTCACTGTTTTACCCAAGTCCAGCGAGTGTGGGTTTAATCACTTAATTTTCATGCACGTAAGGTGGAATCAATGACAAAGGCACTAGTTAAGAGAAAAGACCTTTCACGGGTTATCGTTGACAAAACAGGTTTAGGGCTGTGTAACAAGTTTAATCGTCTAGTCAAATGTAACCAAAAACATTGCCCAGACTTTAAACCTAGACCCATAAGGGTGAAAACTTGACGGAGGTGAAACTATGAAAAATAAACCTACATATGAAGAACTAGAAAACATCATATCACTGTTAGAGGAAAGCAACGATACCAAGGAAAGAACTATTTTACTACATGAGGAACTTAGAGAATCCTTTGGGAATACACGGCCTGAATGGTGTATTCGTCCAGAGGATTGTACTTTCTGTTTCCTACAACACTACACAAAAAGCCGTCGATGTTATGGATACTGTCTTGACCCTGTTAAACATGATGCCCCTGAATGTGATACTGTGATCGTATGCACCGATAGGGATGATAAAGAAGATGTGGAAAGACTAGCCTTAACCCCATTGGAAGCTGTTGAATCAATCCGAGGACTAACTAACGTTTTACGTGGATTGATGCACAGACTTGAATTTGGCACCACGGAACCAGCGCCGGGATGGCGTGGGGATTCTTTACTCCCTAAAGAACTTGAGGAAATCGCACAGTGACCCAAGAGGAAATTAAATACTTTTTTTCAGTTATTCAACTACTCAGGGATTATGCTGTTGAAGATGATAGACGAATCCGGGACTTACAGAATAAACTAGATAATGAACGATTGAGGAATACAAAATATAGGCGTGTACTTAGACTTTTTCAAGACATTATCCTAGAGCAAAGAGACTCGATTAACAGACTAGATGCCCAAACTTCAACAATTTTTGATGAACTAAACAAAATGAAATCACTGCAACGGGGGTGAGAGATATTTGGAACGAAAAAAAGGAATCATTAAAACCTTTTAGGCCATGCGTGGCTTCGGATTTATCGAAGTCGATGGCGAAGAGGACGTTTTTTTCCATGTAACAGAACTTAGCGATGACAGAATACATGAATCTATAACCCTTGAGGGTTTATCCGTGACGTTCGTTGAGGAGACAGGTCACGATGGTAGAACACGCGCCGCCAATGTGAGATTAGTATAAAAAATGAAGCTTATTCAACTAATCTTGTGAAGTATTACTTGGTCGATGTAAGTAGTCCATTCAGTTTTTTCTTTCCACGAATTGGTTCTAATTGTATTAACGGTATCAAGATAATGTCTGAAATTTCCTTCAAATTCTTTGCCATCTACCTTGAAAGAATATGCCTGTTCGTTACAGTCAACAGATACCGAAATGTTATACCATTTTTTCGGTTTTATAGGGCATACTTTATGATATTCTGTATCGTACCACTGCAATTGTTTTTGCCGAATACCCATCCATACTGCAAAGTTTTCTTCTATGGTTTCTTCACTTGGGTTTTCTGGTGTATGCTGAATATGGAAACCCGCTCCAAGCCCAAATGCATTAAAACTTTGATGTCTAATCCTATATGCAAGTTTCAGTTGTTTACAATCTCGGAAACGATAAAGTAGATAATCATGTGAGCCAGTTGGACTGGTTATCTTTAAGCATTTTTTCTGATTACTACCTCCCACTTCAGATTGTTTGACAGTCTTTATTGTTCCGAGTTGTTGGTTAACTCTCCAAGGATCGTAAGGACTACTACCCTCTCGATATTTTGAGAAGTCTGAACGTAACAACAATGTGTCACCAACAGGAGTTGATTCATTCCATATCTTCTCGAAAAAGATTTTTGTATCTGTTAATATCTCAGGGTGATTTGACCAAATACATGCATCAGTCCTATTTGCATCCAAACTATCAGCTTGTAAATCTCCTGAACCAATAATGATATGATTATTTGTGCGGATCATTCGTGCGTGCATTTCTCTATGAGAACGGATTTCAGCACCGGCCTCCAATAAACGTTTTATTGCTGATTCTACTTCCTTTGGGTGTTTTTTTTGATCATGACATACTATTCGGACTCTTTTTGCACACGTTTCTAACTTGTCTAACAATGTATTATCTACGAAACCAATAACATCTAATTTTAGACTTATGTTAGTATCTAAAGGACTAAGAACTTCAATTACCTTTTTTCTAAATATTTTGTTTGAAGGTGTACTTTCAAGAAAGATTGGACGTAATTTTTCTTTATCTTCGTAAAGCTGTCTTAACCTAACAACCTCACGAGCTAAATCAACATAGCTCATTTCCATTTTGTTCAGTTTTTGAGTGATGTCGTGAAGAGTCATATTATATGTTATCAGCCATCTGAAAATAAAGGTTCTTAAGTTTCATGTTAAAAGAAAAATTCCTGAAACAGCATATGTATAGGACTCTATGAGATAAATCCGATGTTTATATTCTCCCGATAAAACATTTTTTCATACATTATGGTGTCTAACCATCTGATGATGATCAATATACGCCTGAGGGAACCAGTCCTTGAGGATCACCTTGTTCATGATCTGCGTCTCCACCTGCGTCAAAGTCAACGCATCTCTATTGTTGTCGTGACCCGTATACTTGTGATAAAGCCACGGTAACCCGCAGCCCTCAAACTCTGTTCCCAGGTTCTTCCTGTACCAGTCAACAGTCATAATCTGGCCATCAGGGTTCGCACACGGGAACAATAGAAGCAACACATTGTCCCTGATCTTCTTGGTTAACTCATCCTCCTCAGTCAATAGCCTGTACGCAAAATCTGAAGCCACCTGCGTACCTCCAACCTCCGAGGCGTGAATGCTCATCGTCATCGCAACAACAGACTTACCCTCACTGATTATCCTCTCAACCTCAGCCTCATCTAGATCCTCAGGGTGAGCTATGCTCCAGCTCATCTCCCTAATCCCATCAAGGTTACCAAGGTTCTCAGGAGACGAGATATAGGTAAGAAGCATGGGGTTACCCTCAGTTGAGGTCCCCACCTCTTCTACCTTGATCCTGTCAGATGAACCATCTAATAACCAGAAATACTCCATGATCTTGTCCCAGCGGATCAGCTTCCTATCCGTCCCAGGCTTGAAACCATAGAACTCCTCGGGTGAAACTATTTTACCCAAATTAATCACAAAAGGAATAGATAGGCTCAGATTATTTAAATCGGTTCTCGGAAAAATTTGAACCAAATACGCGTATCCAAAAAACCCAAGTTTGCTTAAATAGTTTAAATACTGGAATCTCAATTTATATAGAGAATACCATGAAGTTTGTCCAACTAAAAACGATAAGGGACATAGTTATGCTAGTTGCCTCATCACCAGCGACAAACGTCATCCAGCATCTCGCAAGCAATGGAGAACACCTGTATTTTGTGATCGGTGGAACGTTGAGCGAGGTCTTTCTTTATTTCGTAAAAGAAAAGGAGCCTCTAGAAGGAAGCTTTATCACGTATCACAGTTACACAGGGGACATCGGGTCAAGCGAGAAAATTATGACTGAGCCCAACATAAACAGCTTCCCAATAATCGAGATCGAGAACCAAGATATCCTGCCATCCGAGATACTGGAAAAGCTAAGCAAACTATAGTAAACAAACTTCAGAAGGTGTGAATGATTATGAACGATGATAGTAATATTGACGAAAAGTTAGATGAAGTACTCGAAGAAGGCCTAGAGGAAACCCGGGATACAGAAGAGAAAGACCTATCAATCAGCATAGAAAACGTCGTAGCCTCAGCCAGCCTCGACCAGAAGATAGACCTCCTCGCCATCATGAAGGTCTTCAGAAACGTCGAGTACCGCCCCAAACAGTTCCCAGGCCTCGTCTTCAGGCTCAAACGCCCCAAGACAGCCACCCTCATCTTCGGATCAGGCAAGATGGTCTGCACTGGAGCCAAATCAATGAAATTGGCGCGAAGTGCCGTCAGGAAAGTTGTACGTGAACTCAAAAACAACGGCATCATCATTCTAGGAAAACCCACGATAGTAATCCAGAACATTGTCGCTAGTGCGAACCTTCACGGAAAGATCGACCTAGAGACCGCCGCAGACATCATGGAGAACGTCATGTATGAACCAGAGCAGTTCCCGGGTCTCATCTACAGGATGGGTGTACCAAAGGTAGTCCTGCTTCTATTCGCCAGCGGAAAACTAGTCTGCACAGGCGCTAAAACCGAGGACATGGTAAAGGAAGCCGTAGAGAAGGTCCACGTGATACTGCAAGACTTTGACCTTATCTACTATGAGTAACAGGAGAAAATACGTTGCCCCAAAAAAACACAAGCCTAGAGCAAAAAGCCCTCAAACTAGTCTATGACTCCGGTGAAGAAGGCCTACTCCAGAGTTCGCTATGGAAGGAACTAGGCGTAAGCAGCAGAGAAGGCTCCAGAATGGCGAAAAAATTCGAGGAAAAAGGCCGGGTTATCCGAGAGAAGGTGCTCCACAATGGACGCTGGACATATAAATTATTCAGCAAGAACGAGCCAGTCACCCTCGAATCAGTATACGGCTGTCCATGCCTCATCTGTGACGAGGTAAACAAATGCTTCAGAGGAGGCACAAAGGACCCAGTGTACTGCCTACAATTAACCGCTTGGATCGACCCAAGAATAGAAGTAGTCGAACCAGTGATCGCCTCATAATGGATGAAGGAACAAAAGAACTGCTAAGATACGGTGCCACATTCATCGCCTTACTCACCCTCTTTTTCGGTGGAACATACATCATGAAACAGACTCTCGGCACAGAGAACCCCATGATGGTAGTAATCAGCCAAAGCATGGTCCCGACACTAGGCGTCGGCGACTTCATCTTCATACAATCAATAACGGACTTTGACACAATCAACGCTGGCCCCCCTTCAGAGGGGGACATCCTTGTCTTCCTGAGACCCGGAGTTGATGACGAGTACATTGTTCACAGAGCCATCGCAAGTGTCAACACGTCAAATGGCTGGGTCTACACAACAAAAGGAGACAATAACTCGTTTCAAGACGGCTCACCAGTGCCAGAGTCAAGGGTTATCGGGAAAGTCATAAACCGGCTACCCATCGTGGGGTACTTTTCACTGTTCATCAAGACGATGAAAGGCTTCAGCCTTGTAGCATTCTTCATGGGTGTATCATTCTTCTACGATTACGTGCTCCCAAAAACAGATGCTAACGCACAGGAAGGCAAGTTCAACCCTCTAGCACTTGTACCTTTCTCAGTAGCAGTAATCGTCCTTGTGATGATTTATTTCAACCCTGTCAACGTAAAATTGATGGAGTATGTCGCCTTATTCTCATGGTACCTAGGATGCATTATACTGCCATTGGCGGTGAACGACGACGACATGGGACTCATGATTTGGCTGTACCACCTCGTTCTAATCATGATCCCCATCGCATGTGATCTGGTCTGGTGGACTACACACATAACACCAAGCGTGTGGTGGGACTTTCACGGAAGCATCGTGCCTGTAACATGGCTCCTCCTAGAGGAAAGCGCTGTGTTCAACAGGGCTTTCTGGATAATAGTTAGATACCTACTTCCAGGGACTTTTCTTTTCCTTTTCAACATGTACGCCAAGAGAAAAGGCATCGAGCCACTCAGAAGATTCAGTAACCTTCTGAGAGGCATCTAACTTTATTATTAAAAACTTTGAAAATAAGAAAATGGTAAAGAGAGATTAGATATCTTACTCAAGTATCATTACAGCGCTGTAGACTGCTGGGATCTGACGCTCGATTGTTAGCACGGCTCCCGCAGAGGGCCTCAGCTCGATCCTGAATTCCTCATAAGGATGTGAGTACCGAAGATCATAGGTTGCCTGAGATGGATCTAGATCAGTCCCATCTAGCTCGGTGAAGTCAACTATTACTTTGTACTTCTCGCCGACCTCCAGTAGTGTATCGCCGTCACTGTTCACGCCCTGGATGGTCATGATTGTACCGTTGGTCTCGTAGATCTCGCCGTGAGCACGCTGACTGGTGTAAGTCGCTATTAGCTTACTGTCATCTAGGTCCACTGGCTCATGTCCCTGAGAGAGCTTGAGATAGAATGTTAGTTTGATCAAGCAGATATCACTCTGATCGCCAGTTGTGTTTGAGAACTGTGCGACCATTCCGCTGTCCGTAAGTAGAGCTGAACTCGCCTCAGTCATGCCTGAGCTGATTACTGACTGCGCCTTCTCGGCGGTCAAGAAACCCATGTTCAGGACGACGAAAGCGAATGCAGCGGCTGTGATAACGAATGCAACCAATATGATTGCAGTCTCAAGTCCTGTCATCGCGCGTCTCTTTTTCAGCATTTTGTTAAAGGTCATTTTTTCTTTTTCCTCCTTCCCCTTTCTGGGGTTGACTGGACTTGGGTTGCTGAAAGTGATATAAAGGAAGATGTTTGAGTAGAAGTGATACCTACAAGATGTATCCATTCTATAAAATTAAAGAAAAAACAGGTGTAGGAGTAAACTATAAACGACCATAAACAGGTTTAACCGTGAAAAGAGTTGAAAAACGTCAAAGTCGTATCATATGGCATAGGTGTCATCGGCAGAAGATTAGCGACACATCTCCTGACTAAGGAAGGAGTCAAGATAGTTGGAGCCGTGGACATCAACCCTGAGATCGTGGGCAAGGACCTTGGGGAGGTCCTCGGAAAAGAGAAGATCGGTGTCCTCATCACCAATGACGCCGATAAAGTACTCAAAGAGACCAAACCAGACGTTGTTGTTCACACAACGATGTCCTATATCCGGCAAACTTTCGATCAGTTTGAACAGATAATGAAGCACGGCGTCAACGTAGTATCCACATGTGAGGAGCTAAGCTATCCTTATGATACGCCGGAGGGAACCGAGTACGCCAAGAAGCTCGACGAGATCGCAAAAAAATACGGTGCGACCCTTCTAGGTACTGGTATCAACCCGGGATTCCTCATGGACACGTTACCGACTTTCCTTAGCGGTGTGTGTGAAGAGGTTAACACCATTTACATATCAAGACAGATGGACGCAGCGACACGCCGCATACCTTTCCAGAAGAAGATCGGTGCAGGTATGACCATAGCGGAGTTCAATGAGGCTATAGATAACCACAAGATCACGGGTCACGTAGGGCTTGAGCAGAGCATCAAGATGATCTCCGATACCTTAGGCTGGGAGCTTGATGAGATTAAGGTCGATGCGGTCGAGCCTGTTGTCTTGGATAAAGACGTTGCGAGTGACGCGATCAAGGTTCCTAAAGGATACAACGCCGGTAGCAAACAGATGGCTTATGGCTTAAAGGATGGAAAGGCGTTGATCACTATGGACTTTAAGGCGTACATCGGTGCCCCAGAGGAGTTTGACAGTGTTAACATTGACGGTGTGCCCCCCATCCATGAGAAGATCAGTCCATGCGTTCACGGTGACCACGGCACCATTGCGATGACCACTAACATGATCCCTCACGTCGTGAACTCTGAGCCTGGGTTCAAGACAATGGTTGACCTGCCTGTGGTTCACGCGACTCCCTCACACTTTGGGAAGTACATCAAGAAGTAAGGCTTCAACCCTTTTTCCTTTTTTAATGATCGAGTATTTTCAGTTTGTCCCCTCTGATAACTATGTGTCGTAGCCAGTTCTCGTCGTCTCTCAGCGGGTAATCGATTAGGCTATGTGTTCCCCTGCTCTCTTTTCTAGTGAGGGCGGCTCGGGTGACCAATTTTGCTACATCACACATGTTCCTTACCTCGATTTTACTTCTTGACAATCCTGCTTTCATGTTCCATCGAAGTCCTTCTTGGATCTTCTGAAGAATATTGAGCCCAGCATTGAGTTCGTCGATGGTCCGGTTGATCCCTGCACTTGTCCACATGGTCTCTTGTATCCTCGTTTTCAAATCTGTTACTGCTTCGACGTGATACACAGTCTCTTTCTCGATGATTTGCACGTTTTCTCTATCCATGCGAAGAGTTTTCAGATTCTCTGATGCGTTATGAGCGAAAGCCATGCACTCCAACATTGAGTTGCTTGCCAGCCTGTTAGCTCCATGGACCCCAGTAGAGGCGCACTCTCCGATCGCAAGTAGACTCTTAATGTTTGTATCGCCGTAAAGGTTGGTCTTTATGCCTCCACACATGTAGTGGGCAGCAGGGGAGACGGGAATGAGGTCCTTATCCATCCTGATGCCTCTTCGGAGGCACTCGTCGTATATCCGTGGGAACCTTGCTTGGATGTACTCGGCACCCCTATGTCGGATATCGACGTATACTTGTCCGTTTTTTTGCTCTTCAACTATGGCTCGTGAGACAACATCTCTTGGAGCAAGGTCCTTGAAAGCGTGGTACCTAGTCATGAAAGCCTCTCGATCGTTATTCAACAGGATTCCACCTTCCCCCCTCACTGTCTCTGATATCAGAAAGTAGGGAGAATCGCCGACATCGAGTATGGACGGATGGAACTGTGTGAACTCCATATCAACTATCTCTGCACCAGCCCTCCACGCCATTGCTACTCCGTCCCCTGTTGCTACCTCAGGGTTCGAGGTCTTCAGATAGATCTGCCCTGCACCCCCTGTCGCTAGTACCGTGAAGCCAGCGTGGATATCCAGTAGTTTTCCTGTGTTGTTGTCGAGGGCGGTGACTCCTTTGCATACATCATCTATTATGAGGAGGTCGATTACAGTGATCCCCTCAAGGATAGTAATATTTTGATGCTCTCTTGCGTTTCTGATGAGGGTTTTCTGGACCTCGTCTCCTGTTATATCCCCTGCGTGTACTACTCTTCGTTTGCTGTGCCCACCTTCTCTTGAAAGGTCCAGTTCATCGTTATGAGTATCGAAGACGACTCCCTGCTCCATGAGCCAGTTGATCTCTTCAGGTCCTCTGCGTACAATCATTTCAACAGCCTCATTGTTGCTGAGGCCTTGCCCGACCTTGAGAGTGTCATTAACATGTTTAGTGAAATCATCATCGGGGCTCATCACAGCGGCTATGCCACCCTGAGCGTGGCTGCTATTACTCTCACGGAGAGAGTCCTTAGAGATAATAGTGACAGGGGAAAAATCAACCAAACGTAATGCTAAGCTGAGTCCTGCTAAGCCTCCCCCAATCACTAGAAAGCTACTCATATTGTTCCACCTTCGGATTTAGATGGGAAAGACTCGTACCAAGGATAAAGGTTTGTTAAAAGAAATGAGAAGAGGTTACAGTTTTCTCAGTGTCTTACCAGCCAGAGCGCCAGTGTACTTTCCCTCGTCAATAGTTACCTCGCCGTTAACTATGACGTAGTCGATCCCTGTTGGGAATTGATGCGGCTCCTTGTATGTGGAGTTATCAATTACGGTCTCATGATTGAGGATCGTTACATCAGCCCACATTCCTGGGCGAAGTATTCCCCTATCAAGAATTCCGAACCGTTGGGCCGGGAAGCTAGTCATTTTTCGGATTGCCTCCTCAAGTCTCAGGGTCTTCTCTTCCCTGACATAGAGACCTAGAATCTTGGGGTATGTGCCGTAGTGACGTGGATGTGGTTTGCCTTTTCTGAATGGTCCTTCGATGTTGCATGCTCCGGCGTCGGTGCCTACCATGTGAAGTGGGCTCTGCATTATGCGTTTCACGTCTCCCTCTTCGCCGTAGAAGATGACCATGCCCGCTGCGCCTTCCTCTTCGAGAAGAAGCTCATAGAGAGCAGTGAACTCATCTTTTACGCCTCGGTGTTCCTTGATCTCCACCAAATTCATACCCTCGACTGCCTTGTTCTCGTCGGTTTTAACGGAGGTGACGTAAACGTTCTCCCAGCCTAGTTCTCCGGCAAAGTTCTCCCAGCCAGGTATGCCTTCCTCGATTTCCTTTCTCATTTTTTTCCTGAGTTCAGTATCTCCAAGTCTTTCCAGCGCAGCTTCGTTGCCTCCGTCGTGTGCCCATGGAGGAAGTAGGGTCATGAGACTTGTTGAACCAGCTTTGTATGGGTACTGGTCCACTGTGACATCTACCCCTCTTGCTCTTACCTCCTCAAACATTCTTAGCGTCTCGACACTCTGCCCCCAGATGGACTTGCTGGCTATCTTATGATGACTGATTTGAACAGGGATACCTGCTTTTTCGCCTATCTCTAAAGCTTCCTTCAGAGAAGACATTAGAGACCGTCCTTCGCCCCTGATGTGTGAGTCATAGATTCCACCGTATTTGGCTGCCACTTTTGCTAACTCAATAATTTCTGGTGTTTTTGCATAGATCCCTGGGGGATAAATCAGTCCAGTGCTAAGTCCGTAGGCACCTGACTCCATGGCCTCTTCTGTGAGCTTTCTCATCGCCTCTAACTCAGTCCCTGTGGGGTCTCGTGCCTCGTACCCCATCGCTGCTGCTCTTATAGCACCATGCCCAACCACGTGAGCGATGTTTGGACCTAACCCCTCTTTCTCCATTAACTTTAGATACTCGTCAAAGCTGCTCCACGTTATCTCTAACGCATAACCCTCGGGGAGCCATGCGTCAAGACGCTTCTGTGCCTGCGCCCTTGATTTATCGCTCATGGGCGCTGGAGTTGAGCCACATTGACCTGCAACGATAGAGGTAATTCCTTGATGAATCAGGTTCTCCATAGCTCTATGGACTAAGGCGCTATGGTCTCCGTGGCTATGCGCGTCAATGAATCCAGGGACTATGATTAAGCCGCTGGCGTCAATGATTCTTTTTGCCTCGACCTCGATTCTATGGCTGATTTTCTTGATTTTTCCGTCCGATACAGCGACCTCGCCGTGGTACCAAGGGTTTCCGGCTCCATCGATGATTCTTCCGTTTTTAATAATGATTTCATACATCTAGAAGATGCCTCAAAAAGTAAGCTCTGAGAGACGATATAATGTTTCGGAGAGGATATCAAGTGATTATTACTCTGATGTTTTCTCCCACAGGTGCTTGATGTTGTAGCACTTGTTGGTAGCTGCCTGAACCGCGTTCATTAGTGCCGTTCTGAGTTTACCGTCCTCGATCTCGTAGATGCCTTCGATGGTTGTTCCGCCGGGGGTTGTTACCATCTCCTCGATCTCAGAGGGTACATTGATTCCATCTATGACGAGTTTAGCTGTTCCAAGAACTGATTGGGCGGCTGCCTGTTTTGATAGCTCCCTTGGTAACCCAACTCTCAGACCGGCATAGGTTAAAGCGTCGATTACTATCGCAATATATGCTGGACCGCTACCGCTGAGCCCAGTCACAGCGTCCTGATACTTTTCCTCGATCTCCATGCAACTCCCCATTGTACCAAGGAGTTGTTCCACGGTTTCCTTGTCGCTGAGAACTGTTTCTGACCCCATTGTATAGGCGGTAAATGAAGCCCCAGCCAATGCCGCTACATTCGGCATCGTCCTAACATATCTTGCACCCGGGGCTGTGATCTCGTAGAACTC
Organism: Candidatus Bathyarchaeota archaeon; assembly: GCA_026014815.1. Taxonomy (GTDB): domain Archaea; phylum Thermoproteota; class Bathyarchaeia; order TCS64; family TCS64; genus RBG-16-57-9. Next base: position 16,858 of record JAOZHP010000062.1, read on the forward strand.
GAGCGGTATTATGGCGGCAGTGCTAATGACAAGTTTTCCCTGAATCTCATCCCTGATCTCTTTGAGAACATTCTCGATGTCACCCGGTTTTACACAAAGAAATACCACTTCGGCTTCTCTTGATGCTATAACGTTGTTATCAGTGATGTTGGCTCCGATGTCAGCAAGCGGTATAAGCTTATCGAGGTTCCTTCGGGTCGCTATTACTTTCTCAACGATCCGAGAACTGATGAGGCACTTGACTATAGCGCCGCCTATGACGCCAGATCCTATAACCGCGACAGATTTTACCAATCTTTTCCCGCCTTACCACAATGTCTACTTATATTTTGTAATTAAATGTTTCATAACAGTATCAAATTTTAGGCATAAATGTAGCTTTTTTTAACACGTTTTATGTGACTTTTGGAAAGCTTTTATGCAAGATGGCAACCATTTTGCTCTGAGCGGAATGGCAGATTTCGATGTCGATGCATTCATCGAAAGCCAGATACACGCAGTGAAAGAAGCTCTCGGAGATGAAAAAGCCATAGTGGCTTGCTCCGGTGGAGTGGACAGCACGGTATCTGCGCTTATTACTCATCGGGCAATAGGTGATAATCTAATCTGCATATTCATCGATGATAACTTCATGCGTCTCGGTGAAGCCGAGAACATCAGGTCCATCTTGTCCTCGGAGCCACTGAATCTACCAGTTCGAGTAGTCAACGAGAGACAGAGGTTTATGCAGGCACTTGAAGGCCTGTCAGACGCTGAGGAGAAAAGAAAAGCGTTCAGGAAGACCTTCTACGAGACCCTTAGTGATATCTCTAAAAGCGAGGAGATAAAGTTCCTTGTTCAAGGCACAATAAAGGCAGATATCGATGAGACTGCTGCAGGTATCAAGACCCAACACAACATCCTTGAGCAGATTGGGATCGATCCTGTTGAAAGGTTCGGGTACACGGTCATCGAGCCTATGAAAAGTCTCTACAAGTATCAAGTCCGAGAGGTAGCCCGAGCAATGAGTATCCCGCCGGAGCTTGCAGAGAGACAGCCGTTCCCTGGACCTGGACTTAGTATCAGAGTAGTTGGAGAAATCACAGCGGAGAAACTGGAGGAACTCAAGAAAGCGACGTTCATTGTCGAGGAGTCTTTCGAGCCTCATAACCCATCACAATTCTTAGCCGCAATTTTCAGTGGACTATCTTCAAAAGATCTAAAGGTGTTGAAAAGGGATGCTGCCGAGATCACTGGCTTGGATTCAACTCAGATTCGAGCAGGTTTCATGAACGAGAAAGCCACTGGAATGTTTGAGGGTAAGCGTGCCTATGGGTCAGTCATAACCATTGCTTTCCGGGATCCAAGTGAGAGACCGTTGGAGTTAAAATACGAGGACTTGTCCAAAATCTTGAGTTATCTCAAGGATAACTACCCTGAAGCAACAAGGCTTCTCTACCTTATCGACGATAAAGATAGAGATGGGTACGCTATTGCATTGAGAGCGATCAAAACAAGGGATTTCTTGACAGCGAAAGTAATGGAGTTGCAGTGGGCAACGCTACAGGAAGCTGCCGCGAAGATCCTTAATACATGTGCAAGTGTGTCATCTGTATACTATGATGTTACCCCTAAGCCACCAGCTACTGTAGAATACGAGTAAAAAAGAGAGGAGTTATCTCCCGATTCCCAGTTCCTTGAACTGAGCTTGGACTCCCATTTTCATGTAGATTAAGTCATTTCCTATGGTTACCATGTTGTAGCCCTTTGCCATTCTCTTGGGGATGCTGGACCCTGATGCCTGATGGATTCCAGTGGCTAACCCGGCTGCCTTGGTGGCATCGTATACCGTGTCTATAGCTTTTTGCACTTCTGGGTGGCTCATGTTACCTAGGTGTCCATGGCTAGCTGAGAGGTCCGCTGGACCGATGTATGTGGCGTCCACACCTTCTACGCTACAGATGTCCTCGATGTTCGCGACGGCTTCTTTGGTCTCAATCTGAACAATCACCATTATCTCTTGATCAGCGGTCTTTAGGTAATCTGGGTCAAACATGGCTGCCCTGCGTGGACCGCATCCCCTCAAACCATTGGGTGCGTACCTTGTGGCTTTTACCGCCATCTCCGCCTCCTCCTTTGTGTTTACCCATGGAACAAGGATGCCGTATGCACCGATGTCGAGGGCGCGCTTAATTGCTACGAGATCATTCCACCAGACCCTCACTATCGGTGTGGTCTTTGTGTCAGGTCTCATCGCCTGCATTAAGGTCTGTGCCATGCGCATGTCTAGTGGGGCGTGCTCTGTGTCGATCACGAAGTAGTCGAAGCCTAGGCTGCTCATCATCTCTGCTGCGATGGGGCTCTCGACTGTGATCCAAGTGCCGTACACCTGTTCATCGTTCTTGAGCCTTCTCTTTAACTCGTTTTTCAAATGGTTCACCTTTGAAGGTTCACTTAACACGGTGTTACTGTGTATATAGAATTTCGCAGAACAGGGATAATTATCCAAGTTTCTCGAACATGTCTAGCATGCCTTGTATCCATCGAAGGTAACTGTTGAGAGAAGCTCTCAGAGCAGTTATGTCACTTGCTGATGTGGTAATCAACACTCCATTCTTGCCTCGTTTTACTTTGACACTAGAACGTTCCGATGAAGGTGACTCGACCTCAGGCTGCAAAGCGTTCAAAATCACTTCCGCGATATTGTGAGACACAGCTACATGTATTTCGGCGGTGGCTTTTTCATTTGAAACCTTTTTGCTCATTTTGGTTCAAAAAAGAGGTTAAATAAAGAAACTAGATTGGTGTGCGTATCCGCTGTGAGGTCTGACCCAGCTTTGTGGACGGTACATATGCACCGCCTGCGAACTTGTATCCGCATTTTCCACAGTTCCAGAGTCCTACGCTGACACGCTTCACCGATTGGCTGGCGCAGCTAGGGCAGTGGTGGCTCGCTCTAACCGTTGTCACGATTCTTCCATAGCGCTTCCGAAGAGTGGATCCTCCCCTCCCCCTAAGTCCGACGTTTAATCTTTTCTTCTTTCTGGCCATTACTTGCTCGCCAACGCTATTGCCCTTATCTCAGCCGTCTTCTCCTTCGCGATATTTATGCATTTCTTTATCTCGTCAACGGTGAAACCGACTGCACCTCGTTTCTGTATGGCGTTGATGGTGCCCTTCTCGTCCACCGTTATGGTGATGCGGCCGTCGAGAACTTCTTCCTCGTCGGCTGAGGGGTCCACGATCAAGTCGTTTCCTATCTTGACTACGGTGATGGCGATAGGCTGAGCCCCCAGTTTAAGCTTCTTGGTCTTATCAGTGAGCTCGACCTTTCCTTTGGTTACCTTGTAGACGGGTATCTCCGCTGTGTTCAGCGCCGCCATGGCTCCCGCACTGCAGGCGTCGATGAGGTTACCATCGTAGTTTAGCACGTAAAGGTCAACGAAGATCAAGTACACTTTCTCACCTGAAATGAGACACATTTTACTCATGTCTATGACTTCCGCCGCCCTGATCCCACGGTCAACCACTCTGGCAAGCTCGATGCTTGCCTCGTTTGGTGGACCTGGCTCCCATGTCGGGTGTGCGACCGGCGTGAACTCGCTGCTAACCATCATCACTCCCTTGTCGGGTGTGTCATCGAAGGGATGACCGACACCAGCCTTAACACCGACGATCACGTGAGACTTGCCTAATCTTACCTCTGCTGAACCCTCGGCCTTTGCGAGGAAGTTAGTCTTGATCTCTAGTTCTCTGAACTCTAATAGCTCTCTTCCGTCCATGCGTTTTCCTGTGGCGATGACTTCTTGGATTTTTTTGCGTTTGAGTCTTGACACTATGTTGTTGCTCATTTCTTGTTCTCCTCCTCAGGCTTCTGTTCTTCTTCAATTGGTTCCTCTGGGGTCTCTTCTTCAGCTGTCGCGGCTTCATCTACCATGCCATATTTTTTCTTGAGTGCCTCTTTCTGTATCTCGTAGACTTGTTTGCATCCTTCTATAGCCATCTCGATTGCCTTCTCCGTCTCTTTCTGTGTCATTTTGCCTTCCATCTGAAGCAGTGTTACCTCGTTTAGCTTTGGCAAATATGCGATTGGTACGTCTGAGTCGCCTTGCTTGTCCTCGTAGTCTCCGAGGTCAAGAATAATTTTTTTATCGTATTTGCCTGCTGCACATGATGCTACTAGGTCCTTCATGGGGATTCCTGCGTCTGCTAGGGCAACTGCAGCGGCGTTGATGCTTGCACACCTTGTGCCACCATCAGCTTGAATGATCTCGATGTATACGTCGATGACACTTCTTGGGTACCGTTCAAGGAACAGCGCTGGCGCAATGGCGTCAGTCATTACCATACTGATCTCTGAGTCTCTTCTCGATGGGGCTGGTGACCTTCGTGGGTCTACGCTGAATGATGCCATGTGGTATCTGCACCTGAGTACACCCCTGTTCGGCTTGCTCAGTCTCTTGGGGTGCATCTCTCTTGGCCCATAGACGCCTGCGACGATCTTGTTGCGACCCATCTCGATGTATGCGGAACCGTCCGCGTTAGGTATTACTCCTGTTTCAATGGTAATAGGTCGGAGCTCGTCTACTTTTCTGCCGTCTACTCTAGTCCATTTCTTCCTACTCGATTTTTTCTTGGTTTTACTCATTGTTTTCTTTCCTCCTTAATCTTCTTGAGGTATTCTTGGATCCTGCTTGTGAGGCCTGATGTATGTGCTTCTGCCTCTATCTTGTTGACTACCTTGACCACTAGCTCCTCGTCTTCCCGGAGTCGGCAGTTAATCAGAATCAGCCCGTTCTGGCCGATGGTGATGTGGCACCGGGTCTCCCTGAGGATCATGTTGATCATGGAGCCTTTCTTCCCGATTAGTCGGGGTATCTTTGAGGGAGTGATCTTGTGGATGAATCCCTCGTGGATTCTGCCTAGGTCTCTGCCTAGTATACTCAAAATTGGGGTTCGGTTTCTATCGAGGTCAACTATCTTTGCGACTATGGTGTCGCCTATATCCAGTATCCTAGTCAGGTCCAAGTTGGTCCGGTAGGGCTTGTCTATGGCGTCGTTGGTGGTAAGTATCGCATCCTTGGCTCCTCCTATCTCTACGCGCCATTGACCTAGCTCGATGTTGATTACCTTCCCTATCACTAGGTCGCCTACGAGTGGCGTGTACCCGCCTTCTAGGGCGATTACTGACACTCTTTCCCTGCCGTAGTTGACGAGACCTATACTCGTCGCGAATACGTTGTCCTCTTCCCTATAGGTGTTCTCGCCTAGCCTTATGCGTCCCTCGTAGATTAGATCACCTGGGATTACTATGTCTCGTGTCTCGAATTTTGCGCTCATTTGTCTGTTCCTTCACTACTTTACTATTCTTGACTGGATGTTGCCCTGAGTCGCTTTGCCTAATGCTTCCAGCATCTCTACTTGCATCGCGGCCGGTATCTCTATGACCGCTATCCATGAGCCGTCTGCCTGCCACTCGTCCTTTATCATCTTCCCGTATCCCTTCGCTATTCCGTAGCTTTTCATGGTGTACTCGGCTGGGATCTTGACGGCGATCTGTACGTTGTCGCTGCTCATGGGCAGTACGCGTCGAAGTGCATCGACCACGTCTTTCACCTGCTCCTCTGCGTCCTTGTAAGGGTCTATCTGGAACCTTACGTCCTCTAACGCGTTCGTGATGCGTACTGGTGGGTGAGGGAGTCTGGATTTAGGGTCAACGTAGCTTCGTGAGATGATGTAGATTATCTGTTTAAGCTTTTGGTCAAGCATCTCCTTGCGCTGCTGCGCTGTGAGTTGGAAGACTCCTTTCTCGAACATGATAGCGGCCACCTCAAGGGGGTCGCTGGTCCCGAAGGCTTTCTCCAGTTTGTCAGCCGACGCCTTCTCTCCTTTGCTGGCGTCAGTGAATATGGTATCAACGAGGAGAACATTGCCTACTTCACCTAGTTCTCCTCTTTTATACGCCAGTCCCTTGTCTGGGTCTACCATTATCTCGAATTTCCCGCTACCTGGTTGGTAACGTACAAGGGTGTACTTGGCGCTCATTTGTGAGCCCTCTAGTTGAGGTGCTGCTCTACTTCTTTTTCTGATAGCCGTCTGAAGGTCTTGGTCTCTGCCGGTATAACTGATACCTTGACGTTCTTGGCGGTAACTTCTGTATCTGACGCCACCTTGACTGCCTCGATGGCTAGCTTGATGGCGTCGTCCAGGGTTAGGTCCACGTTATATTTCTCCTCAAGGAGCTTGTTGGCCTCGTCGTTCTTTCTGCCGACGGCTACTGCCATGAAGCCTCGGTATGCTCCACTGGGGTCAGTTGTTAGCACTTTGGATCCTGTTGTGTCGTACCCTGCGATGATCATACTTACTCCAAAGGGTCTAACACCTGCGTGCTGTGTATAGGCCTGTGCCATGTCTCCGAGTCTTCTTGCTAGGACCTCTGCGTCCACTGGCTCGTCATAGAGGAGTTTGTTGCTCTGGCAGTATACTCGTGCCTGCTCGATGAGTACACGTGCGTCGCTGCTGAGGCCTGAGATGGCTGAGGCGATGTGGTCGTCCAGCTGGTAGATCTTCCTGAAGTATTCTGGGTCCTCAAGGTCGCTCTCTGGGGTCTCGTTTGCTGCCAGTACTACTCCTTCATTACTGGCGATTCCTACTATTGGTGCACCCCTTTTTACTAGCTCTAGGGCGTACTCTACCTGGTATAATCGTCCTTCTGGTGAAAAAATCGTGATGGCCCTGTCGTAGGCTCTTGGCATAAACAAATCATCTGCACCTTCTTTCCGCTATCTCTCCGGTTATTCTCATACAATCTATATACACTGAATAATAAACGTGTCCCAATGTTGCCTGTTTCTGTTTTGGTGCGAAATAACGGTTTAAGAAGAATGGCGCCCTGGCCGGGATTCGAACCCGGGATCGCTCGGGTGACAGCCGAGCATACTGGGCCTGACTATACTACCAGGGCAACGTAGAACATAGGGATACGTGGAGGGGTAATAAAGTTTACGCCGGAGGCGTTTACTTGTACTGCTTGGCGATTAGCATTGTGGCTGTAAGGAAGATGTTTGGCAGGGACCTCAGTTTTTCGATGATAAACTTGTCAAGAGTCTTCATGTCTGGAGTCTTGACCTTAATTATCGCGTCATACTCTCCATAGATGATTGCTACCTCCTCTATCTCGGGGTACTCTATGAGGTTCTCGCACACCTCGTCCTCTGCTCCGGACTTGATGTTCATCATTATGTAGGCTTCTATAGTGCTCATTGCTATGCCTCAACACCACCTTAAGTTAGCGGTTTAAAATCCTTTCCTAGTCAGCCGGAGAGGCGGTGTATCCCGCCATGATCCGGCCCATGCTGGTCAATGAGACTGGTACTCCTTTGTTGTCCTTGGTTCCGGCGTTGATTAGGTCGGCTTCCCTGAGTCCTTTCAGGTTCCACCTTACCGTGGACTCGGGTATGTCTAACTCATCTGAAAGCTGCTGTATGAGCACTGTGTAGACGGTCTCTTCATGGTAACTGTTTGTAAGCCACTCCAAGATTGTCCGCTGCTTGGTGGTTAGCTTGGTGCTTGCAGCCATGATTAACGCCTGCTCAAGGTGGCTGAGCTGGCGGTAATGCCTGTGGATTGATTCTTCCAGTGCGTCGAACTGTTTTAGCAGCCGGTTGTACTGGATCTCATTCTGGATTGTGGTGCCGAACCTAGTTACTTCTCGTTTTATGTTGTTGATGTTTTCGAGAATGTTTCTATATTCGGGAGTCGAATGGATGTGGGCTTTAGGCCTGGAGGAAATATTCACCTGTCATATCGTCACCCCGACAAGTGATTCATACGCTTGCGTGAATTTAAAAGGTTTTCTTTGGGCTCCCCTACAGACAAGTTACGGCTTGTATCAAGTCACTTGGAATTGTGCAAAATAAATTCTTGTGACTTGGTACAGATCATACTTTTTTCTCTGTGTTTGAGTGAGTTCAAGCTATTATCCAGTTAACTATTTGGTCTCGTTGTTTCGGTAGTTATCTTGGGACCACTCTATGAGTTTTTTGGCTTCAACTGTGTCCTCCCATTTGAGGACCTCTGTGACGACTCCTTCGGCTCGCTTGTAGTTGTTGTAGAAGTAGGTTAACTCGTCCACGACGCTTTGTGGTATATCGTCTAGGTTCGTAATATGTTTGTAGAAGGGGTCGGTTGTGGACACTGCTACGATCTTGTCATCCATGTCCTTGTTGTCAATCATCTTGATGTTGGCTACTGGCCGGGCGACGGTGACGCAGCCGGTGAAGGTGGGCTCGTTTATGAGTAACACAGCGTCTAATGGGTCACCGTCGTCGTCCAGTGTCTGGGGAATGAACCCATAATCCGCAGGGTAATACGTGTAGAGAACGCGGTTGAGCTTGAACACCCCCATCCTTGCGTCGTACTCGTACTTGTTACGGCTATGTCTCTGTATCTCTGTGACTACATAGATCTCGTCGGGCAGGTTAGGACCACTGGGAAAGTCCCGCCAATAATTCACCAATGTTATCAGAGGATATGAGAAAAGCGTGTGATTTAGGAGTATCTACCTATAGCTCTTCTTAGGGCTTTTCTATGTGGCTTAGTACCTCACGCCAAGTCTCCAAGGTCTCCAGTGCCTCTTTTTTCTCAAGGATCTGGATTACAAACCCGGTGTGCACTAGCACATAGATGCCTGGTTTCACTGAACCTTCCTCCATGAGGTCGATGACTGCTTCACGTTTGACGCCACCGAAGTCAACGATTGCGGTCCTGCCTTCCACGCTGTCCACTAGACCGGGTATTGCTAGGCACATATCACTTGGTTCACTCTTTGGCTGCTTATATTGATTCGGTTTGAATTTGTTCTAAATGGTTTTAAGGCAGGAACCGGTGAGCCCAGATTGGAGAAAAAGAAAGCATGAATCTTTCATGTTTTATTTTCTTTTTACTCCAATTATCTCATAAGAGGAGGGGTCAATCTCGACACCGTAATCATCGAGAGCTGACTCCTTGGAGACTAACCCATTCTCCACGTCACGTCTAACATGCTCGGGGTCCCGTTCCTTTGGGTCACCGAATCCTCCTCCACCCGGAGTCAGAATAACAAGTGTATCCCCCTCATGGATCTCCATCGTGCATTTGGATGGAAGGCGCTCCGTGTCACCGTTAGCTCTAATCAACGTGAATTTTCCCTTTCCCCCTGGTTTACCGTCTTGGAGTCCCCATGGAGGTATCTTGTTTCGTTCAGCCATGATACCGAGCACTGCTTTTGGGCTTGTAAGGGTCCATGTGCGCTCGATACCGCAGCCTCCTCTGAATTTGCCCGGTCCGCCGCTATCAGGTCTCAGTCTATATGCCTTGAACTTGAATGGAAGGTAGGCTTCTAGAGTCTCGATTGGGGTGTTCATGGTGTTGGTCATGTTTGTGTGGACGCCGTCCACTCCGTCGCTAGTGGGTCTACCGCCGTTCCCTCCTGCTATTGTCTCATAGAAAGTCCACGGGGTACCGTCACGCATAGTTCCGCCGATGGTGATGTTATTCATTGTTCCCTGACTGGCTGCTGGAACTTTATCTGGGATAATCTGGCTGAACGCTTTCATTATAACATCCACGTTGCGTTGACTCGTCTCAACGTTACCTCCAGCCACAGGAGCCGGTCTGATGGGGTTCATCATGCAGCCTTCAGGTACCTTGAGGGTGATGGGTCTGAAGCACCCGTCGTTCACAGGGATGGTTGGATCTGTGGTGCTGATGAGCGTGAAGTAAATGCCAGCCACTGTAACTCCTAGAGGTGCATTTACAGGGCGATCCACCATGTCACTGGTCCCTGAGTAATCGAAGACCATGGAGTCACCGTTCTTAGTGATCGTAACCGTGATGGAGACATCGCCGTCACCCGGCAGGATAGACTCCATGTAGTCTACCGCAGAGTAAACGCCGTCAGGCATCGCGGATATCTCCTCTCTCATTCGGCGCTCGCTGTAATCCATCACGTCGTCCATGGCTTGGTGGAGGGTCTCGGCTCCGTATTGCTCCACTAACTCATCTACCCTTTTTATTCCGGTGTTATTGGCGGCGATCTGTGCCCTGATGTCACCCATCTGGACCAGCGGAGTGCGTACGTTACTCCTAATTAGATTAGAAAGATCAGAATCTAGCACGCCTTTCCTGACGAGCTTAACAGGGGGAATCACTAGCCCTTCTTGGTAGAGCTCTGTACTGTCAGCCGCGAGGCTGCCCGGTGCTTTGCCGCCTATGTCGGTGTGGTGAGCCTTGTTGGCGGCGTATCCTATGATGCTTCCTTCACTGAATATGGGAGCAATCATTGTTAGGTCAGGCAGATGGGTTCCGCTGATGTAGGGATCATTCAGCAATAGCATGTCACCGGGCTCCAGTGTTCCCTTGTAGACTTCAAGCCCAACTCTGACAGCCATTGCCATACTGCCAAGGTGTACAGGTATGTGCTCTGCTTGGGCTATCAGTTCCCTCCGGTGATTGAACAACGCACAGCTGTGATCCATCCGTTCCTTGATGTTGGGGCTATAAGCAGACTTCTTTAGGGCTATGCCCATCTCCTCTGCAGCGTAGATGAGGGCTCCCTTGATGACCTCAACTGTCGTCAGATCTACTTTCACTGTGCTACCCTCCTGAGAATCAAGTTACCGAGCCTATCCGGAACGTAGCTCCAGCCGGGATAAATCACAGTGGTGGAGTCGTACTGTTCGACTATCGCGGGGCCTACGTGGACCCCATCAAGTGAACCACGTTGATACACCTCAGCGTCCACCCAGCCAGTTGACTCAAAGTAGACTCTTCTGGTCTCCATTTCTGTGTCTCCGATTCTTTCCTTGTTCTCTTTGAGTGATGGCTTGTCAAGTAGCCCGATCACCCTGAGCTTGGCGTTCACTACCTCAAGGGGCTCGTCCTCCGCCGCGTACCCGTATACCTCTCTATGTTTCTCATGGAAGGCGATGAGGCTCTCACTTAACGAAGCGGGAGTCACAGGGTTCCCGGTCTCGACGTTGAGTTCGAAGCCCTGTCCACTGTACCTGATATCCAATGTTCTCTGGAACCTGTGTTGATCAGGGTGAATTCCTTCCTTCATTAGTGTGGCTCTGCCAGTCTCCTCCATCGAGCTGAACATGTCCTCAAGCTTTCCGGGGTCCACCTCATTGGTTTCCATAATGACAGGGCTCGTATAGTCGTGAAACAGGTCAGCTGTGAGAAGCCCCAACGCGCTGAACATACCAGGGTTAGGAGGCACAATGATGTGGTTAATCTCAAGCTCCTCGGCTAGGGCACACACGTGCATTGGTCCTGCTCCACCAAAAGCCACTAGACTGAAACCTCTTGGGTCGTAGCCACGTTCAACGCTGACAATCCTGAGTATCTTGCTCATCATGCTATTTGCGATCCTTATAGCGCTCATCGCAGCCTCTTCAGGTGACACCCCGAGGCTCTCAGCTAGTACTTTGTACGCTTTCTTGGCTAACTCAGGGTGTATTTCCATATCACCGCTCAAAAGGCTCTCCTGGTTCAGTCTGCCTAACATCAGGTTTGCGTCCGTGATGGTTGCGTCCTTTCCTCCTTGGCCATAGCACGCTGGTCCAGGTTCCGCTCCAGCGCTGACTGGCCCTACCTGCAGTGAGCCGTTCACCACCTTTGCTATGGTTCCTCCACCTGCGCTGCACTCCGCGAGGTCAATAAAAGGGAACCTGACGGGGTAACCGCTTCCTTTGACCAAACGACCCATATGGATAGTGCCTGCTACCTCGTACTCTGGCACCACCTCGGGGATTCTTCCTCTAACAGTGCCTGCCTTAGCTGTGGTGCCTCCCATATCGAAGCTGATGATATCTCTGATGCCTGTTTGCTCACCGAGCCACGCCGACGCGATTACGCCTGCGGCTGGACCGGATTCCACGACTGTAGCAGGCTTTGAGGCGATAATATTGCTCTTTGCCATGCCTCCGTTGCTCTGCATCACGTAGAGGGGAGCGGTTAAACCAAGTTCATTCAAATTACGGTCGAGATTTGTGATGTAGGTATGCATCACGGGCATGAGGACGGCGTTCACCACTGCAGTGCTTAGGCGCTCATACTCCCTGTACTCGTTGCTGATCATGTGGGAAGCAGTGAGGTAGACATCTGGCAGGCTCTTGGATAATGCATCCATGACCATGGACTCATGTACGGGGTTAGCGTAGCTGTTGATGAACCCGACAGCGACGGAGGCAACATTTGTCTTCTTTAACTTGTTGACTAATCCTTCGAGTTCCGCTGGGTCCAGCTGTGTCTCGACTATTCCCGCTGTGTTGACTCTTTCAACGACCTCGTATCGGTGCCGCCTCTCCACGAGTTGGGGTGGACGCTGGAAGAACAAGTTGTAGACTTCCGCCCGTCTCTGTCTACCTATCTCGATGACGTCCTTGAAGCCAAGGGTTGTAATGAGTGCTGTCTCAGGGACCTCCAAGTCTACCTGTCCGAGGAGTGTGTTCGTGGCGATAGTGGTGGCGTGACCAATCATGCTGACGCTGCTCGGCTCATGTTCACTCAGGAACTGCTTGAGGGCATGAATGACTCCCTTTTCAGGGCTTTTAGGCACGGATGGTGTCTTGATGTTGATTATACCGCCTGTCTCCTCGTTGAAGGCGACTAGATCAGTGAAGGTACCTCCCACGTCAACGCTTACTCGTATCAAACATGATCCTCCGTATACCTAGAAGCCTACATATGCACGGATAAAATAAGCGAAGAAATTAGGGTTTAAGCTGCTTACCGCTGAGCTTGATGGACTCAAGAACAATATGGCTCTCAGCTTTCTCGATGCCCGGTATAGCGTTTATCTTGTCAAGCAACTCTAATGCGGACTGCTTATCTGGGCACATAGCTAAGGCGAGGAGCTCGCAATCACCAGTGACCCTCATGACGACGTTGATAGACTCGTGTTCAGCGACCTTTTTACCGATCTCCGAGAAATCACATCCCGACTCCGCAGATATTCTCAGACACAGCGGGTAATACCCCAAGGAGTCTGGATCCAGAACCACGGTATAACCACGTATCTTGCCCTGCTCCTCAAGTACCTTGATCCTGTTGGAGACATTGACGTGGCTCACATTCAGCTGTTTGGCGATCTCCCTGTAGCTGAGGCGACTGTCAGTCTGCAAAAGTTTGAGTATCTCTGTGTCTAAGTCGCTGTTTTGCACCATCTTTATCACAGGTTTACTACTTTTGCTCCACTGAACAGGAGATCTACTACTCCATCATAGTCTAGGACTTTTAAGCCATCCACCATTCTTGAGGCTATTCCACGCCTCTCGGCGTCTTTCTCTAGCACATAGATCTCTTTGCCTTCAAAGGTTGCTTTTTTGAGGGGTTGTGAGTCCTCTGCGTCCTTGTTTGTGAAATACACGGATTCCTGCATGAGTAAAACACCTGAGTCCTCCGAATTCAATGCAAGCTGCAGAGCTTTCTTGTCAAGTCCCTTCAGTATGTATAATCGTTTCATCGTTTTCACTCCTAAAACACGAAGCTAGCCTCAGTGCCCTCGATGATACTCTGAACTGTCTCCATGTCCGCTAGCTGTGTTTCCTCTACTAGGTCTTCCTCGGTGAATCCCGCCTTCACAAGTGCTTCTTTGTCTACGTAGAGCTCGATGTCCAGATCTGGAAGATCAGACAGGAACTTGCCTGTCAGAGACTTATCAGCTTGGTTTATGGCACCATACACGCCTTCTCCCATCCAGAGAATCTTTACTTGATGATCCCAGAATCCGGCTGCTGTCCTCAGTCCTTCATAATAGTTGAGGTTGGTGAATGGCTTGGATTTGATGATTATCAAAACTTCTTTCTCTGCCAATTAGTCTGCCCCCACCATGCTTAACACAACGTCGGCCTCGCTGAGGTTCTCAGACAAGTCGAAGATACCACCAATATCCATTCCATCAGGTATGTGATCCTCGTTAACTCCTCTGAGCTCCATGCAGACCCTGCAACCTGAGATGTTAGCACCTTTTTTCATAAGCGTCTTGAACCTGTCGCTCACGGAGTCCATGTTGAACGGCTCGCCGCTCTGAGTCACAATTGGCCCATAGACGCCGTCCATCATCAAATAAATATCCACCAAGTGACCTTTCTCAAGTGCACTCTCGGCTATCTCTATAGCGTGTTCCACACCCTCATTCTGGAAAGGTGACTCACAGAGGAGTATTAACATTCGTCCCATGAATTCACCTAGATGAACAGCTGTACGTCAGCATCCATTGCTATGTCAAGGAACGTGGCCGCGCCCACGATCTCATCGACTTCAGGGATAAGGTCCTCTTTCTTAATCCCCATAATCTCCATGGTTGTGCTTACATGCGTAGAGTTTCACGTTCTCTGTCATCCTGCACATCTTGAGGAGCTCAGTGAGAGGTGGGATACCAACATTCTTTATCTTGCCTTTCATCATGCCTGTGCCTACGATCATTATGCCCGGGAGCTTCGCGGAGTCGAGGCCACCTTTCTTAATGGCGTCCATACCCCAGAACGTGAAGAACAAGTGAACATCAGCGTCCATTGCTCCTCCTGTGCTGCTAAGCATGAAAACAGGGTACAGCTTGTCCAGTGAACCGCTATGGACGATCATCGCTATCTTTTTTCTTTTTTCAGTCATTTACGCTACCTCTATCAGGAAAGTGAATACTCCATCGTTCTCAGATGTGGTCAAGATCTTGTTTCCAGTCTTGTTGGCCCATGCAGGTACGTCGCGGACGCTACCTGGGTCGGTTGCCAGAAGTTTAAGCACTTGGCCTTGCTGCATTATCTTTGTGGCTTTTTTGAGCTTGACTATCGGCATCGGGCAGTACATGCCCTTGCAGTCTAGTTCTTGATCGATCTGTACATCAACCATATGATTTTACCAAATGGTAACGTTATATCATGATATTTAACCATTTGGTTAATTAAAAGGGGGTGAAGTCGGAGTCCAGCAGCCTCAAAATGAATGCCTTTGTACTCCTCATCAAATCAACGCCATCAAGATTATCCAACGCCACCCAACGAGCGTCAGGAGCGTCACTTCTTGCCTTGACCTCACCCGAGACATACTCACAGAGATACTCGAACAAAACATAATGATACTTGACGCCACCTGATTCATCCTTTCTGATGGAGTTGAATAACGTCAACAGCTTCACAGGCTTAACATGAACACTGGTCTCCTCCATAACCTCTCTGACGACGGCCTCTTCAAGAGTCTCCCCTAACTCGACAACGCCACCGGGGAGACCCCACTTACCAGCCGAGGGAAGATTGCCCCTCACACAGAGAAGTATCTTATCATCATGGATTACTGTAGCTGCAACCCCAGGTATGGGTCTGCCGGGATATTCTCTGCTCGTGGCACAGCACTCCTAGATTGAACCGTGACCCTCAGCGAGAGCCTTGAAGTTTATCTCCCTCATGCTGGGGCGCATGCTGGTCTCCACGGCCTCCTTCAGGTACTCAAGGTTCACCATGTCGCTACGTTTGGCTAACGCGCCCAGCATCACCATGTTGGCGACAATCTGGTTGCCAAGCCTCAAAGCGGTCTCCCGTGCAGGGATAGGGATTATCTCCACGTCTTCCCTAACAGCATCGACTCTTTCAAGAACGCTACTGTCCACTATGATCAATGAACCCGGCTTCGCGAGGGGCTGATACTTCTTGAATGCTGGAAGGCTGAGACATAGGAGTATGTCGCTTGTCTCGAACTGGAGGTCATTGATATCGGTGTCGCTGACCATGATCTCACTTCGGCAGCTTCCGCCACGGGCCTCCGCGCCGTAGCTTCTGCCAAACATTACCTCGTAGCCCTTCCTGAAGAGGGCGGCGCTGAGGAAGCTGCCGGATGATACGACTCCTTGACCGCCTGTTCCGCTGATCAGTATGTTTTGCTTCATTTTATTCACCCCTCGCTTTCTTGATTATCTCCTTTAAGCTATCAGTGAACTCGGGTCTGGATTTCTTCTCGAAGAGACCCATCTCGATCTTGGATTCTTTGTGATCCGCCACGTAGGTCACTGAACTAAGTGCTTCAAGTTTCGCCTTGACGCTTTCAGGCTCTTCGTCCACTCTGACCACTTGCCCGAAACCAATATGATCAACCACACGTGCAGATATTCCGAGGCTCTCCACCTGTTTCAGTGTCTCTGAGACGTCTTCTTTGGGAACAGCGTAGACGTAGTCGCCCTTATCGGGTCTACCTCTAATGACTGTGCTCTCGCCAAACATATCCAGTATGCGTGGTGGTAGGCTCTGAAGGGTGCCTCGTAGGTTGAAGATGCGGCGTTGCTGAGTCGGGCACTGACTCAGGACCTCTATGAAGCTGAAGCCCTTGTGCTGTAATGCCTCCTTGATGCTTCTAGTTAGCTCCAAGACGTGGTATGTACTCCACTTGGCGACATAGCTTGCACCCGCCGCCTTAACAAGCTGTGTAATATCGAAGGGAAACTCAGGGTTACCATAAGGGCTAGTCACGGTGGTTTCTCCGTGTAAAGTAGTAGGTGCAATTTGGCCTCCCGTCATTGCGTAGCTCATGTTGTTCACCAAGATGACTTTGAGGTCGATGTTGCGACGTGCGGCATGGATGAGGTGATTGCCTCCTATCCCAGCTCCGTCACCGTCACCCGTGAAGACAACAGTAGTTAGGTCTGGGTTGTATGCCTTGGCGCCCGTAGCAAACGCGATGGCTCTGCCGTGGGTAGTGTGAAGAGTGTCCCCGTTGAAGTTGGGGCTCGGTATCCACGCTGTGCATCCGATTCCGCTGACAGCTAGTATCTTGTCTAGGTCTAAACCAAGGTCGTCGATGGCCCGTAGGAAGCAGTTGAGAATGATTCCTCCCCCACAGCCCGGACAGAACGCGCTTGGCTGGCTACGGACATACTTGTCACGGTAATAGAACAGGTTCTTCACTGTGCTTCCCTCCTTGTGACGTTGAGCACCTCACGTGCCAGCGGCAAGACTCCTCCCACCTTGGCTAGGCTCACCACCTTGGTTTTTCCACATACTGCTCGCTCTACCTCCTTGACGTACTTTCCGACGTTCATCTCCACAACGATTACAGCTTCAACCTGCTCCGCGAGGGCCTTGACCTCGGTCTCAGGGAAAGGCCATATGGTCCGGGGCCTGAATAGGCCAGCCTTGATGCCTTCACTGCGTGCCCGCTGAACAGCCTCGATGCTGGGACGGGCGGATGCGCCGAAACTGAGGACAGCTACCTTTGCGTCGTCCATATGCACTTTGTGGATGTCCCTGATCTGGGGCTCAGCGTTGAGAATCTTGTCCCTGATACGGTAAACGATCATCTGATGGTACTCTGGGCTGAAGTTACGCACACCATCAGGGCGGTGAGTGCTCCCAGTGACCAGAAGCTTGTGGCCCTCCCCGAAGGCGGGCATCTCAGGAACACCGCTAGGATCATCGGTACCCCACGGAGTAGCATCCATGCTTGTACTCTTCTTCCTGTTAACCACTTCCACCTTCTCGGGGACGATAAGCTTCTCCTCGATATGCCCGATGAGACCGTCACTCATGAGCATAACAGGCGTCCTGTAGGTCTCAGCCAGATTGAATGCTCGGACAGTGAGATCGAACATCTCCTGAACACTCCACGGGCTGATGGCGATTACCTCATAGTCCCCATGAGCGCCATACTTGGCCTGATAAATGTCCTGCTGACCAGGACTAGTGCTCTGCCCCGTGCTGGGACCGCTCCTCTGAACGTTAACCAGCACCAACGGTGTCTCCGTCATGTGAGCGTACCCGATGTTCTCCATCATGAGGCTGTACCCTGGGCCACTCGTCGCTGTCATGGCTTTCGCTCCAGCCCAACTTGCACCGATAACGCTGGCAATACTGGCTATCTCATCCTCCATTTGCAGGAAAACGCCGCCTGCCTTGGGTAGCTCAGCCGCGACGTGGTGGCTGATCTCGCTGGCAGGAGTTATGGGGTATCCCGCGAAGAATCTGCAGCCTGCCCTGATGGCTCCCTCGGCGCAGGCAACGTTCCCGAGAACTAGATGTCTTCCTGGTTTAAGCATCCTTTATCTCCTCCACGTTTATCGCAAAGTCTGGGCAGTACCGTTCACACCATCTGCAGCCTATGCAATCCCCTTCCGCTACCGGCTTGACGCCGCCCAACGCGGTTTTTTTATCTGATTCTTTCAGAATCTTCCCTCCTCGATTTTCACAAACGTGTACGCATAGAAGGCAGCCCTTACACTGTTCCTCGTCTATGGTCACTCTGAACTTTTTAGCCGTGTCCAACACACCTCGCCGTGACACTGAATCGGATAACTATCAATCAGCGAGGATAAAACAATAAGGGTATAAAGAAATTTTTTCCGCCTTATACCAAGTAATTGAGACGACTACCAGAGAGTAGAAAGAAAGCTAGTAACCCAGTTTCCTCAAGACCAAGTTAGCCACACTACTATCCTGAATAGCGATGCCGACGCTCTTGAACACCGTGACAGTGTCATCGGGTGTCCTTCCTTCCTTGGCTCCAGTCACAAGTTCCTTGAGCTCAGCATGAACATGATCCCAAGTTACCACACCCTCCTCGATGGGTATCAGAATGTCACCTGCCTCCAACCTTATGCCTTCCTCATCGTCGATGACAAACTTTGACTCCGCCACAGTGGCAGTGTCTAGCTCTCTCCAGTCAGGGTAGAAAGCCCCGATGGCGCTAACGTGCACCTTCTCCTTGAGCCACTCACGCTTGAGCACAGGCTTGGGGCTGGTTGTAGCAGTCAACACGATATCAGCGTCCTTGCACGCCTCCTCACCGGACTCCACAGCAATAACGGGTATGCCCAGCTTCCTTGTCATATCCTCAGCGAACCGCTTCCGAGCCTCAAGGAAAAGATCGTAAACGTATACCTTCTCTATGTCCCTGACGGTGCATGCAGCCCAGGTCTGGGTCCTTCCCTGAACGCCTGCACCGAAGATAGCCACAGTCTTTGCGTCCTCAGGAGCTAGGTACTTGGCCGCAACCCCCGTGATAGCGCCTGTACGCATCGCCGTGAGATACGTGGCATCCATGAACGCCTTAATCATCCCTGTCTCAGGGTCGTTAACCACGATCCAAGCCACCGTTGTAGGCAGGCCTTTCTCAGGGTTATCAGGGTAGATGCTAATGATCTTGGTGGCCTGTGCGTTGCTCTCGGGTAGGTAGCTCGGCATGAAGCTAATGCTCCCGTTATATTTCGGTACCATAATGGTGCTACGGGCAGGCATCACAACGTTTCCGCTGGCATACTCGTGGAAAGCTCCCTCGACTGCCTCGATCACCTCCTCCATTGTGAGAAGCTTGGCAACGTCGTTATCTGAAAGGAACAGCATAAGAATCCTGTTTTTATCAACCTTTTATCAGTTTAAGGTTTTGGACTCATCTAACCATTGATTACTTCAAGGTAGTCTTTCATACACTCAACTCTAATCAAAAAAACGAGTAAATTGCTCCTAATACACAGAAACATCTATACCCAGATCGTTAGTTATATACGTATAGCATCAAGGATTGAATCAGATGAGTGGCTTGCTCGACAGACTGGTAGGTAAAAATGGAGAAGAAAGAGACCTACAGACAGCCCGTTACATAAAGGCAATACCCCTCAGAGCCTACGAGGACATAGACATCATAAAGGCAGAGGTACGAGCAGGAAACATAGTCATCTGCAACGTAGCTCCTCTCGCGAAACACAACATCGAGGACGTCAAAAGAGGCATAAACGAACTCAACGAGTACGCCCAAGTCATCGAAGGCGACATCGCCAGACTTGGCGAGGAAAGAGTAATAATAACTCCAAAGACCATCCGCATCTGGCGAGCAAAAGACTAGAAAATTATTATGCTAGGCTGAATGTATCCAGCAACCTAGGCGAGTAACCTCTTACGCCACGCAGCTTACTCACCGAACGAGCAAAATTCTCCGTTTTAGACTCCTCACCGTGAACAACGAACACACGCTTCGGTTGAGGCCTGAGACGCCTCACATAATTCATGAGCTGACGCCTATCGCTGTGACCGCTGAAGCCCTGCACAGTGTGCGTGCTCATATCGATGTTGATGATCTTCAACTTGCCGTCCTGGTTATAGAGCTGTGCTGAACTCATGCCTGACTGCACTCGCTGACCCCGAGTCCCTGCGACTTGGTAGCTGACGAAGATGATGCCGTTCTCGTCGTAACTGGCGAGCCGCCTGAAGTACTCGAGCACTGGACCGCCCTCCATCATACCGGCGGTGGCCATGATTATGCAAGGGCCACCCTCAACGATCTCGTCACGCATGTCATGCTGCTTTACGACCGTGAAGTAGTCGCTTTGGAAGGGATTCATTCCCTCCTTCAGTATCTGGTCACGGACCTCATGGCTCAGATATGTAGGATAAGCAGTGTGGATTCCAGTAGCCTCACTGATCATGCCCTCGATATACACTGGGGCCTCCAACAGGTCACCGCTGTTCATGTATTTGTTGATTACCATCAGTATCTCCTGAGCCCTGCCAACGGCCGGCACAGGGATCAACACCTTGCCCTTCTTCAGTATTCGATTGCAGATATCAACGAACATGGCCTCCGTCTCCTCACGACTTGGAGTCATGTTGTCTGGTCCACCATACGTGCTCTCCATAATGAGAGTCTCAACACGGGGGAAGTAACTAGATGCTGGCTGCAGTAACGCTGTTCGACCATACTTGAAGTCTCCCGTATAGACGATGTTGTGAAGCCCCTTTCCGATGTGCAGATGGACAATGCTGCTGCCCAGAATGTGACCGGCGTTATGAAGTGTTAACCTGATGTCAGGTGACACATCCGTCACCTCGCCGTAGCCCAGTGGAATAGTGTGAAGAATAAGTTCAAAGATATCCTCGGGGCTGTAAGGTGGAACCCTGCCCTCCTTCATCGTGACATCGATGTAGTCGCTTTGAAGAAGCGTCATAACGCTTGCGGTGGGTTCACTGCAGTAAACAGGGCCATTATACCCATACTTGTAGAGGTACGGCAGGAATCCACAGTGGTCAAGGTGGGCGTGAGTTATCACTACTGCGTCAAGGCGGCTCAGGTCAAACTCCTCGACATCTATCCGTGGATAAGTGTTGACGGCTCCTCTTCCACCGGGGTTAACTCCACAGTCCATCAAGATCTCGCTCTCACGAGTCTTCACTAAGATTGCTGACCGCCCTACCTGTCGGCTGCTTCCAAGAAATGTGACCCTAACATCGCCTGTCTGCTGGTGACTGGGCCTGAAGATGGCTTCACCGGTCTCTCGGAGTACACGCTCCCTTTCCTTGCTCTTACTGTAGAGGTATCCTCTAATCTGTTTGATGGTCATGGATGGAATGGGTGGTGAACGTACAAAGTTTGGGCTCCAGTGAGTCTTTTTTACAATATCCAGCACATTTGAACCGCTTTTCCCTATAGCAATCCCAAGTTTCTCTACTTCTAATACAACTTCTCCCAACGCAGGGTCAAAATAGGTTTGAACCAGACCGGCTTCGCTTAGGATATCCTTGATAATGGTTTCTGATTGCATCTCTCCGAGGCGGACACTTGGGTCACTGCGTATCACGATGCGTTTCTTGATGATGCCAGCTATCTCGCCTACAATCCGGTTATTTTCCTGCAATATCTCAGGTTTCTGACAGTAGATGGCGAGCCTCGGGCCCTCGAACTCGATACGCGTGATCCCTACCGCTACTGGGATCTTGTCTAGTATTGCTTGCCTAATCTCCTTGTATGATAAACCCTGAGATTTGTCCATCAGTTATCGAACTCAATTATTAAGTAAAGCCTGCTTCTCCTCAACAGACAGCTCCCTGAAGCCATCTTTGTTGATCACTGCGACGTCAAAGCTGTCGCCGCTAGCAACATCTCGCTTCATGGCAGAGTCAACTGCTCTCACTACTACCGGGAGCATATCTTTGACAGTGCTGTTCTCCTTGAACTGTGCCTCTAGGACACCATACGCGTATGGTGAACCGGAGCCAGTGGATACCATGAATTCCTCAACTAGGCTACCATAGGGATCTAAGTTGAATACATGGGGTCCTGTCTCGTCGTATCCACCGACAAGCGCCTGCATAGGCAGAGGTGCTCCCACTTCCCTGTTCTGGAAAAGCAAGTTGGAAACTAGCCGTGCTGCGGATTGAACTGGAATCGGCCTGTGTTTCTCTAGCTCGTAGAGACGTGAGTTGATCTTCAATATCTCGACCACTCTTTGGGCCACGGCTACGCCTCCTGCGATAGTCATGGCTAGGTTATCAGTGATCTGGTAGACCTTCTTAGCGCGCTTACTTGCGACATAGTTACCCATGGTTGCACGTGTATCCGTTCCGAGTATGACGCCATCATTACACACGACGCCTACCGTCGTTGTGCCTTTAAGTATCCCTGTTTCGTTTGACATAGAGATTCTCCTAAACAAATGGTTAAAGAGAGGTATCCTAGAAAGGAAGACCAAGTATCTTAAAAACATGACCTTTTTAAAAAAGGTTTCCAAAAAGGCAAACAATTATGTATATCCCAACGTGATTAAAACTCCAACCGTATAAAGGGCAGTAAATAGTATTGACAAAAACAAATCGAATAAACGCGGTTCATCGAATCGACCTACCAAGAATAGTGCAAGTAGGAGAGTCAATACTAGACAAATTATGCGACATATGTGATGAACTCGGATTCATCAGGGCTCTAATCGTCACGGGTGAAACAACATACAAGGTAGCGGGAAGCACGGCTCAGGAACTGCTCCTAGACAGCGGTACACACACCGACTGCATCTTCGTAAAGGATGCAACCATGGATACCGTTGAACGAGTGAAGACCAAAGTTAAGAAAGATGACGTAGATGTTGTTCTGGGCATAGGTGGAGGAAGAAATATTGATGTCGCCAAACTTGCCGCATCTGAAACAAGTCGATTCTTCATAAGCGTACCGACCGTTGCAAGCCACGACGGCATCGCAAGCAGCCTAGCTTCAGTGAAAGGCATGGGAAGACCCTACACTGCAAGAGCATCCTCACCCATAGCTGTGGTCATGGACAGTAAGATCATAGCAGAGTCACCTTACAGGTACACTGCGTCAGGTTGCGGGGACATAATCTGCAAGGCCACCGAGGTAAGAGACTGGTGGCTCGCTCACAAAGAAAACGACGACTATTACGGAGGATACGCAGGCAGCCTCAGTCTGATGAGCAGCGAACACGTGATGAAGAGCGCCGACCTTATCAAGGAGCGAACTCAAGAAGGCATAAGGACTGTGCTCGAAGCATTGGTCAGTCTTGGCGTTGCCATGAGTATTGCGGGAAGCAGTAGACCTAGTAGCGGTTCTGCACATCTTTTCAGCCATGCCCTTGATATGATCGCTGAGAAACCTGCACTCCACGGAGAACAGTGTGGGGTAGGGGGAATAATGATGGCGAAGCTTCATGGATTAAAATGGAAGGAGATCAAGGGAAGCCTTGGCATTATTGGGGCGCCTACTACCGCTGAGGAGCTTGGGATAGACGCCGATACCATCATTAAAGCCTTGACAATGGCACAGTCTATCAGGCCGGAGAGGTACACAATTCTCAGCAAGATAAAACTGGACGAGAAAAAAGCCAAAGAACTTGCAGAGTCAACGGAAGTAATCTAGTTTTAGGTTGTAGAAATCCCGTAGCAATAGTTTGAAAAAGAAGATAAAAAACTAGAGCAGAGTCTGGACCACGGTAGTTACGGAGGGAATCTCTCTCTCAATGGACAAGATAGAGCCAACTGTTGGCCTAATCTCGATTCTAATTTCCTCGAAAGGCTTTCCATATTTATCGGGGTGAGAAACAATTTGTGGTTTTATGTCAGCTAGTTTAATTTGTTTGAAATCGACGACCACTTGCATCTTTTCACCGACCTCAAGCAGGCTGTCACTGTCACCGGTGATTGTCTTTATCGTTGTAACTGTTCCGTTTGGTATGCCCGTTGAATAAATGACTGTATGTCCACGAGCCAAGGTATATGTAATCATCATATTGTTATCGCTACAGTCTATGGGCTCGTGACCCTGAGCTAGTTTAATGTAAAAGACGATTTCTTCCAGACAGACTTCTGATTGGTCACCTGTAGTGGTGTTAGAGAAGTACCCAGTTATAGATGGGTCAGCCATCAATGAGGAGCTTGTCTCTTTTAACGTAGATATAACGGTGGTCTGAGCCTTGTCAGACACAATAAACCCAACGTTTAGGATGACGAAGCTAAAGGCAGACGCGGTGATAACGAAAGCAACCAATATGATCGCCGTCTCAATACCTGTAACACCACGCCTTGACCTCATTGATATCATGAGTTTGCGTATAGATTTAATTTAAAAAAGGTCTATGGACGATGAATCCATATGAACAAATATTTGTTTTAATTGATATATTTCTTTGATATTGTTATTAAAATAAGTTATTTTAGCATTACATATGGAAAAATTAACTTGTAGCCGTATATTTACTAACCGAAAAAATAGATAAACACTGTAACATCTGGATTCATTTCATGTAACCCTAAAAAACAGTGTAAACATGTATGAGTGTCTGAGGGATAACTAATCTTTATAACCGCCATTGCGTTCATTGAATCGAGATATTATAAGGTGAATAATGCTTGAGCAGCGTCCAGTTAAAGGTATCAGAAGCGAAACAGCAGCGAGACGTGGGACGAAGCATCGCCAGAATGGACTCAGACACAATGAAGAAGCTGGGCGTAACAGTTGGTGACGTTGTTCAGATTGAAGGAAAAAAGCCCACGGCTGCCAAGGCATGGCCAGCATACCCTGAGGATCAGGGACTCGGCCTCGTCAGAATAGACGGATTCATCAGGAAAAACTGCAGCATATCAATAAACGAATTTGTAACAGTCACCAAGGCAGAGGCAGAATACGCTACCAGCGTGAAGTTAGCCCCCGTAGACATTAGGATCAGCGTGGACAACGACTTCATTAGATTCGTTAAGGATAGGCTCATAGACAGGCCCGCAACCAGAGGAGATACACTCCTAATCATGATGCTGGGCCACAGTGTGCCATTCATGGTGGTGAACACGAGACCAGGTGGAATCGTAAAGATCGCTCCCACAACAGAGATCAGCATCATGAGCGAGCCGGTTCCCGAGCTGGAAATGCCCAGCAGAACCACCTACGAGGACATAGGTGGCTTAGATGAGGAGATTAGGCGCATCAGAGAGATGGTTGAACTCCCCCTGAGGCACCCAGAGATATTCCAGAGGCTAGGAATCGATCCACCGAAAGGCGTGTTACTCCACGGTCCACCAGGCTGCGGAAAGACACTGCTAGTTAGGGCGGTAGCAAGTGAGTCTGAAGCAAACTTCTATGCCATCAACGGCCCCGAGATCATGAGCAAGTTCTACGGGGAGTCAGAGGCACGTATGCGAAAAATGTTCGAGGACGCAGAGAAAAACGCTCCAAGCATCTTATTCATAGATGAGATCGACGCTATCGCCCCTAAGCGAAGCGAGGTAACAGGCGAAGTCGAACGACGAGTAGTCGCTCAGCTACTCGCAAGCATGGATGGTCTCAAGGGACGAGGTCACGTCATAGTCATCGGAGCCACCAACAGACCTAACGCCATAGACGAGGCGCTGAGAAGGCCAGGTAGGTTCGACAGGGAGATAGAGATCGGCATCCCTGGAAGAGAAGGCAGGAACGAGATAATCCAGATCCACACACGCGGAATGCCATTAGCCGAGGACGTTGACCTCAAGAGAACAGTTGAGATCACTCACGGGTACACAGGAGCAGATCTTGAGTCACTGAGCCGAGAGGCAGCCATGAAGGCCCTACGTCGATATCTACCCCAGATCAACCTTGAGGAGAAACGCATCCCTCACGAGGTTCTGGATCAGATGGTAGTCAACAACCAAGATATACTCGACGCGTTCAGAGAGATCACTCCAACAGCCATGAGAGAAGTCTACATCGAGTCTCCTAACGTTCCATGGGACGAGGTCGGCGGACTTGACCAAGTAAAAGAAAACCTCAAGGAAGCAGTTGAGTGGCCCCTCAAGACACCTGAAGTATTCACGAGACTGGGAATCAGCCCACCGAGAGGCATCTTGCTGCATGGTCCACCAGGCTGCGGAAAAACTCTGCTAGCCAGAGCCGTGGCGACCGAGAGTGAGGCAAACTTCATCAACGTAAGGGGCCCCGAGATATTCAGCAAATGGGTC
>JAOZHP010000063.1 GCA_026014815.1 Candidatus Bathyarchaeota archaeon
ACTGGCCTTTCCTTCTTCAAGGAGTCCCGACTGCTACTATGGGTGACCCTGAGGAGGCGAAGAAGAGGGCGGGCCGTGGCTTCGGTCACACCAAGTATGATACTGTGGACAAGGCAAATCTGCGTGCCATGCGTGAGTGTGTGGCTAACGCTGGTGTGGCTGCCTTGAGGCTGCTGAATATTGATGAGTGGCCTGTGAAGCATCGTTCTCAGAAAGAGATTGATGAGATAGTTGAGGTAGCCGGTATCCATGAAACGGTTCGGCTTGGCGTTAAGCTGAAGAACTACCTTGAGGCTAGGAGAGACTCTCTGAGGCCTGAGACCCTGATGTACCTTGAAAGGCTCAAGGGGAGCTGGGAAGAGGTACTCTAGTCTCCATTTTCTTTCAATCTGAGGGCTAAGATTAGGGCGGTCATTGACATGGCTATGCTGGCGCTGAATGTGCCTGTGAAACCGTATCTTTGGAAGAGGTAGGCGCCCAGGATGGGTGCAGGGAACCCTAGGAATCCTTTGAGGCCGTTGAGGTTTCCGTAGAAGGTTCCTCGCTCGTTTTCAGGGACTGCTTTCGCTATTATGCTGTTGTATGCTGGGTCCCAGGTTGCTATGGATAACCCGTGGAACACTTGGAGTATCATGAAGACGATGTATGATCTTACGTAGATGTATCATGTGAAAGCCATTATTCCTAGTAGCACTGAGATGCGGAGAGACCAGACGCTGCCGTATCTGTCTACGAGTTTCCCTATAGGTATGAGGGCGAATGTCGTTGTGGCTGTGGACACAGTCAATAATGCACCTATCTCAAGGAGGGTGAAGTTGAAGCTCTCATATATCATGGCGACAAATATTCCTTGGCGAGTGTCCAGCTTATCCGGTTGATGACGGCGAGGGTGTAGAACCCTTTGAGGTCGCTTCGAGGCTTGAAGATGTTTCTCAGATTGGTGATGACTGCGTTGATGTCGAATTTTCTTTTCTCAGTAAGAGTGTCCTTCACTGTGAAGTAATGGACGAGGAAGGCAACGATTTCTAGGCCTAGCACCAAGAAAAGTACCTGCCTGAGGCCCAAGTTGTCTCCGAGGTAGCCTGCGAAGAGCTTACTGTATAGCCCGGGTAGGAACCATGTGAGGCTGAGGAGGCTGAAGGCTAGCCCGATCTTTTTCGCGTCTACTGACTCTGCGAAGATTGGGTTATAGGATGGCTCCCCTAGGCTGTCTGCTACGCTGTAGAGGAGGATGGATGGAATTATCAATATCCAGTTGTTTGCGAAGAGCGCGATTGTGATCCCGAGGATGCTGGTGATGAAGTACCAGTTGATAAGGGGTTTTCTGCCTACACTGTCGCAGAGTTCCCCTGTTAGGAACTGGAGGCCACAGGTGATGAGGGTCCAGAGGCTGATGAAGCTGCCTATTATGGGCATGCTTCCTCCTAGGCTTAGTATGTATGGCTGCCAGACGAGGTCGTGCATCTGCCATGCGGTGCCCTCGATCATGCTACTTGTGACTAGGCCTGGTATGTTCCCTCTGAGGGATAAACTGTCACGTAGCTTGTCGATATAATCCAACATGTTGCACCGCTGGTCATGTAGCCGTGTAAAATGGTTACCATCGATATAAACGTGTACGAAGTCTCGACTGTTTGGTTATCTTGAATCTGTTACTGGAAAATATTTTGAATTGAATGAGCATTATGTTATCTGGAGGGAAGTGTTTTCTTGATACCGGTTTTGGATATTGAGGAGAAGATTAAGGAGATTGTTGACCCGTGGACACCTATAGATGTCGCGTATGTTAATGATCAGGTGATCCGGATGGCGCTTTTTCATGGCAAGTATCACTGGCACAAGCATAGCGAGGAGGATGAGCTCTTCTACGTGGTCAAGGGAAGTATCACTATCAAAGTGATGGATCAGCCAGACATCGAGTTAAAGGATGGCCAGCTCTGCGTCATCCCAAAGAATGTTGAACATTGCCCAATTAGCCAGGAGCCTAGCTATGTGCTACTTTTCGAGCCTAGTGCTTTGAAGAGCAAGGGAGACTAGCAGTTTTTTGAAATCTTATATCCATGTTGGCTGATTATTAGCCGGTGAAAGTTTTGGGTAATCCATACCTAGATGTTGATAAGAAGATCATGGCCGAGGTCTACACTTCCTCGGAGCCCATGGACAACCTCAAGGTACTGTGTGATGTCCACGATAGCAGGTTCCCGGGTACTCCCGGCGATAAGGGCAGCGTGGACTACATGGTCGAGAAGTTTAAGGAGTATGGCTGTGAGAACGTGCACTACGAGGAGTTCACGATCGCCGGCTGGACAAGAGGAAAAGCGACGCTAGAGATAGTGAGCCCCATCAAGAAGAGCTTTGACGTTATCAGTCTCCCACATAGCATTGGGGATGAGGTCGAGGCGAAGCTGGTGTTCCTCGGGGATGGAGCCATCGATGAATACGAGAAAGAGAAGGATAAGATCGATGGGAGCATCTTGATGGTTACTTCCGCTAACCCTCGTGGCATGAAGAGGTTCCTCCACAGGAGCGAGAAGTATATGCGCAGCGTGATGGCGGGGGCTAAGGGCTGGATATTCATGAATCATTATCCTGCTTATGGTCCTCCCACTGGGGGAATCAACCCTGTGATCCCAGCTATAGGGATCAGCCATGAGGATGGCGCTTTCCTAACACGGCTGCTGGAGAGGGAGAAAGAAGTCGTAGTCAAGATAAAGACTACCGACAGGAATCATGACACCATCACGTACAACGTGATAGCGGACGTTGTGCCAGATAACCCAGTAGACGATGAGTATGTTGTCGTTGGTAGCCACTACGATGGGCACGATATCAGTCAGGGAGCAGTGGACCCTGCGTCAGGCGCGGTAACCGTCATGGAGATCGCGCGTAACCTTGTTAATGTCAAGGACAAGCTGAAACGTCGTGTACGATGTATGTGCTTCGGCGCAGAGGAGATAGGTCTCTACGGTAGTTACGCTTACGCCAAGGAGCACGCTGATGAGCTGGACAAATGCAGGTTCATGCTGAACCTGGACAGCGGTGGAAGCTCTGGCAAGAAAGGAGTCGTTTTCCATGACTTCCCTGAGCTGACCCCTGTATTAGAGAAGTGGGCAAAGCAGATGGTTGCAGATATGCCTACAGAGCAGCGTGTGAGTCCCTACAGTGACCACTGGCCATTCTTCCTGAAGAGCGTGCCTTGTGGTAGCGGCGGTGACCCTACGAGGGTGCGGACGGGTAGAGGCTACGGTCACACAAGGTACGACACGTTGGATA
>JAOZHP010000064.1 GCA_026014815.1 Candidatus Bathyarchaeota archaeon
AAAGATATAGACCCCGGCGCTGTAACCAAGTTTGAGATAAAAAACGGACGATTTTACGCTCATTATGGGGCTGAAAAACCTTTCAGGACCAGACTGTCAAAAGTGAAAGCTTTGGTGCGTGAATGTTGTCATCATTGCAGTGATTTCACCTCTGAATTCGCTGACATATCCGTGGGTAACGTCGGCAGTGACGCAGGATGGTCCACAGTGATCGTAAGGACGGAGAGAGGTGAACAGGCAATAACGTCCGCTGAGAAAACCGGCCTAATCGAGTTACAGTCCATAGAGAACTTCGAGACCGGAGAATCCCTAGTCCATAGGCTCAGCAAGATGAAGAAAGAACAGGCCTAAACCAAATAACCCTTCTTATTTGCCAGTTCTACAAGCATCTTAAGCATAGAATCAGGTAATGGAACAGGTTTCCCAACAAGCATAACCTCATAATGTAGCCGGGCAAGGTCCTCCACAACTTTGGCGTTCATGGCTGCCTCCTCGATGCTCTTACCTATCGCGGTCAACCCGTGGTGAGGCATCAAACAAGCAACATGCTCCTTCATAGCCTCCACTATATTCATCGCTAGTTCCTCTGTCCCAGGCGGAGCAAACCTAGATAGGGGGATACCTTTAGCGAGAGCAGGAGCATTAAACAGCTCAAGCCCCATGGGCACAATCTCCTCACCAATAACTGACAAAATAGTCGAGTACTTTGGATGAATGTGAACGACACCACCTGCCTCAGACCACTGCTTATACAACTCGGTGTGAAAAGGCGTCTCGATGCTTGGCTTAACAGAACCATGCATAACTTCTCTCGTGTTTATATCAACTTCAATAAAATGCTCAGGCTCCATGTCACAGAAACAATACCCTGACGGTTTGATTATGCATTTATCGGTTCCAGACAGCCTAGCGCTGATATTTCCCATAGTACCGTGGGTCAAACCCTCCGCGAACAACTCTCTACACACTTTTGTCAGTCTTACCCTAAGCTCAGCTTCGATTTCATCCAAATTATGTCAAAGAATAGAAGAGGATAATAGTGCTTAAAACGTTCCGGGCACCTTATCTAAATATTGAGACGACGAAACAAGATCGAGAGAATAGGATAAAAAAAAATAAAAATGGGTTATCGCTTGATAGCCCCAAAGTAGACAGCGATAGCCACGCTGGCAATAGCTACAACCACAGCCGCGTACATCATCATCTTAGTAGTTTCCAAGCTGAGCTGAAGGTCCCTGTAATCATCCTCAAGTTGGTTATATTCGTCTTGAAGGTCCTCTATCGCGCCTGGTGCCGACACACTTGTCTCAAGATCTTCGTAATCGCTGAGAAGCTCGTTATATTGATTGTCAAGTTCTTGGTACTGTTCTTGAAGTGCGTCTTTTTCATCTACGATTTCCTGAACTTCTGCCCTGATATCGAGGATATCAGATACGATTTCATTGTAGTCGAATATCTGGATATCTTGGCTAACTTGTAGTTCTCCGTCGATCCATAGTTCTGCCTTCCAAATGCCTGGGTTATTTCCAGGTGAGCTACTTGATGTGCCTTCTACTTTGATTCTGTCAAAGATTATGCCCCATGATTTTCCTTCCAATTCGATGATGTTTACAACGTTGTTATCATACTGGTCATCGGTTGGTGTACGCCAAATTACTCGCATGTTTCCAGATGGATTGGAGATGTTAACCCATAGACCTGCATATTCGCTGGTAGTTAGGTAAGCATTAGATCTGCCTTTGGGTGTAAGAGTGTCTGTTCGATAATCGTAGCATATTGCATGATCTTGGATCGTGTCTGCATTTACTGGGTTTATGGAAAGCGTTGCTGTTAGCAATGTGAATGTGAGTATTGTCATTAACAGGTTTGTTTTATTCTGTTTCATGGGGGCAATATTCGCTTATGGTTTTATAAAGTTACTTTCATAAAGTGAGAGTAATCGCTCGCAATAATTGAGTAAATACGCGTGATTCGCCTAAATTGTATAACAAGCCAATGAAAAATGATTTGACTTATTACATGTGAGAATCAAACAACAGGAACATTGAACGATATATTGACACATTGAATTAAAGAACGGAAAATCATATCTGGGCCTTAACCATATCCATGATCTTTTTCCCTATCTCCGCCTTGCTCTGAAGCGTAAGATGTTCGACGTTTCTGTCTGGATCTATGATGAAGACCTCGTTTGTGTCGGTGCCGAATCCACGTCCTTGTCTTGCTACATCGTTTGCCACGATGAGGTCCATCCCTGCGCTCATCAATCTCTTGTGAGCTCTTTCTATTAGTTCATCGTCACTGAGTTCATACTCGGCCTTGAAACCTACCAGATACACGTCTGTGTCGATCTTTTTGACGTTCTCCACGATCTTAGGAAGGGGTTTCAACTCTAAAACCCACTCATTTTTACCTGATGGAGTCTTCTCTATTTTTCTCTTAACTGGTCCATAGTCTGCTGCTGCAGCTGATAGAATAGCTGCATGGTGTTTCTTTTCTTTGAGAGCTGTAATAACAGCTTTGAGCATGTCTTCTGTGGACTTAATGGGAATAACATGGACGCCCCGCGGTGGCAAAGCTGTCCCTGGTCCATAGACGAGAGTTACCTCTGCTCCCCTTGCCAAAGCATTCTCGGCTATTGCGACGCCCATTTTCCCAGAACTAGGATTCGTGATGTACCTGAATGCATCTAGGTATGCACGGGTAGGTCCCGCGGTGATGAGGATTCGTTTCCCGCCTAGGTCCTTCTCGACGGTAAGCTTGTTAACACAGGCTTGGACAATCTCATGTGTACTAGGTATCTTGGCTTTTCCTTCCTCCATCCTCGGCATCAGTAACTGAATGCCTATCGACTCTAATTTCTCGATGTTTTCTATAACGATTGGGTGCTTGTACATTGACGCGTGCATCGCGGGGGCGATTATAACTGGGATACCGGCGCCAATCCCCGTTGTGAGGGTCGTTGTGACAGGTGTGTCATCAATCCCTGCAGCCACTTTTCCTATCGTGTTGGCTGTTGACGGTGCGATGAGTATGAGATCGGCATGTTTCTCGTGTTCTCCAGCGTATGTAACATGCTCGATTTGGCCCGTGAGTTCAGTAACTACCGGGTTCCCTGTGGCCCATTCCACCATGTCAGGGTGAATAATTTGCTGCGCTGCTTTGGTCATAACTGCATAAACGTTGGCTCCGCGTCGCATAAGCTCCCTAGCTATCTCTGTGCTTTTTATGGCTGCGACACTGCCTGTAATGCAGAGAACTATCTTTTTACCCAGTAGTTCTTTGGATTTGGTTCCGATGATCTCTTTAGAAGTGTGTTCACCAAACGCCAAGACTTTTTCCTCGCATCAGGGCACTGTCTACTGGTTTTTAAGTTTTAGGAGGATGAAAATGGGTAGACTAGTTACTGGGTCTCGATTTTTTCGTCGATCTCGTCCAGGCGTTCATTGATTTCTTCTAACCTCTCTTCTATGGAGTCGATCTTGTCTATTAGTGCCTGTAGCTCGATCTCGAGGTTTTCGATTTTTCGTTCAAGACTCATAATATTATCGATAGGAGTTTCGTTTGGATTTGTTTATAAGTTTAACGAGTCAACTGGTTTTGGCTTTCTCAATAAGGTTAGTGTACCACTCGCTGTCCTGTTTAATGTAATCATTTACGCTGATTTTCATCGGTGCGCCGTCGTCTTTCAGTATTACGACTTCTTTTATCTGGCTGTTGATTATCTTACGTTGGCATCGCTGACATGGTAAGGCCATCGTGTACTTGCCTTCATCGGTTATTCCCGCTATGTAGAGGGTTGATCCTATTCTGTCTGCTCTGTTGCTGTTGATGATGGCGTTTTCCTCTGCGTGGACCGCTGGGCAGTAATCGTATGCGCTTCCTTTAGGTGATTTCATCAAGTTCTTGATGCACCCGACCTCGGTGCAGTTTATGACACCTCTTGCGTTGCCGTTGTAACCTGTGCCTACTATAGTGTTGTCTTTTACTATTACTGCCCCGAACTTACGGCGGAGACAGGTGCTTCGCGCTGCGACACTGAGGGCGATTTCTAGGAAATACATTGTTTTATCTGGGCGGTCCATGCCGATTCTATTGCTGTGCTAGGCTTTAATTTCTTTCCTGAAGGGAACCTTTTTGGTCTCACGATGCGTCTTTCTGGGTGGCGGGCGATGATATACTTGCCATTCTGAACTGTGATGAAGATCTTGAGTTTTGGAGCCCGCCACTCGAAGGTTTCTTATGCATAGTTGGACGCCCTGTGTCTAGGTGAAAAAAAGATGCCATGGGTAACAATTCAATGGTATAAGGGAAGAGACTATGAGACAAAGAAGAAGGTCATGAAGCTGGTGACAGAAGCCGTCTGTGAGGGCAGTGGTTGTCCACCTGAGGCCGTCTCAATCGTCTTCAAGGATGTAGATAAGAGAGACTGGGGACGTGCCGGGGTCCCGGTTAGTGAATTATAATAAATTAGTCTCTCAGGCTAGATTCCAGTTCTTTTATAACGTTTTCTTTTCCAACAAGGTCAACATAGGGACCGAATCTGGGTCCTTGTCGTTTACCTATTAAGATTGTATAGATTATCGGGAAGATCTGACGTGCTTTCATTCCGAGGGCTTTGGAGACGTTGAATATCGTGGCTTGGTATTCGTCTTCATTTGATGCTGTCTTTAGCTCTGTGATGATGGCCTCGATTGCTTGTCTCTCCTCATCTGATAGGTCTGCCTTCACGGGATCCTCTTCCTCGAAGTCGTTCACCCAGCTGATGATCCGTTGTATGCGTTCATCGATTCCTTTGGATGTATCCTTGAAGTAGTTGTATTCCTCAAGTTTCGCCTTCATGAACTGAGCTTCCGCCCCTTTGGGTGCGAAGCGCGCCAACTTGACCATTAGGTTGAATGGAATATGCACCTGTGGCTCCTCTGGTGGGTTCAGCAGGTAAGCGTATTCGTAGAGACCTGTGAGTTTGTAGTATTCGGCTTCGTCTTTGATCTTCTTCTTTCCAAAGTAGACATCCTCAAGGTCATCCAGCTCATCCATGTGAACTGATATATCGTCCACTGAGCCACTCTTGGTGCCGACGAACCGTTTGTAGATTAGGAGGTTCAGACTTTCCTTGCTGCCGTACATGTACCATACCTGTGGCGTGAACACGTTTCCCGCGGATTTACTGATCTTTTTACCTCCCCGGTCCACAAACATCTCATACTGGACGTGCATCGGTGGTTCCCAATCAAATATCTCACGGCATATGGCGTCGTTCACATGAACGGAGTCTGCGATGTCCTTGCCGTATGCCTCGAACCTTATGTCGAGGGCGTGCCATCGTGCGGCGAACTCAACTTTCCATGATAGTTTTCCGTTTCCGCTTGTGACGTCTACTTCACCTGAGTGGCCACATCCTTCCAGCCACTGACCTTTGACTTCCATGCCATCGCAGTCGTACTTTATGGTTTTCGTGGATGGGTTGTAGTCGTGAGCTTGGGTTGTGTAGATGCGTCCGCATTTCTCACAGACTACAAAGTACGGTAATGCCTCATTGTATTTTTCCTGACCTGAGACTCGCTCAATGATCTCGCCTACCTTCTTATGGTTGTCGAGAATCTTGATTATCTCGTCGTTGAGTATGCCTTCTTGGTATACCTTGTAAGCTGACATTGGCGTGTACTTGACGCCTGTATAGTCCAATGCTTCCTTGAGGAGACTGCTCATGTGCTCCCCGAAGCTGAAGTGGCAGTCTCCGAAGATATCAGGTATAGTGGCTACCGAGTACCCTAGCCATTTCTCTAACTCGTCTGACATTCCGCCTGGGACTTTCCTGAGTCCATCTTTATCGTCAGCGAAAGCGATGTACTCGCTGTTGTACCCCATGTTCTCTAGGGCTAGTGCTATGCCGTAGTTTCGTAGCCCGTCTGCCATGCTTCCGATGTGAGGGTATCCGCTTGCTCCTAGTCCACTCTCTGTGCGGATCTTGTCGAGGCTACGCCCTAGCTTCTTCTCGCGCTTGATCAGTTCCTCCGCAGCTTTATCATACCATGTTCCGCGACCGATGATCTTTTTGTTTTCTATAGGTCGTAGTTTCATTCATTTCACCTCAACAGATTGTCTTTGAGTTAATGTCCATTCTTAGAGAAAAGAGTTACCTTTAGCCATGAGGCTTTTAGAGAGGTTGATGTAATGTGATGATATGCATAGTGACTCGGATTCAGAGCCACGTTTCACGTATCTCATCGTGATTCTTTGTGTTCTTGTCTACTTTATATTTATATATAGCCCAGAAAAACTAGGGTTATCCCTGTTGTACAAGCTGAGTCTATTACCCTCAGACATTATGAATGGGCAAAACAGGTTCAGTCTCATCACTTACATGTTCATTCACTTAAACCTGATGCACTTGGTCACCAACATGTTTGTTTTGATGAGCGTTGGAACCGTTTTAGAAAGACGAGTTGGGTCACTCAGGTTTGCTTTGGTCTATCTCTTCTCAGGGATTATAGGAGGTTTGTTACACAGCAGTGTTGATCCTTCTTCGATTTCTCCTGTTATTGGCGCTTCTGGGGCAGTTTTCGGGTTAATTGCGATGCTGTTATTGTTGATGCCTTTCATGATAACGACCGCGTTGGTTATTCCTTTGCCAGGCGTTGTGGTTGGGATCGGCATGCTTGTTGTTGAAGTGATGTCTCTTTTATTGAATCAGGACGTCAGTGTAGCTCATGATATTCACCTATATGGCTTTCTAGTCGGGGGAGTCAGCGCATTTGTAATCGATTACAATAAGGCACTGAGAGGGTTAATCATCGCAGTTGTGGCCCTTCTTGCCCTGTATATGTGGGTCTCCTATGGTGGACAGTTTTCTGTTAACCTCTGATGGTTTTCAGTGTGTTAGGTAACTCGTGAAGGCTGTTGATTATCACGTCAGGCTTCGCTTCTTTCACCCTATCTAGTCTCGTGAAGTATACAGGTATAGCGACAGTGTATGACCCAGCAGCCTTACCTGCTAATACATCTTTGTGGCTGTCCCCAATCATTACTCCGTTGCTTGCCTTGACTCCTAGTTTCTCAAAGCATGCTAATAACTGGTCTGGGTATGGTTTCATCCTATGTAATGTAGATCTGCCGATTACTGCTTCAAAATAATGAGCTAATCCTTGTACTTCGATTGCTTTTTCTGCGCTTTCCTGTGAGTTTGATGTGCATACACCCATTGGTAGTCCCTGTTCTTTGACCCAGTCTAAAGTCTCGATACATCCTTCCATCAGTTCACTTTGCTGGCTTCCATGCTGCTCGTAATCACTGAGAATCTGATACGCGTTTTTTTGTACCTCTTCAGCGTCATCTCGGTTACCCTTGTTGATTTCCCACATCTCCTCAAGCATTGTGAAGAGCCCTTTTACGCTGCATGCTTGGACATCATCTTCATCGCAGCCGTGCTCGATGTATGCCTGAACGATATCTTGATGTGCCTGCCTCCACTCTACTTTGCCTCCAAGGTTCACAAGTGTGGCATCTAAGTCGAATACTATAGCTTCGATTTTAGGAGTCAAGGTTACAGAATCATGTATTTACTCATTTATAGGGTGTACCCATGAAAATGGTGCATTAAACTTGTTCAGTATTATAGATTCACAATCTCTTTTAACGCTGAATGAGTGCTGAGTTTGACCGGTCAACGATATTAGATGTGATGCTTCATGGATGTAGGGGATTATAGAATTCTCCTCGTAGAGGGAAACATTAACGACGCCAAGATAATAAAAAAATATTTTCTGATGCATAACAAGGGAATTATTGTTGATTACGCTGGTACAGCCGATGCGTGTTACCGTAAACTCCTTCAACACACCTATGACCTGATCGTTCTTGAGTACGATCTTCCAGACGGTACAGGGTTTAACGTTCTGAAGGAGCTTAGAGAGATCGATATTTTTTCACCAACCGTCATGGTCGCATCCGAGAAACACTCTGATAAGGCCTTGGAGGCAGTCAAGAACGGTGCATCTGACTTTGTGACAAAGACGGTGGAGGGATACCGTAAACTTCCCAGTCTAGCGTTGAGGAGAATCGAGGAATATCAACACAGATTTCTAAACAGCAGGGAATTCAAGGAGAAAAGGTATGAACTCTACGACAGCAAACCAGTTCATGAATTGTTGAAGACCATCTACATCAGGAACTTTAGGCACATAGCCCCGAGGACCACTGTGTCTTATGGCTTCACAACTGATTTGATTCCTTCCTTTCGTTTCACACCTGAAAAGATGAAGAAAATATTAAACATTCTATCTCATTACAGGGTTCTCTTCAAGACCAGCATCGGGATGAAGATTGGGTGCCCGGTATGCAGTTCTGATAACGTCTCGCCAGTGTTCGACTGCCCATCCTGTGGTAGCGAGATATTCGAGAAACGTGGGAAAAACGGGTTCATATGTAAAGGTATCTGTAAGAAACGGTTCCAGAAGCCACGCTCCCATTACGCATGTAATAAATGCAAGACAAACTTTATCGAGGCTGAAGGGGTTTACGAGCCTCAATACATCTACTCGCTGAATGAGGACCTGAAGAACGAGATAGAATCTAAGGTCTTGTTGTTGGATCAGCTCAGCTTAACCATGGAGCGCAGAAAGATGATGAACGAGGCGGAGAAGCTAAAAGCTGACTCAAAAAAGCCCGTCGTCGTAGAATGAGCTTGGTAATCAAGATATAAGAGGCATTAAGCCTCATATTAATCTAGTTTGATTGAATTGGAGCCCCGGGCGGGATTTGGACCCGCGATCTCTTGCTGTTTGGCCCACAGCATGAGTGCTTGGGTTACCAAGCAAGCGCTTTAACCAGGCTAAGCTACCGGGGCACGGTATGCACCCTATGTTTCTAAAGCCTTCTTTAAAATCTTGCCCCTTTATTGTGGGTTTTAGTAACACACAAAATATCAAGTATGAAATCAGAAATGGATCAAGCATCTATGTGTTACGTGACAATCGCGCAAAAAGAGTGTGAAGCTTTTTCGCTGAAAAGAAGCCGTTTTAAGCGCTCGTTTCCAGCGGATTCTAACACGAATGCCACTTTCACTGACCTCTATAGAAATAAATTTGGGATAAACGGTGAAATGTTTATATACTCAGAAATTATATCATTTGGTGGTCTAAAACATGATGGTATCTGTTAGCAAGCGCCGATCGGATATAAACCGTTTGCTTCAGGTAGTTAAAACAGAGGCTGCTCGCCGAAACAAGAAAGTACAAACCATAGACCCTATTCTTCGCACGTGTAGAACGCTGTACCCCTTGCTCTCACAGAGAGAACGATTGGAGTACTCACAGATGGCGCTTAGAATCATCCTCACTGAGCCACACAGCAACACACAACAAACTACTCTATTCGCACATATCTAGGCCTGCTAATTCGTGGACCTTACGCATATTATCGAGACTTGTCCTTCGTTCATCCAAGGGAGTCTCCATGATCATGGGTTTTTCCACTAGTCTGCTTGTCAAGATGTTCCTGAATCCGTTTTCTCCTATCTGCCCCATGCCTATGTGGTCATGTCTGTCGATCTTTGACCCGAGTTCTCCTTTAGAGTCATTAAGGTGGATAAGGTGAACTTTGTCGAATCCAATAGTTTCTTCCATCTCTTGAATGGTGGCTTCGAGTCCTTGACTAGTCTTAATGTCGTATCCCTTCGTGTATCCGTGGCATGTGTCGAAACAGACTCCGATCTTATCGGATGAAACCGCGTCGATAATCGACTTGAGTTCCTGAAAACTGCTGCCTATTTCGTTTCTTTTCCCTGATGTGTTCTCCAGCAGTATCACCGGAGTTTTGCTGTACGTTTCATAAACAGTGTTTAGTGCCGAGACGATTTGTTTCATGCCTGCTTCCTGTCCCGAGCCTAGGTGGCTTCCAAGGTGGGTCACAAGGTAAGGGACATCTAGAATATTACTTCTCTCCACTTCCACCTTGAGTGAGTTCACTGATTTCAGGTACATCTCAGGGTTAGGTGTTGAGAGGTTAGGCAAGTATGGCATGTGGCTAAACACCGGTTTGATGTTTGAGGCATTGAGCTTGTCTTTAAAGTCCTGCACCTCCGCTTCTCGAAGCTCCCTGTATTTCCACATTCTCGGACTTCTCGTGAATATCTGGAACGTTGCGCAGCCCAGTCCTTGTGCTCTCTCGACCGCGTGGTCTACTCCATCCTTTATTGAGACGTGGAAACCTACTCTCATTTCACCCAATGATGTATATCGTGGCTTAAAGAACACGCGTCAAATTTCTATAAATCCAAGGTACTTTATACAAACAAGAAAGAAAAAGGGAGGTTAGGCGTTCTTCACCGCTTCTTCGAGGATGTTCATACCTGTCTCCAAGTATTCGTTCTCAATGGTTAGCGGTGGGTGGAGCCTTATCGCGTTATTGAAGAGGCCTGCCTTCAAAGTCATGAGGCCGTTCTGCAAACAAGTCTTCATGACATTGCTGCTGGTCTCGGGATCAGGCTTCTTGGTTTTTCTGTCCTTGACGAACTCCATTGCGAGCATTGGTCCTAGGCCTCGTACGTCGCCGATACTTGGGTACTTGTCCTTCATCTCGTTGAGGCGCTTCCTGAGCTTTTTACCCATTTTGGCGCTTTTCTCCACGATATTCTCACGTTCAATGATCTCGATGACCTTGAGTGCTGTAGCGCACGCGATTGGGTTTCCGCCGTAGGTGCCTCCAAGACTACCGGGGTGGATGTCCTTCATGAGCTCGTCTTTTGCGACGACCGCGCTAAGAGGTAAACCGGACGCGATGGCCTTGGCCAGTACCATGATGTCGGGCTCGACACCATAGTGCTCGATAGCCCACATCTTTCCCGTCCTGGCGAAGCCCGTCTGGACCTCATCGATGATCAGCTGGATGCCGTTTACGTCACATAACTCCTTCAACATTGGTAGGAAACTCTTGGGTGGGTCGATGAATCCTCCCTCTCCCTGCACCGGCTCAGTGATGATGGCACCGACGCTCTCGGGGCCTACCTGTGTCTTGAAGATGTGCTTCTCGATGTGGTGGATGGCTGCCTTGCTACACTCCTCTGGGTCGTCAGTTCTCCAGGGGCACCGGTATGCGTATGGGAAGGGCGTGAAGTAGACTCCCGGTACGAAGGGGCCTAGGCCCACCTTGTAGGGATCGTATTTGCCTGTGAGTGTCATCGCCATGTAGCTACGGCCGTGGAAGCTGTTCTCGAAGCTGATTATGTTCTTTCGGCCTGTGCTTTGACGTACTATCTTGATTGCGTTCTCAACTGCTTCTGAGCCGCTGTTCAGCATCATGGCGCGTTTCGCGAAGCTACCAGGAGTGATCTCGGTGAGGGTCTTGGCTAATTTGACGTAAGGCTCATAGTTGACTACGTGGATGCAGCTATGAATCAGTTTTCCTGCTTGGTCACTGATAGTTTGGACGATCTCGTCAGTGCAGTGGCCTAGGCTGGTGACTCCGATGCCTGAAGTAAAGTCGATCAGAGTGTTCCCGTCTACATCCTCCATGAGCGATCCCTTTGATTTGGCAATGGACACGGGCTGGACTAGGTAGACGCCGGGGGGAACGTACTTGTTCCTTGAATCAATCAGGGCTTTGCTCTTGGGCCCAGGGATTGGTGTAACAATGTTAGGAACTTTAACCATATTCAATCGGCAATAAGTAACGGAGTGGATTAATAACCCTAACGGGGAAAAGCAATAATCTATCTGATCCTTACTGGATCTTCAGGTGTCTCTGGTTTATTTGGGTCCTTCAAGAAGAACAATATTATTGGGATAGACAATGCTTCTAGCAGTGAGCCTGTGATCAATAGTAGATCCGGGTTCGATTCATAGATGTATCCGCCAATTATCGATCCAGGTAACCCGATTAAACCTGAAATTGTTCCCATTAAACCCATGACTTTACCTCGATCTCTTTGAGGTACGAGGTCAGCGAGCAAGGCACTCCACGCCGGTCCTCCCATGAATCCGCCTGTTCTGAGGCGTCCACCGCCGATTCCCTGTGCGACTCCAATGACAGAGTAAGCAGCCATGAGCTGGTTATAGTCTCTGAATAGGAATAGGCTGAGGCTGTCGAATGGTCCCAGTCCTCGTGCTAATAGTATCAGGTTCTTTCTGCTCGTTCTGTCGGCTACTATGCCGCTCACCAAGTATAGAGGCACGCTGATGAACATGGCGATGCTCTGTAGCATTCCGTACTGTGTTGTGGATAAACCGACGACGTTTGTTGCATATATGGAGAGGAACGCCCATGTCATCCTCATAGCGAATCCGCTGATGATCGTGATAGAGAGCATGGCCCAGACTGTTTTCGGCTGTTTCTTGAACGTATCAAGCATACCGAGCTGTTCCCTGTTTTCTCCGTTATCGTATTCTTGCTCTTTTACTTCCTCAGACAATGTCTCTGAGAGGTAAACGTGCCTGACAAGTGTGGCTATAAATGCTGCACCTATGAACATGAGTAGACCGGTTTTTACTCCTTGCTCGAGTCCCATTAAATCTAGGTAGTATCCGCTGACCACGGGCATGAATATGCTGGGGATGCCAGTCATGAACCTGTAGGCACCAAAGCCCGCTCCCCTTTTGTCTTCGGGAAGGCTCTCCGCGATCAACGCGTTGAAGGCTGGCATGTATATACTTGCACATGCATTGATTACGATGCCGGGTACAACCCAGTACCATGATCTCGCGAAATACAGAAAGATGGGTGCAATAACTCTCAATGCTGTGCCATAGACAATTACCCTCTTTCTTCCTATCCTGTCTGCGAGCATTCCTCCCGGTAGCTGGAATAGGATTCTGCTGGTGTTCTGGATGGTCCCGAGGAATCCAACGATTATCGCTGAGACTCCAAGCACTTTAACGAGGTAGAGTCCCCACCATAGCTCCCAGAATCCATTAAAGATCGTGTAGAGCATGTTGGTGCTGCTTATCGCGACGATGTTGCGGTTGGAGAAGACTTCTTTGAGTGTTGTCGATACTTCTGAGAATATGCTGGCCACTATTTGTCTACCTGATACAGTGGTATCCCGTGACAAACAATGATATTCAGTTAAAAATCTTTGTGATGCCTAGGAAAGCAAAATTAGATGTGATACATCATACAGCGTCCATAAACCCAATTTTTGGGTTAATATTCAGCTTTTTCAGGGTCACGTATGAAAAGAACTACGAATAATACCTGTATTATGGTTGTCGCGAGAACACATAGCCATGGGTAAGTTGGGTTCAGCGCGTACAGGAATCCTCCAACGAGTGAAGACGCCATAACTGGTATCACGAAGAGGTAACCCATACCTGGACCTCCTGTGCCCCCGCCTGTCGCTCCAATTAGCACGCTTCCGCGTCCTATTGCTGCCATCACTCTTCCCCTCAGTTCACGTGGAACGTAATCAGCCATGAGAGCTGAGCTTGCTGGCATGAACAATGCCCCAGCAAGTGCAGCACCCAACCGTATCAATAAGACCGTTGTGAAGTCTGTGGCAAGAATCAGTGTTGGGAGAGAAACAAGAGATATAATCATTGCCGCGAGCAAGGTCTTGGTTCTGCCGATCCTGTCCGACATTATTCCTGCTGGGATCGTTAAAACGACTTTCAGAATAGATTCATAGAGAAGTATTAATCCCCAGTCGATGGTAGATAGTCCAATCTCCTCTATTACGTATATGACCCAGAAGCTGCTTGATATACCGTTCGCGATGAATCCCATCAAGGCTACTACGCCCAGTGCCTTCACACTCCTTGGTATGTTTCTTAGAAGTTCAGGTATACCGCTGTATGATTCTTTGAGAATTGTTGTGATTCCGGGAATTGACTTTAATGAAGATTGGGGGTTTGTTTCCTTCATATACCTCCAAACAAGGAATGCACTGAAAACATACTGCAGTCCAAAAAACCCATAGAGTAGCCGCATACCATTGTTGTCCCCATACATTACTAGAATCAAGGCTGCTATGTAGGGACTGAACATCCCTACTGCGTTGGCTAATGCATTCATCGTCGCTATCCCGACTCCACGGTTTCTAGGGGCTAGGCTATCCGCAAGAATCGCAGAGGTAGGTGGAAAAGAGAACACCATGATACCTTGAATAAGTGCCCCGAGGGCGATCCACTCCCAGCTTGGAGCTAATACATAGCATAGCATGGTAACCGCGTTCAGGA
Organism: Candidatus Bathyarchaeota archaeon; assembly: GCA_026014815.1. GTDB lineage: Archaea > Thermoproteota > Bathyarchaeia > TCS64 > TCS64 > RBG-16-57-9. The sequence continues at coordinate 14,172 of JAOZHP010000064.1, forward strand.
TATCTGCTAGCAGAATTATTCTAACTCTGCTTGCTCTATCGGTGAGGTATCCCGAGATGGGGAACATCAACAATCCAGCTAATGGTCGAAGACTGTTAATGATACCAATATTCGAGGTATTACCTCCTACCGCTAAAACGAAGAGGCTTGCATAAGAGAGCACCATCCGTCTGAAGAACATGCCCACGACCTGACGAATAGTCAGTATCAGAAGGTTCCCCTTCATAAAGCTTAAACGCTGTTTTGCTTGACGTAGCAAGTGTTCACTGTCCGGGTTAGACAATAGCAAAGGCGCGTAGTGATAAAATTATGTTTTTGTATTAAAGAAAAGAGGGGGTTAATGGATGAAGAGGGCCAGAACGGCCTTCTCTGTGTGCATCCTGTTCTCGCCCTGGTCGAACACTACGCTCTGTGGTCCTTCGATGACGCTGTCTGTCATCTCCTCGCCACGGTAGCCGGGGAGACAGTGCATGAAGATGGCGTGTTTGTCTGCCAGTGCCAGTGTCTCATCGTTGACTTGATACTTGGCGAACGCTTTCTTCCTTTCCTCGATGTCCTTGTGGCCCATGCTGTGGAAGGTGTTTGCGTAGACGACGTCAGCGTCCTTGAAGGCTTCCTCTAAGTCATCGGTTACCACAATTTGAGTTCCTCTGTCCTCCGCGTTCTCGTTGGCGAATTTGGATATCTTCTCGTTGGGCGCCCATCCCTTGGGTAACGCGATATACAGGTCTATGCCCATTAGGCTGCTGCCTATCATGAGGCTCTGGCACACGTTCCATGGGTCACCAACGTAGCACATCTTTAATCCTTTAAGGCCGCCCTTGTGCTCACGCATTGTAAGCATATCTGCTAAGCCTTGGCATGGGTGAGTGAGGTCGGTTAGTGCGTTGATTACGGAGCTGTCCATGTAAGCCGCATATTCCTCTACGATGTCCTGTCCATAGGTTCTGATCACGAGGCCGTCACAATACCTGTCAAGGATTCTGGCTGTGTCCTTGATGGGTTCCCCTCGGGCTAGCTGCATCGTCTGGGGTGTACTATAGAAGCTCTGCATTCCCAGATGAGCGATTGCTGCTTGGAAGCTGAACCTTGTCCTCGTGCTGTGCTTCTCGAAAACCATGGCAATGGTTCTACCCTTTAGGTACTCGTGAGGCTCTTTCATCATGCGCTGCCTCTTGAAGTCAGCGGACACGTCGAGAATGTACTTGATTTCTTCAGGTTTCCAGTCCATAAGGGTGAGATAATCCTTTCCCTGGAATCTGTCCTTCATACTCATATTGAGTCGAGATCAATATGGGTGGGATTCAGGGTTTAATACTATCGTTTACTCTGTTTGAGACATTTTTTCCCAGACTTTTTTCTGGTCTGGATGCTCGTCGAAGAATTTGTCAATGATCTGGTCGCAGGTCTTCTGGGCGTCTAAGAGTGCTTTATGCGTGTTAATTGTGGTCAGCCATCCATCCTTCTTAAGGAATTTACCATCACAGATGACGTTGTCAATGTCTCCGGGGGTACCGTAAAGGAATACACTGGTCACTGGGTCACGTGTAGGAATTAAATACGGGTTCATAAGGTCGATTGTGATTACGTCTGCCTTCTTCCCAACTTCAAGGCTACCTACTTCACTATCAATTCCCAGTGCTTTTGCTCCTCCAATTGTAGCAAGCTCCAACATATCATAGAAGCTTGGCCGTGCGGACGCTCTTGAATTATTGATCATTCCCAAGTATCCACCAGTCTTACCTGCTCTCGTCATCACGCCGTTCCGCTGTTTCCTCACGAGGTCAAGCATGTCATGGAAGTAATCGTCAGTACCGAGACCCACCGGTATCCCCATGTCCAGCCAATCGATCAACGGGCTCTCAACGCTGTGACAATGAAGAATAGCCATCCCTGTCTTTTGGACGAGGCCAATATCTTTCGCTGTAGCGTAGGTGAGATGTGCGCCGCTTAGCTTATCGTCCATCATCCCCATATCGTAGAGGTGCTGGGGAGGAGTCTTGCCATACTGCTTCTTAACTTGCCTATATTCTCGCTGGCTCTGAGAAAGATGAGTGGTCATCCGTAAGTCATGCTCATTCGCAAACTCCTTGCATTCCTCATAGACGTCTGGGAGCGCCATGTCAGGCGCCTTTGGACACATCAGCGTAGTGATCCTTCCTTCTGCTTTACCATGCCAGTTATGATACAGGTTCTTTGCACGTTTCACGGCGGCGTCCCGTTTGTCTGAAAGATATACGAACTCGTTGTGCTTCAGTTTCTCTAGGTCTACGTGCTCGATGTCACCAGCAATCATACACCTGTTTCCAGCCTTAGCAACTGATTTCGCGTATCCATCGGGGTAAGTGTAGATCAGCATGCTCGTGGTGTTGCCACCGTAGATAAACTCGGCGCATGACGCCAAACCGAGTGTCTCCATCTGCTCGGGACGCCTATAGCCCTCAAGAGGGAGGTTAGTCTCGAAGAAGTCACCCATAAGCTCGTAGACACCTCTAAAATATTGCTGTAGATGGCTGTGGGCGTTCACGAATCCAGGCATTACGAGGTGATGCTCAGCGTCTACAATATACTCCGGATCAGGAACCTTGAGTCCATCACCTATCTCAGCGATCTTGTCATCAACGATATGAACGTCACCTTTCGGGATAATCTTCTTGTCCTCACCCATGGTGACTATGAACCCGTTCTTTATCAACACGTCAGCCAATCTTATCACGGCAATATCACTAACAGAGGATAAAAAAGCATCCAACAGATAGAGGGGGGGGGGGTCAAATAAAAAAACGCAATTCAGTATTATTTACCAAAAACAAGCCCCAGAATAACCCCGTTTCGATCTCAATCTATGTAAAAAGACGGCTCATTCTACGCAAAAACACGGTCCATTCAGTACATAATAATCGAAGGAAGTAATAAAATTCAAGGTAAAAAATCAATGCTTTTCTGTTTCTTGCATTAAAAAATATAGAAACGTGGTTACTCTTCATTGTTAGTTTTATCAGCGTAGTATTCTGGGTCGTTACCGAGGTAAATCGGGTTAGCTTCACCGCATTTCGGGCAATACCTGTCCTCGTAACGAATATTCGCTCCACAGTGATGTTTAACCCATATCTGGGCGCCGCAGTTAGGGCAATACTTGGCACCGGTCTTACTATGAGGCCCTGCCTCAATCACAGGCCGGATCGACGTCTTACAATACGCACAGTGACCCTGCTTAATTACTGACTCCACGATTCTTTATCTTAAATCGACATTAAAAACTCATTCTGTTCCAGCGCCAGTAAGCTCACAAACTCTACATATCTCACCGGGAGTTGGGTTACCGCATATTCTACATTTTCCGAGCACGCCGTCTCTTCGATTAGACCTGATCTTTAAGCCTGTCTGATAAACAATAGACTTGGTGCCAGGACGCTTTACTTCCATCTGGTTAAGGAACCTACGGACATCTGACCGCATCGCCTCATGAGCGTATGGACATGGAATATTCTGAAACTCAAGTCCATTCAGATACGCATACATGGTAGTCTCCTTCTCAGGGACCTCACATAGAGGCTTCACCCTACGTACATAACCTTCCAGAGCCCTGCCACCTGGATTGAATGCCTCAACCCGGTTTATGTCACCTCTCAGAATATTCATGAGAACCGACTGCGCCATATCATCGAGATTATGTCCCGTGGCAAGCCTATCTGCGTCCACTTGTCTCGCTGCTTCATTTAATGCACGCCTTCGTAAAACCCCGCAGAAACTGCAGGTCCCCAGTTCTCTGTCACGAGCTGCGATCTCATCCATTGTCTCGTTGAACAGCTCTTTGAAGCTGGTCACATGCATTTCAACATCAAGTATACGACAGTTCTTCTCAGCGAGTCGAAGCGCCTCATCCCTGTAGCCAGTGACACCCTCGTCTATACACACCGCCACAAGCTCGGCGTCAGGCCTCTTACTCTCAATCTCATGGAGAAGCCTTAGAAGAGTCAAGCTATCTTTGCCTCCACTTACACCTATAGCTATCCGGCTGTTATACTCAAACATCTTGTACTTATTGATGGTCTTCTTCACCCTCTTCAGAAGAGTCTCGTTAAAGCACTCATTGCACAGACGCTCCCCAGAGTAGGGACGATAATAAACCGAGGGATTACTCTTGCATTTGGTGCAGGTGACGCTCAATACAACGTTTCCTCCTCTCAACAGGATAAAAACCTCTGCCTAGCCACCATGAGTCACAGAGAGAAACACCATCTCTGAGCCATCACTGACCGGGGTATCCTTGCCCTGAAGGTTACTAACTTCGACCCCATTCAACAGCACAAGAGCGTTAGGCGTATAGCTATCAACCACTGGATCCCAGAGAGTGGACTCCAAAAGCTCACGGCCTTCAAGAAGCTTACTGATAACAGAGCCGACATCAGCGCCAGACTCAACATCCAGTGTTAGCTCACTCTGTCCCGCTGCCTCCTTTAGGACACCCATCAGCCTAACCCTTACCTGCATACCCTGACTCCCCACACTGTCCCCTATAAATATTCAATCCCTGACAAGCTTCGCCACGAAAAAACCGTTACAAAGATGAAGATGAGGGTACAGTCTCTGAGCCTCAACTAGGTCCCCGAGTCCCGATGAACCTATCCGAGGCACTGCATCAACTAACCTAAACTCAGGGTGCTTTCCCAAGAACCAGTTGACTACTCCCTCGTTCTCCTCCACGGTGACACTGCACGTACTGTAAACAAGTGAGCCACCCGGTTTAACATGGGTCGAAGCGTTCTCGATCATTCTCCTCTGAAGACTAGCCATTCGCTCGATAGACCTTTGTGTTAGCCTCCACTTGCTTGACGGTGATTTATTGAAAGTACCCGTTCCTGTACATGGAGGATCAAGAACCACCAAGTCAGCCTCAACAGGTGGTAATCCTTCTGGCTTTGTAGCGTCTCCAAGGTGACTGTACGCGTTCTCTACGCCTAGCCTATCGATAAGCCTCTCCCAAGAGTCTAGACGTCTCTTATCATAGTCAACCGAGACTATGCGTCCCTTGTTGTCCATGAGTTGAGCAAGATGACTCGTCTTGGCACCAGGTGCTGCACAGATATCGAGAACCGTGTCACTTGGCTTGGGGGAGGCTATCTCACCCACAAGTATGCTTGCTTTGTCTTGGATTATGAAGGCGCCTTCTTGAAACAAACGAGACTCTGAGAGACGTCCTGAACCAGCAAGCACTCTATACGTGTTTCTTAGCATTGGTTCCTCGAATAACTGAAAACCATCCGCGTATAACTGGTCAAGGATCGATGCATCAGCTTTCAACGTATTAATCCGAAGATAATCAGGAACATCTATGTGTCTCATCATTTCCTCGGCTTCCTCAAAGTTATCCAAGAGGTATTTTACGTACCAGTTTGGATGGAAATACTTGAAGGAAAGCTTACTCACCTCATCCAGTTCACTCCAAGGAACCTCATAGTGAGGAATGATGTCAAGAGACTCCTTAACCGGCTTAATCTTTCTATCACCAAGCATCCCATTCGCGTGCTCAGCAAACCTGTACGCGTTAAGCAGTGACTCACCGCTATAATGAGTCATGTAAGTAAACAACCGGAGGAAGCTCCTCACACCGATGTAAAGATCCTTCAACTCCAGCGGTTCAATGGACTTGTTAATAATATAATCAACCGTGTTCTGGCGTTCAAGAACCGCAAAGACAAGGTCAAACGCGGTATCAATGATTTCTCTATCATTTACCTCTAACTGTTTTACTGTCTTACTTAACGCCGCGTCTTCGTTGAGCCTCTGTAGCTCTATCCAGCTCAAGGTCTCCAAGGCAATAGTCCAGGTATCATTCAACTCGTAACAGTGGCATCTGATACTGCCCTAAATATAATGTTAAGGATAAAAAAAAGGAGGCTAAGCGCTCTTATCGATCTCGACTTTACCATTTGCCGATATCTTGGCCTTTGCGTGCCTGAGAGCCCAGCAGCTAATAACCACACCCACAGGAAGCGACGCAGGATGTCTAGCAGCCATCTCGATATGGACATCAAGAACGCTCGGGCCTTCACCTAGACCCATCGCGCCTATTCCAAGCTGATTCAGCTTATCTAACAGCTCAGTCTCTATGGATGCTACCTTTGGGTCTAAGCTTCGTTTGTTGAAAGGCTTGAGTAACGCGTTCTTCGCTAGTTTCATGCACAGGTCTTCGCCTCCACCAATGCCTACACCCACAAAGTACGGTGGGCATCCGAGGCTACCTGCCTTGGCAACCGCTTCAATAACGAATTGCTTCACGCCTTTAATGCCGAGACCTGGCTTGAGCATACGGTGAGCAGCCACATTGGTGCTTCCACCTCCCTTTGGCATCGTGGTGATCTCTAAACTATCCCCATGTACGAGATCGATGTAAATGATGGGCACATGACCATTGAGACCCACATTGTTACCTGTGTTACCCTTGAACATGTCCACAGCGTTGGGTCTGAGAGGAACCTCCTCGGTAGCTCTCTTTGTGGCCTCGACCAGAATCTCCTTTACCTTAGAGCGAAGAGGGAAACTGTCTCCAAGTTTAACCATGAAGGCGACGATCCCTGTGTCTTGACACATGGGTTTAGAGCCGTCACGGGCAATTTTCACGTCCTCTAGTATGTTTCCTAGTTGAGCCTTACCTACCGTGCCCTCAGTAGATTTCATCCCTCGATTCATCTCCTCGGTGTACTCCACTGGGAGTTCGGTGGCAGCTATCCTCAATATCTCAACTACAGTATCCTCGATAATCTTTTCAAGCATCATTATCCCTCCATCTCCTCGATGAGCCTGTCACGTACCGCGTTCACCTTGGCGCCGACGTCAGCCGTAAGGTTACCTCCGTGAGTGTCAATCGTTATGATCATTGGACCAAAATCCTCGACCTTGTAAACCCATAGACATTCGGGCATTCCAAGTTCATCAAGCCAGTGAACATCCTCAACTTTTTTGATGCCTCTGGCAGCTAGCAGAGCAGCACCTCCTGTGAAAGCCCCATAGACACACCCAAAGGTCTGACATGCCTTGGAAGTCCTGTCTCCCATACCTCCTTTACCGATAAGGAGGGCAGGCTTAAACGTCTCTATGAACTTATCTTGGAAAATCTCCATACGGGCGCTAGTGGTAGGACCAGCGGCTACTACCTGCCATTCACCTGCATTGTCTTTTCTCATAATCGGGCCGCAGTGAAAAACACCGTTCCCTGTGAAGGTGACAGGTAGCTCTTCCCCTGCCTCATGTAACTCTAGTGATTTTAGGTGAGCCTCGTCACGGGCAGTGATAATGGTGCCAGTCACGTAGACAAGGTCACCCACCTTAAGCTTCCTTATCTCCTTCTCCAATACTGGAGTTTTTAGATGGTACTCCATTATAATCCTCCATGAATCATGCATCAATGAAGCTATGAGGTTTTCCTATTTCACTCATTTATTCCAGAATAACTGACATTTCACCGATTGACCGCATTTATGACGTCAAAATGAATAAAACAACAGAAAATTAAATATAGAGTTATCAAATTGAACACCTAATCTAAAAAAACTATTAAAATCAATAAATCCACCAACGCATCAAATTTACGCTGTTTTTAGAAAATTATAATATTAACGATAGCCTAGGCATAGAGATGTCTTCATTTAGGTCAACATCGGTTCTCCGCTTACACCCAGAGAACAAGGTGTTCAACGAACGGATCAAAGAGCTAAGCGGCGAAGAAATTGACCTTTGTTTTCAGTGTGGCGCCTGTAGCTCAGGGTGCCCCATGACACAGGAGATGGACTACCTCCCAAGCAAGATAATTCGGATGACGCAGCTAGGCCTCGACGAGGCACTGGACTCGGGCACTATTTGGGTCTGCACTACCTGTTTCAACTGTGAGGTTAGTTGTCCACGTGGCATAGATGTCGCCAACGTTATGGAATCTCTGAGGCAACTCGTGTTAAGAAAAAAATATGACAGGGTTAGCCTCGATGAACTGACACCAGAGGAACTGCGTGAGTTACCGCCGATCGCCATCATAAGCAACCAGAGGAAGCTGACAGGATGACGAAGCTAGCATATTACCCTGGATGCACACTCAAGACTACAGCCAAAAACTTTGACGACTCTACCGTGGCCTCAGCTAAAGCCCTCGGCATTGAGCTCGTGGAACCTGAAAGATGGAACTGCTGCGGTACTGTCCATGCTCTCGCTAAGGACGACGTAATGCATCACTTGGCACCTGTCAGAAACATGCTTCGCGTCCAAGAGATGAACAGCGAAGGACAGGTGGACAGCAAAGAGATGATTACGCTCTGCGCAATGTGCTACAACACACTCAAGCGGAGCAACCAGACCTTCAACGAGGACTCTGATAAGAAGCAGAAAATTCAGGACATCATGTTCAAAGAGGAAGCTACGTATAGTGGCAGCGTCGAGGTCAAGCACTTCTTAGAGACCCTCAAAGAGATGGGCTGGGATAAGGTGAAAGAAGCAGTTAAGACACCTCTAACAGGACTCAAGGTAGCTCCATACTATGGATGTCTCCTCCTACGACCTAGAGGAATAGGCATCGATGACACCGATAACCCACGCATCATAGAGGATCTATTCGAGGCACTAGGAGCCGAGGTTGTTAACTTCGCTTACAAGCAAAAATGCTGCGGAAGCTACAACACTGTCCACATGAAGGAGGTCGTCGGCGACCTCGCACACAAGATACTCAAGCAGGCAAAAGATGGGGGCGCAGATATTTTAGCCACGGCATGTCCCCTCTGCGAATACAATCTTGGACCAAGACAGGAGCAGGTCAAAGTCCAGTACCCAAGTTTTGATTCAATACCCGTCGTCTACTTCACACAGCTAATGTCCCTTGCCTTCGGGCTCGGCGACGAGGCGATGGCTTTTGAGGCCAACAGGCCTGACCCAAGACCCCTCCTAAGAGAGAAGGGTCTACTGGAGGAATAAAGATGGAGAACAACTCTGAGAAAATTACCATCTACGTGATGGGAAAGAAGCACATGGTACCGGAAGACCTCACTATAATGAAAGCGATGGAGTACTCCGGCCACCAATTCACAAGAGGAGCAGGCTGCAGGGGCGGGTACTGCGGTGCCTGCGCGACTCTGTACAGGAAGAAAGGAAGCTACAAGCTGGAAGGCGCTTTGGCGTGCCAGAAAATTGTCGAGGACGGCATGTACATCGCCCAAATACCATTCAGCCCAGCAGAGAAAAAGACGTACATATTAGACGAGATCAAACCTGAGGCAGCGACCATCCTTGAATATTACCCTGAGGTGTCAAGGTGCCTTGCATGCAACACATGCACAAAGGCATGCCCACAAGACATCATGGTAATGGATTATGTTCAGGCAAGTCTACGAGGAGACATTACGCAGGCAGCTAAACTCAGCTTCGACTGCATAAGCTGCGGTCTCTGCGCTGTCAGATGCCCAGCAGAAATAGTGCCCTACAACGTCAGTCAGCTGGCTAGACGTCTTTACGCCAAATATATTGACGGCCCATCTGAACACGTTCTTGAGAGAGTTAAAGAAGTTGAGGAAGGCGTCTACGATCAAGATATTAAAGAACTCATGACCGCTAGCAAGGAAACGCTTGCAGAGCGATACAACACAAGGGAGATTGACCTCAATGAGTGACTACATAAGCGGATATCCCGAGTCCATGCAGGAAAGCCTACGAAAAGTAGCGGAATCAAGAGCAAATAGAGTGGGAAAACAATTCACCCCCATGACCGCTGACGAGAGACATAAGGTACTCGAGGAGTATCACCCAGACTGGAAGATGGACCAGAAACGTGAACTCAAAGTAGGTCCATGTAAAGGCGAGTTAATGCCCCATGAGGTAGTGGACATTCTGGAGGCTCATAGTGTCATCAAGCCAGAGGACATAGACCTCAGCAACATTGACTATGATGTCGACGTCCTCATCATTGGAGCAGGAGGCGCAGGTCTAAGCGCTGCAATACTAGCTAACGATAACGGAGTGGACCCAGACAATATACTCATCGTTCAGAAACTCAGACTGGGCGACGCAAACAGCAAGATGAGCCAAGGAGGTATCCAAGCGGCGGACCATCCCAAGGACAGTCCAACGCTTCACTACCTTGACATCATCGGAGGGGGTCACTACTATAACAAGCCTGAACTCGTCGAGGCTATGGTCAAGGACGGCCCGGACATCATCAAGTGGCACGAGGAACTAGGCGTCCTCTATGACAAACTTGAGGACGGAACAATGCAGCTGGCTCCAGGAGGAGGCACAAGCCGACGAAGGATGCATAGCTGTAAGGATTACACTGGCGTGGAGATCACAAGAGTCCTCATGGACGAGACCATCAACAGGCAGATCAACTACGTCGAGTTCACCAGCGCTGTGGAGTTCATTATGGATGATAAGGGGCAAGTCGCTGGGGCGGTTCTCTACGACATGGATACCCACGAGTACAAGATTGCACGCGCAAAATCAACTATCTTGGCTACAGGCGGCTTCGGAAGACTTCACATTCAGGGATACGAGACAACCAACCATTACGGTTCAACAGGAGACGGAATAGTCATGGCGTACCGTGCGGGTGCAAACCTGATGCACCTAGACAGCACACAGTTCCACCCTACGGGTAGTGCATACCCTGAGCAGATCGTTGGGCAGCTTTGCACCGAGAAACTCAGGGCCAGGGGGTCACAGCCATTGAACATTGAAGGCGAGCTTTTCGTTTACCCCCTTGAGACGAGGGACGTTGAGGCGTCGGCGCTCATCCGTGAGTGTTATGGCAGGGAAAAGGGAATCACAACCCCCTCAGGCATGAAAGGTGTGTGGCTAGATACCCCCCTTATTGATATCATAAAGGGTGAGGGTACAATAGAGCGCGAGTTCGCTGCCATGTACAGGAATTATTCCAAGTTCGGCATAGACATCCGAAAGGAACCCATGTTAGTCTTCCCCACACTCCACTACCAGAACGGTGGCGTCGAAATCAACGTAAAATGCGAGACAAACGTACCCGGACTCTATGTCGTTGGAGAAGTATGCGGCGGAGTCCATGGAAAGAACCGACTCATGGGAAACAGCCAGCTAGACCTCTATGTCTTCGGGAGAAGAGCAGGCGTCGTGGTGGCTGAACGCGCCAAGACTGCAGAAATCGGGAAACTCAATCTTGATCACCTTGACAGGTACGAGAAATGGCTCAAAGAGGGAGATGTGGAGACAGACAGGAAGTCACCTATACTGCTTCCAGAGTACCGTGGAAAGAAGACACTGGACCATCAGCTAAAACTACTGTAGGTAACATCATGTCTAACAAAAAAATTGGCGTCTGGGTCTGCGAGTGCGGTGGCAACATAAGCGATGTAGTCGACACTCAAGAAATAGTTGACGCCCTCAAAGACGACACCTACTTTGCCAAGATAGAGAGATATCTCTGTAGCAAACCCAGCGCAGACGGAATCACTGAAGCTATGGAAAAGGAAGGGCTGGATAGAGTTGTGCTTGCTTGTTGCACGCCTAAGATGCATAGGACCACGTTTCTCAACAACCTTGAGGAGAAAGGCCTAAACCCCGCTTTCCTTGAGATGGTGAACATCAGGGAGCAATGTAGCTGGGTCCATAAGGATGATCATGAGGGAGCCACACAGAAAGCAATGGACCTCATCAAAGGCGCCATCGCTCGTGCTCATCAGACCGTTGCTCTTGACTCTAAAAAAATGAAGGTGGTTCCAGAGACTCTCATCATCGGCGCCGGTGTTTCTGGTATTACAACAAGTCTGAGACTCAGCGAATACGGGATGAAGGTACACTTAGTCGAGAAGAACGCCAGTATAGGTGGCCACATGATCCAGTTCCCCAAGGTCTTCCCAACTCTGGACTGCAGCCAATGCATACTAACACCTAAGATGGCGCAGGTAAGCCAGAGTAGTAACATCAACCTGCTCACATATAGTGAGGTCAAGGAGATTACGGGAGTACCCGGTGATTTTATAGCCAAAGTCTGGGTCAAGCCAAGGGGTGTTGACCCTGAGAAATGTATTGGTTGTGGTGATTGTAACACCGTTTGCCCAAGCAAGGCCAAGGACGAGTATAATCAAGGATTGAATGAACGGAAAGCCATCTATCGACCCTTTCCTCAGGCAGTTCCAAGCATATTCACCATTGACTTTGATTCATGTATCAAATGTGGGGCATGTGAACGAGCGTGCCCGGCTGATGCAATCGACATTAATGACCCAGGACACGAGATCGAGTTAAACGTTGGAGCCATTGTGCTTGCAACAGGATTCGAGCTTTACGACCTTAGTGGGTTACCCCAGTATGGGTATGGTCAATACCCAAATGTAGTAACCAGTCTTGAGATGGAGAGAATCCTCGACGTCAACGGACCTACAGGTAGCATGGTGGTCGTCCCAGAGACAGGTAAGGAAGTAAAGAGCGTTACTTACGTTCTATGCGCCGGAAGCAGGGACACCGAGGTGGGTCGACCTCATTGCAGTCGTGTCTGCTGTCTTTACAGCCTCAAACAGGCTCAACTCCTCAGGGACAGAGGCATCGACGTAAATATACACTACATTGACATCAGAGCAACTGGAAGGAGATACGAAGAATTCTACTTAACCACGCAGGAGAAAGGAGCCATGTTCTACAAAGGCAAGGTCACCGAGATCGTCCCGCATGGAGACCAAGTATTGATTCGAAGCGAGGACATGATGCTCAACAAGATGGTCGAGTATCCGACAGACCTCGTTGTATTAGCGCCACCGATAGTAACAACAGAAGAGACCCTCAAACTAGCTGAGCTCCTCAAAGTTCCAGCTGATGAAGACAAGTTCATTCTTGAGCGTCACCCCAAACTTGACCCAATTAGCACTAAGAGAGACGGCATATACGCCGTTGGTGTAGTTATAGGGCCCAAGGATATCCAGAGTAGCACTGCTGAGGCTGAAGGAGCTGCCATGAAAGTTGTGAACTTCCTCGGGGTAGATCGGGTTATTGAGCCAAACAAGGCTTATCTCGCTAAGCCGGACGCTTGTACAGGGTGCGAGGAATGCGTAGAAATCTGCCCAGAGAACGCCATAACAATGGAAGACAGTAAACCCGTCATCAACGAGATCATGTGCAGTGGCTGTGGAGTATGCATCCCAGCATGTCCGGAAGACGCATTAGACCAGCAAGGACTCACAGACGTACAGCTGAAAGCTAACATCAAGGGAGTACTCGCAGACAGCGAGGCAGAATTGAAGATACTGGCCTTCGTTGAGGAGGAAGTTGCTTATACAGCAGTAGATCTAGCCGGATTAGCCCGACTAACATACCCGAGTAGCATAAGAATCATACCTTTACCAAGCCTTGCCCGCCTCAAAAAAGAGCATATACTCTACGCTTTCGCTCATGGAGCTGACGGCGTTATGATGCTTGAATCACCGGAGCATGAAGGTCCGTATGGACACGCTCACATACTCAGCGAGGAACGCATCGATGAGTACCGATGGGAGGTCGAGGACGACGACGTCGATAGCAGCCGTATATGGTTTAGCCGCGTCTATGTACCTGACTGGCGCAAGCTACAGAGAGTTTTCGACACCTTCCATGATATTGTGGATGGCGAAGGCCCACTCGAAGATGATGTCCGTGAAACCCTCCGAGAGGAATACAGCTAGAAACTTCCTTTTTTATTTTAATTATATAGGTGCTTACGAGGAGTATTCGATTCTAAGAGACTCGCCACTCAGTTTCTTACCGCTTGATTAGAATGCAAAGATCAACATTATCGCCCGAACAAACTCTTTTTCATTCTTTATGCAAGTAACGCATTAACTGAAAATCAAAGCATCAAGTATACAGAGTTTTAGCGAATATTACGTCACATGACTAACTGTAATATCTTAAATATCCATTATACGCCTCTTCTGTCGATTCGCGTTGAGTGTCGATACCGAAAAGATGCTTAAGGAAGCATCAAAGTGGAAAACGATCGCCCCTCCATTTCATGCCTTCTACAAAGGCAAAGTCGAGGTCATGCCTAAATGCACGATACGAAGCCTCCAGGACTTCAGTATCTGGTACACGCCAGGAGTAGCCCAAGCATGTCTTGACATCGAGAAAGACAAGGAGAAGGCATACGAACTCACAAGCAAATGGAACTACGTTGCCGTTGTCAGCGACGGAACTAGAGTTCTAGGGCTCGGAGACATAGGTGGCCAAGCAGGAATGCCAGTGATGGAAGGTAAAGCCCTTATCTTCAAATATTTGGGAGGTGTGGATGCATTCCCAATATGTTTATCAACCAAGAATACCGAGGAAATTATCCAAGCGGTAAAATGGATCGAGCCAACCTTCGGCGGTATCAACCTCGAAGACTTCAGTAAACCCAAGTGCTTCGAGATACTCGATAGACTCAGGAAAGAGATGCCTATCCCAGTATGGCACGACGACCAGCAGGGAACGGCGGCCGTCGTTCTCGCAGGAACCATCAACGCCTTAAAGTTTGTTGGAAAGAAAATGGACGAGGCAAAGTTTACCCTTGTGGGCACAGGCTCGGCTAACACCCGATCGTTCTATGTCCTCAAGGCAGCTGGAGCAAGCCCCAAGAACATCATAATGGTAGATAGCAAGGGAGCTATCAGTACAAGCCGCAAGGACATTGAGGGTACTTACAAGTGGCCTATCGCAGAGGAGACAAACCCAGATGGAGTCACGGGAGGAATCAAGGAAGCAGCCGAAGGCAGTGACATAATGATAGCCGCAAGTAAACCAGGACCAGATGTCATAAAACCTGAGGATATCAAAGTAATGGCCTCGGACCCAATAGTCTTTGCGTGCGCTAACCCGGTGCCTGAGATATGGCCATGGGTAGCGGAGAAGGCGGGAGTCAAGGTCATGGCTACCGGTCGAAGTGATTTCCCCAATCAGATAAATAACAGTCTAGTCTTCCCAGCCATATTCAGAGGAGCACTGGATGTACGGGCTAAGACAATCACAGATGAGATGTGCATCGCATCAGCAACCGCCCTCGCAAAATTCGCTGAGGACAAGGGATTAACAAAGGACTATATCATCCCAAGTATGGACGAATGGGAAATCTATCCACTTCAAGCAGCCGAGACGGGGATGAAGGCGCAGGAGCAAGGACTCGCCAGAATCAAGCTCACCAGAGATGAGCTATATGAGCGTGCATCTGGGATCATCGAGAGAACACAGAAAATCGTGAAGCTTTTGATGCAGCAGGGATTCATCGAGTCCCCACCCTCAGATCTCGGAAACTAGATCTTTTTTTTAATTTTATCTATTCGCTTTTGAGCTGCTTTTATCTCCTTTATAGATAAGTCACGTTCTTGAAGTTTAA
>JAOZHP010000065.1 GCA_026014815.1 Candidatus Bathyarchaeota archaeon
GGTTGAGGAGGAGATGAGTCAGGAGGTCCTTGACATAGCATTAAAGGCAACGGAGATAATGGAGCTGGATTATTGTGGCGTGGATATCATGGAAAGCCCTAATGGCCCGGTTGTGCTTGAGATGAACGCGTCTCCTGGATGGCAGGGCATCAAGAAGGCGACGGGACTGGATTACGCTAAGATGATAGTCGAGTATGGAGTGGAGCAGGTAAAATGAGTGACGTACTGAGTAAGATACCCATCAAGATAACCATTGTTGACAAGGGTGAGGCGAAAGGCATACTGAACAGGCTCACTGCTCCTTTGACTGTCGGGGTGATATCGAACATGCTCCCTATCAACAGCCGTACTTCCCCCGCGATGGGGTTCATATCCATAATCATAGGGATAGAACGGGGAACAGAGAAACCTGTGAACGCCGTCAACGCCGGCACCATCGCTTACTGGCCTAGAGGGGACGCTATAGGCATCTATCCTAAGGACTTCAAGCCTTATAGCCCAGTCAACAAGATCGGTGAGATCACTGAAGGCCTCGAACTGTTCACTGGGTTAAGAAGCGGTTCAAGAATAATAATTGAGAAAATTAGCTCTACTTGAGGATGTAGACCTTCAGGTTGTGGCTGCGTGCAGCCAGCTCAAGTGTGCCATTGTCCTCTAGGTCGCTGAGCATCTTCTTGGCGATGCTAACCTTGAGGTTGAACTGGGCGGCGACTCCTGTAGGGGTGATGGCCTTCATCTTCTTCAGGGACTCCATGACCTCCTGGCTTGATGAGTCAGGAATGTCCACGGATCCGATGATCTTTTCTCGGCGCGCCTTAGCCTTCTCCACGGCCTTATTCTTGGCGGCCTGCTGTTTTTCCAGTCGCTTTAAACTCCTTTTACCAGACATAATGTTTCAAGGGGAAAAATAATAGGTGTTATTGATAAACCCTGCGCTACAGGAACTTTTTAACCTCGTCTACGCTGAGGCCCCTGAACTTTTTGGTCTCCTTAGAGATAACTGAGACATTCACGTTCTCCGCGGTCAAGTCCCCCTCGGCTGCATCCTTGAGGGCATCCATTGAGAGGGCTATGGCCTCGTCAAGGGTTATCTCATCCCTATACTGCTCTGAGAGAACGGTCTTTGCCTTCTCGCTGTTTCGGCCCACGGCTGTAGCCTTGTATCCACGGTAGCTACCGCTTGGATCGGTGCTTATGAGGCTGACACGGTAATCGTCAACGCCACCGAATAGGAGGCTGACTCCGAAGGGTCTTACACCAGCGTTCTGTGTGTATCTCTGGAGAAGGTCACCCACGCCGCTTGTCAGGTCCTCGACGTCTACTGGCTCGTTGTAGGTCATCCAGTTGCCCTGAGAAATATATCTAGCCTGTCTGACAAGTACCCTCGCATCTGGGCTGAGGCCCGCGATAGCGACGCCGATATGTTCATCGATCTTGAATATCTTCTTACTGTTGCTTGGGGCAGCTAGCTTGTTCCTCACGGGCTCAATGGCTGCGAGGACAACGCCTTCTGGGCTCTTGGCGCCCACGATAGGGCTGCCTCGTTTCACTAGCTCTAACGCGTACTCTACTTGATAGATACGGCCTTCAGGCGAGAAGATGGTGATGGCTCCGTCGTATTCTCTTCCACGTGACATGTAATCAGCCCTAAGTACCTTTTATGGTTGAAGGCGGATATTTAAACCGTAGGGAAATCTCTAAAAACCCCCAAACAGGTGGAGGGGGTTAGCGTCAAATAATCAATACACGAATGTATTGAGGATATTAATGGTTAAGACCAACAAGGACAAACTCCTCGAGATCGCTGTAATAGGCGAAATAGTCCACTCGGCGGTTGAACCCAGTTACATGACAAACTGGGACAGCAAACCCACCATTGGACTAGGCAGAGGAGGGATAGTCTACAACGTTAAGCTAGGTGACCCGTGCTTCGGGTGGGCCTGGGGAGAGAAAGTAGAGCCAGGTGTCTCAGCGGACGGCACCGGTAACGATGCCCAGAAGAACAGTTTCCGTAACTTCAGCTGCATCGGCAACGAGGCTAAGATAGTCAAGGGTGAGGCCAAGGGCGAGAAAGGAGTCGTCATCGGAAAGGTTGGCTACCTCCCTGAGGGAGCCCACCACCTTGTCCTCTACTTCAACAATGAGACGCTAGAAAAGCTCGCCATCGGCGATAAAGTACAAGTGAGGACCGCAGGAGTTGGCCTCAAGTTCACTGACTACCCAGAGGTACGCGCAGTAGGCATCAGCCCCCAGTTATTGGAATCTATGAGGCTCAGTGAAAAGGATGGTAAGCTGACGGTTCCTGTGACCAAGGTGATTCCTCCCGAGTACGTTGGGCAGGGCTCAGGCGGTTCCCCCGCTGAGTCAAGGAACTGGGACGTGATGACTCAGAGCCCTGACGCAGTGGAGTTTCTTAGGGACCTGAAGCTAGGGGATGTGGTATGCCTGAAGGACATCTTAACGGCTTGGGGTAGAGGCTACTACGAGGGGGCATGCACGGTAGGCGTTGTGAGCTGTGGGGCAAGCAACAAGATGGGGCAAGGCATCGGCGTCACCACCATAATGACGTCTGAGCACGGTGAGATCAAGCCAGTAATCGACCCGGAGGCGAACATCGCCAAGTATCTGGGTCTGGGAGGCGAGTAATATGCTACGAGATAACAGAGACAAGTTGTTGAAGATCGCTGTTCAGGGCGAGATAGTTCCCCCCGCAACCTCCGGGTATAGGGCCCAGTGGGATGGTCAACCCAAGATGGGCCTCGGCATGGGGGGCATCAAGTATAACCTCAAGGTGGGGGACTCCTGCTTCGGGTGGGCAAGCGGCGACCACGTTGAGCCGGGCGTCACCATCAGGGGGAAAGAAAAGAAGAGACCAAGCGACTGCGCGTTGGCGCACCTCGCGTGTATAGGTAACGAGGCGGTGATGGTTGACGGGGAGGCGAAGGGAGCCAAGGGAGTGTTCACGGGTCGCCACGCCGGCAGCGACGACATGGTACACTTCACCCAGGAGGATCTGGAGAAGCTGGCTATAGGAGATAAGGTGCAGGTGAAGGCATACGGCGTTGGCTTGAAGCTCCTAGATTACCCGGACATCAGGGTGAACAAGACCAGTCCACGGCTGCTGGACAGCCTCGGCATAGAGGAGGTGGATGAAAAACTCGTTGTGCCTGTGGTGAAAGAGGTGCCCTCGCTGCTCATGGGCAGCGGCATCGGCTTCAGCGCCATGACAGAGCCAGTGGACTACGACATACAAACAACGGACCCTAAGGCCATCAAGAAGTATGGGCTGGAAACGCTGCTACTCGGAGATATTGTTGCTTTACGGGATCAGCTCTGCATCAACGGCAGAGGCTACTACAAGGGGTCTCTCACCGTCGGGGTGATAATCCATGGCTCAAGCGACTACTCGGGTCACGGACCGGGGGTCAACCCGATACTCAGCACTAAGGACGGCAGACTCGACGTAAAGATGGTTGAGAGAGCCAACATAGCAGACTACTTCAATCTGAAGTAACCATATTTTTTATCAAATCAGATTTTTTTTACGATATGGTAACTCCAGTTTTTCTGAATTACTGGGTTGGCTTTGGTGAGCACTTGGTTGTCTTTTTCATCTAGCACGTTTTCGTTGATGCTGCTTGCGACTACTTCACCCACGATGAGAGTGTGGTCGCCGCACTCGTAGTGACTCCAAACCTTGCATTCCAGGTGCCCGTAGCACTCCTTGATGAGGGGGCTCTTGATCTTCTGGGCGGGTATGGGTGTTAACCCTGTTTTCTTGAACTTGTCTCCGTCGCGTCCACTTGTGATTCCGCATTTGTGCATCTCCTCAACGATCTCGACTGTTGGGGTGTTTATCGCGAACTCGCCCTGTTCAAGGATCAACTTGTGGCTGTAACGTGGCTCAGCCACACCGATACAGACCAGAGGTGGGTTAGAGCTGATATACATGAACATGCCGAGGGTAATGATGTTCGGGTTACCATCACCATCCACACACGTAGCTAACACAACCGAGGTAGGAGGCCCACACTGCAGAACCTTCGAGCCAAACAACTGCTTCTTCATACAACACAAACCCACAACAATACCTAAAACAGCTTCGGGCAGCCAGACCAAATTTTTTTCCGCGTAATTCTGATGCTCTGCCCTAGGCGCCTTGATGGAACTAGACCATAAGCGATCATTACCTTCAAATCCATCTAATAAGAATTAATTAATCACGTCAATCATGTTTTCATACACATATACACGCGATGCACGCATTTGATTTGTGGAAGAATGCCGCTCATACCCTCGGGTTAAGTACTATGAGACCAAGATAAAAAAAAAGGAGGTCACCGCCATGATTAAAATAGAGTTTCCAAAGTACAAGGAGCTTCTTATTATGGAGGTACTAGTCCATCCACATGAAGCACGGAATCCTGCGTACGACGAATGAGGAGTTATTAGTATTGTGGAATCTAATTTTGAAGAACTTTTGGGTGACCATAAAAATAATCCTCATGGTTACGACGTTAATGATCCTGATCGAGTATTTTGAGGTCAAGTTCAAGGATAAAATTCGTGAGGTGATCACAGGTAAACCTCTAAACCAGTATGTGATGGCGTCCCTCCTCGGTGCAATTCCGGGATGTATGGACGCATTCCTTGTGGTCTCCCTTTACACCCATGGTATGGTTGGTTTCGGCGCTTTGGCGGCGGTGATGCTCTCAACCGCAGGTGACGAGGCGTTCATCATGTTGGCTATGGCCCCGGAAGCAGCATTGAAAATCTTCGCAATCACAATCATACTCGGCATCATAGGGGGGTATCTAGCGGATAAAACCGTTAAATTCCTCAAAATAAAAACATGTGAGCACTGTATAATAGAGATGCACCAAGTACAAACCGGTCCACATTTCCTGAAAGAGCATATCTACGGCCACATTTTAAAGAAACACATACCCAAACTGTTCCTCTGGATCTTCGTCCCTCTGATCATGGTTGAGTTCCTCATACAGAACTTCGACTTCGCCTCGGTGATTTCAGGTCTACCAGTGTTCGCGCTGGTTGTCTTCGCTGCTTTGGCAGGCATCATCCCTGAATCCGGGCCTCATATGATCTTTCTCATATTGTACTCGAAGGGATTGATACCTTTCTCCGTTTTACTCGTCAGCACCCTGTCACAGGACGGCCACGGACTATTGCCGTTGCTTTCACATACAATCAAGGATACAGTATATATCCAGATATTCACCACAGGATTTTCACTGGTTATAGGAATGATATTATTGGTAATAGGCGTCTAAAAAATAGGGGAATAGAGTCGGAGAATGTCTCTCACTGTCTCCACCTCTAGGAGGGCTCGAACCCCACCCACCGATTTTCATATTAATTTAACAATAAACTGGAAGTAGTAATAATTAGAGAAATTTAATAATCCAGTTACATGGTACAAACGACGACGAACACACACACCCTCCCCCAGGGGTTACACACAATGAAAACACGAATACCCAGATAACGGGATCAACTCACCCAATCCAAGGCACATGAAGAGGCCCTGAGACAAACACCTTCTCCCTACCATACCGTTCAAGGGGCTTCGTGAGATGCCGATGAGCACCCCTGTCAGGAAGATAAACCCCTACATCAAGCATCCTAGGCACCTTCACGGCAACCTTCATCAACGAGTCACCCCTGAAGCCACACTTCTTACACCTGAAACCCTGATCCCTGCCCATAGACTCCGTGGAGCCACCGCACTCTGGGCAACGAGGGTTAACCAGCCTCGACACCTCAACAAGCTCCAGCACATCCAGTCTCTCAAGGTTCAATGTAAGCCCTTCATCCATCTGCCGGACACCGGCACCCACCCTGACTCTATCCCCCGGGACAAGCGCCTTCACTGTCTCCCTGAACCTCCCGGTAGGTTCGTAGGCTGCGCAGTCAACTACCCCAGACTCGTCACTTATACTGAAGATCACATGCCCGCCCCTGAGCACCTTTGGCTGCGACTCCACCCAGCCCTCAACTACCGCAGGGTTAAACGCCTTGACCGAACCCACAGACACAGGGTCAGAGTAATGAGCGTCAGTACCCTGATTAGACCGGTAAATCATCCACCGCGCCACAGGCTCCAGCTCCTCAATCATGTTGAAGGCATGATAAACAGCGCCAGGCGACTCTCCACGCACACCATACAACACAGGGTCAGGGCCATGAGGCGTGATGAGAGGGCGACCTCGCTTATCCACGTTATTATAAGTAGAATCAGCGAGAGCCTCATTCATCCTGCGCACAGAGTCAGGGTCCACCCTCCGTTTAGTACTCCAGTTCTCAGGAGCCCTATAGGTGATGAGCTCGAAGGTATGATCACTATCCAATGTACCACCTATCGCTGCAAGCGCCCCGATGATTCCTCTCCCATTCTTCCAAGTCACCGAGTCCATACCATGATCCCTGATAAGCGCCTCAGCGTCCACCTTATCCACGATCTCACGCACAACCCTACCCGAAAACACTGTGACATCCCGTGGAACCTCTCCAACATGAAAGACTACCCCCGGGTTGGTGTTCTCGCACTCGAACTCCCCATAACGAGTGACCAAGCCCAAGGTCTCCTTCCTCGCTTTACTCACTGAAGCCTCATCTAACTCCACGCGAAGACACACCGCAGCGTTACCACGAGTCTTCCAAGGCGTATTAGGGTTCAACCGAAGAAGCGTAGGATAATCAAGGAACTCGGCGCCAAACTGAAGCAGCCTCTCAGCTAAAAGAGAAGCAATATACGTAGTACATCCACCCTCGGGGCTGTCAGTGTCGTCCAGCCCAATATGCAGCTTCAACCTAGACGCAGGTTCAGAATAGAAATGAGGTAAAAAGGGTATCGAACAAAAGAGAAAGAGGGGTTAGACGACAATCATCGTAAGAGTCGAACGCACCTTGTCGAGGCGACGGATCTTCCAGCTGATGATGTCCTTGAGCTCCTGCATGGTCTCTGTCTGGATGCGCGCAATGATATCGTACACACCATAGACCATGTAGGCCTCCTTGACCTCATCGATAACCTTCAGTCCCTTCAGTACCTCGCTCTCAGCACCGATCTCTGCGTTTATTAAGACGAACGCTGTTGCCAAAAGTCTTGCACCGTGAATGAAATTCGGGTTAATGCATTTAAAAGTTATCAGAGTATAAACAATAACTATAGTAAGAGCTGACCTAAATGCCGAGTTTAACCATAAAAAAAGAGAAACTGGAAGCAAAGTTGATACTATTCGACGTGGATGGCACTCTCGTAGACGACAAAACACGATACAAGGCGCTAGCAAAAGCCAGAATGACAGCCATCGAAAATCATCTAGACAAGGAAGCGGCGGAAACATGGGCCAAACTGGAGGGTGTCGACCCGGAGACCTTCAACGTCGACATGAAGGGTCCTCTAAGCAAGGCCCCAAGAAGAGAGGACCTAACTGTAGCAGCGGTTGCTCTATACCTTCACGGGAAACCCTGGCACACCGCCAAAGAGCTAGCTCGAACAATGTATAGTGAAGCCGATAAGATTCAAGCAGAGTCATACACCCCTCATTTCTTCGATGGAGTAAAAGAGAAACTGGAAGAGTTTAAGCAGAGAGGCTTCAAGCTTGGCATAGCAACCAACGGCCAATCAGGCCTCACAATGGACGTACTGAAGACTCTGAAAGCAGACCACCTCTTCGACGTCATAGTGGGCGCAGACATGGTCCTCGAATCTAAGCCTGCACCTGACATGATACTCAAGGCATGTGAACACATCGGCGTAAGCCCCAGAGACACCATCTACGTCGGGGACCAGCCCACAGACATCCAAGCAGCGAGAAAGGCACGACTACTAGTCATCATAGGCGTGGGAACTGAGGAACTGGACGCCACACACAGCATCGACTCAGTGGCTGATATCTCATAAAAAAAGGGCTGCAAAGCAGCCCACAGATTGTTTAGGAGACAGCCGGGACCGCTTCTCTTAGCTCGTTGAGGGCGGTCAGAACAATGTTTGAGGACAATTCACCCGTGTCCATAACGTGTTTCTTGTCATCGAAACTTATTTCAAACTTGTATCGACTAGTATGTGTGAGATCGCTAATCTCTGATAATGGCACGTTCATCAGTATAGAGTAGCTCTTAGAAAGGAACCCCTTGACGTGCACGAAAACTAGCTTCCTCTTGGACATGACCAAGTACCCGCTTTTTCCGTCGA
>JAOZHP010000066.1 GCA_026014815.1 Candidatus Bathyarchaeota archaeon
CTCTTCATGGGGCACAGTTAGGATGTCCCTGTCAAGGACAACAAAGTCCGCCATCTTCCCCGGCTCAATAGAGCCCTTCAGGTTCTCTGAGCCCTCAAGGTATGCGGCGTTCCATGTGTACGCCCTTATGGCGTCCATGATGGGTACTGCCTCGTCTTTGCAGAGGTACCTGCCACTTCTGGATTTCCTAGCTACGCATCCGTAGATGCCTGTGAGGGCCCAGTTGGTGCCGAAGCCGTCGCTGTTCCCCGCAGCTACGATACCGTGGTCCCTGAAGCTCTTCATGGGGTAGTAACCGCAGAGGCGGTCCGGTCCCAGCGCAGCGATGTGACTGTCACCGATCGGGTAACAGAAACCTATTGACGCTGAGATGTTGACTACAAGCCTCGCCATCCGCTCCAACTGCCTTGGGAGGACATAGCCGGCGTGCTCTATCCTGTGCCTGTGGTCAGGCCAGTCCCTTGAATTCACGGCGTCCTCGATGGAGTTGAGGGTCATGTCGAGGGCACGGTCACCGATGGCGTGGATGCATGTCCTGATACCCGCCTGATGGCACCTGACTACCTCGTCCGTGAGTTCCTCTTGGGTACACCTGATAATTCCCTTGTTCCCTGGGTCATTAGAGTAGTCATCGTTAAGGGCAGCCGTCAGGCTTCCCATTGCACCATCCGTGCCCACCTTGACTCCTACGACACATAGCCTGTCGCTCCACTTGAAAGGCGTCGTGATTCCCTGACGCGATAAGTCGCTGGTAGCGTACCCGAGGTACGGCGTCATGCCGTCAAGCATGAGCCCGATCCGCATCTTGAGGCCGCCTTTCTGGTCTAGTTTCTGGAAGGCAAGTGCCTGTGGGGCTTTGATGTGGGCCTCGTGGAGGCTTGTTATTCCCCAACTCAAGTACTGTTCCTCAAGAATATGCCAGTTCTTCACCAGTAAATCGATCTCTTCTTCTTCCTCGAACGACGGAAGGATGTTCCTGACTAGGTTCATAGCGGCTATCTCATCGAGTCTACCGGTGGGTTCCCCGTTCTCGTCGCGCTCGATGTTGCCTCCCTGTGGCTGAGGGGTGTCCTTGGTTACACCCGCCAGTTCTAGGGCTAGCGAGTTGGCTACTGAGTTGTGTCCCCCTGCTCTGCCGAGGTAGATGGGGTGCCTATCGGAGGCTCTGTCAAGGTCGTACCTGTTGGGGAAACGCTTGTCCTCCCACTGGCTCTCATCGAACCCTGTCCCTATGACCCACTCCCCCTCAGGCTTGGTATCAGCCTTGGCTTTGAGAGCCTGAACCACGTCCTCAAGGGACTTCATGGGGGGTGATCTGCAGACGACCCAGTCCATCTGGAGACCTCGCCTGATGCAGTGCTCATGCGTGTCGATGAACCCAGGTAGAAGCAGTTTTCCTTCAAGGTCCATTGTCTTGGTCTTGCTGCCGGCGAGTTGTTTGATCTCCTCTGTAGTGCCAGCCTTCATGATTTTCCCGTCTTTGACGGCTACCGCTTCAGTTATGGAGTCCTCTTTGTCCACTGTGACTACTTTTCCGTTGATTATGATGAGGTCTGCACCGAGCTCATCTATTGGAAACTGATTAGACAAACTAAAACACCGTATTGACTTGGGGATTATCTATTTAATATCCCCTATCCAGTATTGGCTTGAATCGTTATGCCTCAGGGTGATCTACTTGTTTTTGTTTGTCTCGGTGACAGCCTCACTGTGGGTTACCAGTCGGCGCGTCTCTCAGGGATTTATCCTGAGTACCCATACTCGGCAGTCCTTGAGGGGATGACACGTGCATGGCTTAAGGAGAACCACAAGGGGAAGAAGGATGCCATATTCGTCAACATGGGGATCAACGGTGACAGCACCGATGGCATGCTGGGACGCTTTGATTACTCTGTGACAAGGGAGAAACCTGACTACGTGATCATCTGGGGTGGACTGAACGACCTATCAGGAGGCAGAACACCCAGTCAGGTCATACTCAACCTAGAGCTGCTCATCGAGAAGACAAGGGAGATAAAAGCCACACCCATTCTGTGCACACTGAGCCCCGTTGAGGGCTCCCCACACTTCAATGAAAGAATACGGGAACTAAACTCACTCATCGTTGAGCACTGTGAGTCCAATGACGTTTCATGGGTTGACCTCTTCTCTGCGCTTGTTAGCTGCGACGGGAAACTCACGTCAAGATATAGCGATGACGGGGCTCACCTGTCAATCGAGGGTTACAGCGTGGTCGCTGAGACGATCTTCCTTGAGGCTGTTGAACCTATCCTCAAGGGCTTTGTAGGATTCTCGTAGCATTTATAACAGACCTCCGTATATCCGTGGTGAGGCTTGGGAATTGCCTAAGAAAAGAAGTAGCGGCGGACGAAGCAAAGGAGGGAAAGGGCGCTCCGGCATGGTTCAATGCAGCTACTGCGGCGCCCAAGTACCACGAGACAAAGCAAAACGCCAGACAAGATACACCAGTCTGGTTGATTCAAGAACCTTGAAGGAGCTACGTGACCAGGGTGCGACTATCAACCGCACCAAGACCACAAAGTATCTCTGCATTAGCTGCGCGGTCCACCGCGGTGTAGTAAAGATCCGGAGTAAAACCGACAGAAAGTTTGTCCCTAGGCGCCGGAGACCAAGAAGGAACTAGTCCTTCTCAATCTCTTTTTTAAAGTAGATTATTCTCTGAACAATCGTAACGTAAACCATTATTGAGAGTATTATTACTCCGTACTCTAGGGCGGGGAGCCACCAATAAGCGGCGACGCTGCACAGTGCGATGAATATCATTCTCTCTGCGCGTTCAAAGAAGCCAACTCCCGCCATCTTGACTCCCTCCATCTCAGCTCTGGACCTGATATAGCTGACCATGAGAGACCCGGTTAAAGCGACGAGGCCAACGGGAACACTGCAGAGTCCCCCAAGGATGAGGCCTGAAAGTATTATCACGTCTGAGAACCTGTCAGCCACTGAGTCGAAGAAACCACCGAACCGCGTTACTTTTCCTGTGGTTCTCGCGAGCACACCGTCGATGGCGTCGATTAACCCCGAGAGAAGGATGAAGACGGCACCATAAATGAGGTACCAAGGGTTTCTATTCCAGTCCGTAAACAACCAGCCAGTCTCAAGGGAGACCACGAGACCTAGGATCGTAAGATGGTTCGGGGTTACCCCTAGTCGTCCCAGTTGTTTAACCGGCGCAGAAACGGTATTCTCGAACCATTTCTTGAAGTTGCTTGACACCAAGTCGAGGGAAATAAGGTTGATCTTAGTTTAAAGTTATCCAAATTGTTCCATGATGCCTCGGGCTGCGACGAGTCCGGTGGCGGCTGCCCCGACGATGCCTCTGCTTACCCCTGCACCGTCCCCAGCCACATGGAGGTTTGGTATCCCTGTTCGAAGCTGGTTATCTGTAGCGATCCTCATGGCGTAGAACTTTATCTCTGGCCCGTAGAGGAGGGTGCTGTCGCTGTTGATTCCGGGCATGACTCTGTCAAGCATCTCAAGGCCCTCAAGGAGGTCGGTTATCACTCTTCTCGGGTAAGCCATGGCTAGGTCGCCGGGTGTTACCTTTCTGAGCGTCGGGTTCACGTGGCTCCTGCTGAGCCGGTCCCATGTGCTCCGTTTGTATCCCCGAAGGTCACCGAGCCGCTGTAGGATGGGCTTGTATCCCCCAAGGGTGTTAGCGAGCTGGGCTATACGTTTTCCATACTCTGTGGTGTTCTCGATGGGCTCCGTGAGCTTCATCCTTGTCAGTAACGCGAAGTTGGTGTTATCGCTCTTGGTATCCCTCATGCTGTGGCCATTCGCACCGAATAACCCATCCCCATAGGGCTCAGGCACTACGAAGCCCGCTGGGCAGACACAGAATGTGCGCACGAAGTCATCGTAGCTGGGGGTGTACATGTGGAACTTGGGGTCCCAGCAGCCGTACCCCTGGATTACGTCATCCATAACCTCGTTGGGTACCTCCACTCGGACACCCACGTCTATTGGGTTATACCTCATCTCTACACCCAGCTTCCTAACTTGGTCGATGAGCCACCCTGATCCAATCCTACCGGGTGCAAGCAAGAAGGCATCTGCTTTGAAGGTCTCGTCGCCGTTTTTCACCGCAGCTACTTTACCATTCTCAGCGATGATCTCGCTGGCATCGGTCTTGAGCCTGATATCCACGCCATTTTCTTCAAGGCGTTTCCGTAGCCTGCCTATTACGTCTGGAAGATAATCTGAGCCAATGTGGTTCTGCTCGATCTTGACGAACTTGATTCCTGCCCTTGATGCCTCGGCTTCAAGCTGGTTGAGACCCTCCTCGTCGCTCTGAGCTAGCTCGACTCCAAAGCCCTTGAACAGGTCCCTTATGCCATACACTAGAGCCCAAGCTTCCCCCTCTGGCATGAACTCCGTGAGGTCTCCCCCGATCTTGGGGTGGAAGTTGAGTTTACCGTCACTATGGAGACCTGATCCTCCCACAAAGCCTCTTTTCTCAAGGATGGTGACTTGGTGAACCTTGGATAGCGAGTATGCAGCGAAAAGTCCTGCTGGTCCGGCGCCGACGATGACGACGTTCACGATATCCCCTACCAACTCACGGGGGTTTCTTTATAAGACTTAGTGAAAAGTCAACGCATACGTTTAATCTCAAATAGTTCTGTTTGCCTCGTTTTTTGCCCCACACATGAAATATTGCATAATATTGTTAAAACAAACTCTAAATACTGCGGATTATGCTGTACGCGTGTAAGTTTACGTTGTGTTGATAATTATGAAGGAAGCCTACATGGTTGACAATCCTCTAGGCGAGGGCAAGGTCGAGGTGCTAAAAACCAGCGACATGTTCAATGGGAACCCTGCGCCTCGCCGAGGCAAAGTACGTGACGTCTACGATATGGGAGACCATATGTTCATCGTGACCAGTGATAGAATCTCCGCGTACGACGTTGTTTATCCTACACTGATTCCGAACAAGGGTCCTAGCCTTCACGCTTTGAGCATTTTCTGGTTTAACGAGACAAAGGACGTGATACCTAACCACCTCATCGAGGAGGTGGATAGCCGTACTATGAAGGTCATCAAGGCAGACAGGGTGGATGTGGAATGGGTATGCAGAGCATACCTGTACGGCTCAGCTTGGAGGGCGTACAACAAGGGAGCTAGGACCATCAGCGGCGTCGATCTACCTGACGGCTTGGTTATGGCCGAGGAGCTTCCAGAAGTCATCCTCACGCCCACGACAAAGGAGGAGTCAGGACACGACGAAGAGATCAGCAAAGCTGAGGCTATCGAGGCAGGATTATCCACCAAGGACGAGTGGGACCAGCTGGAGGAGGCTACATTCAAGCTTTTCGAGAGGTACCAGAGTGTCGCGAAGCGCCACGGCATGATCATCCCAGACTTTAAGC
This sequence comes from Candidatus Bathyarchaeota archaeon, assembly GCA_026014815.1. Classification (GTDB taxonomy): domain Archaea; phylum Thermoproteota; class Bathyarchaeia; order TCS64; family TCS64; genus RBG-16-57-9. Next base: position 5,397 of record JAOZHP010000066.1, read on the forward strand.
TAGAGTTTGGTAGGTTAAACGGTGAGCTTATCCAGATCGATGAGCCTCCGACCCATGACAGCGCACGTTACTGGGCAGAAAAGTTCTACGAGCCTGGGAAGCCTCAGGAAGCTACTTGTCTGGATAAGGAGTTCCTGCGGAGCTACTTACGGAATGTTGGTTACATGGGTGATGGGTCTCCACCTGTAATTCCTGCTCCTGTGGTCAGAGAGGTCTCAAAGCGGTGTGTCGCCAGCTACAAGGTGCTTAGCGGGCAAGCAAAACTCGCTGACTTCAATCTGAAGACCGTTGATCAGGTCATGGAGGAGTTAAGATGACGCCCAAAGAGAACGCGAAAGACATCGGGGTTGATAGCCTCAACTAACTTCCCATCGACGAATATATCAAGGAGAATGGGATGCGAAAGGATCAGCTATGCCTCGACTGCATAACAGATAGGCACTCAACCCCTAATGCTAACAAGCTCAGCTGCGCCATGAAGAAAAAGTTGAGTAGAGGGCTTACTGAGAAAGGTCGAATATATGAAAACCTCTAAACCTCATTTCTTTCAGTCAAGAAACTTGCTGCAGATCAATGCACTGATGATCATCGAGACACCGAAAGTGAGCCATAGTAGTTTGGGGTTGTACCCATAGACGAAGCCACCTAAAACAGCGCCTAGAATCGAGGGAATCGTGAGCAGTGTACCCATACCTGGTCCTCCACCGCCCCCTCCTCTTGTGTTTATGAATAGCATGCCCTGCCCTAGGGTTGACATGACTCTTCCCCGTCGGTCAGGGGGGACGCTCTGAGCCATATACGCCGGTGCCCCAGACATTAGGAAGCTGTTTGCGATCGTTACTAGTGCCATGATGACCGTCACCTGAATCAATGAATCCATGTAAGGGAACAGCATCATGGGAATCGCTCCCCCAAGTAACGACCACGTTATAACTCGTCTCGAACCCAGCCTGTCCACCAGAATCCCTGCGGGAACGAGCAACACAACGTTGACGACGGAGGCGACTAGTAACGCTAGCCCCCACTGAACCTCCGAGAGACCTAGTGCCTGAACTGCGTAGATGACCCAGTAGCTTGAAACCATGTTGTTGAGGAAGAAGCTCAGCACAAGAACGGACCCGTAAGCCCTCAGGTTCTTGGGTAGCCAGCGAAGTATCTCAAACACGTCTCTATAGGAGTCACCTAGCACCTTGAGTATGCTCTTGGTCTCCTCTGGGTTTTCTCGTGGAGCCTCCTTGAGGAACCTGTTGTTCATGAACGCTATGAAAACGCCTACGAGGAAAGTCAAGGCGTAAAGAAACTTCATCGCTGGTATGACACCCCAAACGCTGATCAAGTACCCGCCTGCTAACGGTGAGAAGATGCCTGCAGCCATAGGAATAGCTAGCCATAGGCTATAGCTCATTGCACGCTTGTCTGAAGGTATCGACTCAGCCATCAATGAGTTTGAGGACGGGAAATAGAAAGTCATGAATCCCTGCAAAAAGTTGCCCAAAGCCAGCCACCGCCAGTCCTGTGCCACCATGAAAAAACCCCAGAGAGCCGCGCTCAAGAAACCAGTATACACAATGGTCTTGACCCTGCTGTACCTGTCCGAGATGTATCCCGCGATAGGGTAAAGGAAAAACGCAGTGAGCGGCCTGAGGCTGTTCACTACCCCAATATCCACCATGCTTCCGCCGAGGGCCTGCACGTAGAGGCTGAAATACGGGAAGGTGATGAACATGCTGAACTGTCGCAACACGTCCCCGACGGTGAAGATGAGCAGGTTTCCCCTCATCACCTCCCGCACAGATCTCAATCAAACACCCATTCACAGATGTTCATCTTCAAGTATAGAGGTTTCCTAGGGCAGAGTCCAAGTTACTTTGTACTTGGCAGAAATTTTTTTTCTCGATATACCAAGTTACTTGAAACACCCCGGATACTTATTTAAGCCAGCTAAGTGAAACCTGATGCATGGTCAAGGTCGAGGTAATCATAGGCAGCACCTCAGACAATGAGCTAGGCGACAAAGCAACACAGATACTAGACGAGTTCGGCGTCACCTACAAGCTAAACGTCATCTCTGCTCACAGAAACCCGGAGAAACTAGCGAAATACGTCAAAGACTCTGATGCAGACGTATTCATATGCATCGCGGGACTAGCCGCAGCCCTCCCAGGCGTAGTAGCAGCCCACACAATCAAACCAGTCATCGGGGTCCCAAAAGACGTACGCCTTAACGGCCTAGACAGCCTCCTCTCCATAGTACAGATGCCCACAGGGGTACCAGTAGCAACAGTAGGAATAGACGGCTCAAAGAACGCTGCCCTACTAGCAGTAGAGATACTAGCCCTACAAGACGAGAAACTAGCAAAGAAATTAGTTGAATACAGGGAAAAAAGAGCCAGGGCATAAGCCCTCAATAACTCTTGGGCTCAGGGTCCCTAATCAAGCTACCAGCGGTACAGTGGATGCTACCGCTGTTCCGTGGACGCACAAGTGTATCAACGTCAACCTCAACAACTTCTACGCCGATGCTCTCGAACCACTTGGTAGCCTTGGGGTTACCCTGGTTCACCAGTATCTTCCGTGGCTCAAGCACAACTCCGGTGTTGGGAGCACGTTTCACGTAAGGCATCCGTGGGTCACGTGTCTTCACCTTTACGCAGACCTCTTCCGGTGGGTTGATGAACTCCCAGCTCATCTCGGTCTCCATCCATTTTCTCAGATAAGGATCTACGGTTCTAGGGTCTTGGATGCTGGTGTGTCTATCCACGAGGCTGTAATGGCTTGTTCCTAGGCTGCTACCGTATCCTGGCTGGATACGGATATCCACCTCTGGGTCCTGAAGCTTGACGATCCTCGCGAACTGCATGTGACCTGACTCATTCGCTCTCATTACCTCGGGCTGAGAAGTGTTGGCTCGTGGGAAGTGAACGTTGATGATTAGGTGCTTCTCATCCATCCAACCGATACTTCCGCCCTCAGCCATCCCCTTGTCCTGGATCATGCCAACCACTGGGCACCCCAGCTCGGCGAGTGTCTGATACGTGGGCAACTCCTCGCCTTTCCGCATGTCGTCGTACATCCTGAGAATAATCTGACCGTACACTGCTGGATGAGCGACATCATCAGTATAGATAGCCTTCACTTGGTACGGTGGATCGTTAGGATCAGGCTTCCTTATGATCACCTCGATGCCCTCGTCCTTGTAAGCCTTGACTAGGTTCTTGTGGTGCTCAACAAGCTCGGCTAGATCCATCTTCTCGCTCATACGCCAATGAGGCAGGCTGGTGCCGTGGGGAGGCCAAGGAGTGGGCTTACCCACCTGAAGGAACTCTGGTCCCGGCCTGTGCAGCAGGACCATCCTGAGCTTGCCCACGTTAGTGTTTGCCTTCCATTTCCTGCCCCATATCTTCTCCAGGTCGTCCTCGAAGCTGCTGAGTACTTGGGGGTGATGCTCTATGTACTGCTCCCGGAGGCTGAGACCCGTGTTCTTTTTGAACCTGTCCTCGTCTACTCCGATCTCGGCCTGAAACTCGCCTTCAGACATCTATAAAACCATGAGAACTCTGACTCAACGAGTATAAAAAACTGCAGACGCTTACTTGAGAAGCAACGAAGCGAGGAGCAACAGCCACTCGTTGCTTTCCTCACTCATCATGAACTCGTCGAACGGGTCTGTTTCTTCCTCTACATCTGTTTTATGTGTTAAGGTCTCTTGTTTACTCTCACTCATGTCTTAATGCCTCCACTGGATTCATTTTTGACGCCCTCCACGCAGGGTGAAGACCGCTGATCACGCAGGTCACCATGGCGAACCCGACTATGAGGAACCCAAGGCTGGGGGAAGAAGCACTAGGGATCTCAGTGAATCGGCTAATCAGGTAGGTGAGAAGGAACCCGAAGAGTGCCCCAATTACTCCTCCGATGACCCCTGTGATGACCGCCTCAGTCAAGAACATCCCCATGACATCTGTGCTTCTAGCTCCAATGGCCTTCATTGTTCCTATCTCCTTGGTGCGCTCCATGACGCTCACCGTCATGGTGTTGATGATGCCTACCCCTGCCACAACGAGGCTGAGACCGGCGATTCCCCCTAAAACAGCGTTCAACGTGTTGAGGACATTGTTTATGTTATCCATGAGCATGTCCATGGTGTAGACGCCCACGTAGCCGAGCTTGTCGACTATCCTATTAGCTACTTCCCTCACCTGACCCATCTCCACTGTGTTGAGCTTGATGAGGTGAATCCCGCCGTCTGTCTCGAACATCTGCTCAAAGGCGCTGAGGGACACATACATTGTTGAGGTAGCCTGACTGCCGAATCCTGAGCTTTGCTCGGTCATTATGCCCACAATCCTGAACGTATACTCGTACTCGGCGCCGTCCTTCCTGTAGACTATCTTAACCCGGTCACCGATGCCGTAGAGTGGCTCATCGAATCCCGGGGGTTTCACGAACCATTCAGTGACTACAGCTGCGGCTTTATCATTACGTGTCAGGTATCGACCCTCCAGCAGCTCCCAGTTACCACTTATTTGGAAGTATTTCTCGGAGACACCGATCACCCCAGTGTAATAGTGGTTACCTCTTGCCTTGTATGCGCAGGTCCCACCGAAATTCATGGGGGTGGCCGCTTTTACACCCGGAATTGCCTCGATAATCCTCAGTTCTCTCCAGCCTAACTGTATGGTATTGACGCTGCCATCGCTGACGGGATAAACATTGATCACGTTAGGGCCAAATCCCATAATATCGGCGCTGATGTCATTCCTCATACCCGTCGTGATGCTTACAAGACCGCCGACGGCTGCGCACCCGACTAATATACCCACTAGATTGAGGGCGAAACGAAGCTTTTTCTCACTCACTGTGCCTAAGCTAATCTCCACTATGTCTTGCGGCCTCACCGTTTCATCTCCTCACTCATCTCTTAACGCTCCACAGGGTGAAGGTTTGATGCCCTCCAAGCCGGGTAGATGCCTGATAGCACACACGTGATTACTGCGAAGCCAGTCACCGTGAAGCCGAGCCTCATAGACGGGGAAGGTGGTAGACCGATTAATCTCCCAATGATGATGCTGAGCAGGAACCCTAACGCCGCGCCAAGGCTTCCACCGATAACGCCGGTAACCGCTGACTCGCTTATGAAAAGGAGGAGCACATCCGTGTTTTTAGCGCCGATGGCTTTCAGAGTTCCAATCTCCTTGGTGCGCTCCATGATGCTCACTGTCATGGTGTTCACGATGGTGACACCGGCAACCATGAGGCTTATCCCTGCTATACCTCCAAGCACGGCGTTGATGGTCCCTATGATCTGGTTAATCTCATCCATGATCATATCCAAGGATTGGTACCCCAATTTCTCGAAGTCTTCCTCAAGACTCTGTTTTATTCTCTCAACGTCATCGATGGTCTCGGCCTTCAGGTCTATCGCCAGGTATTTTCCCTGAGTGTTAAAAATCTGCTCGAAGTAGCGTAATGGGATTATTATGTAGTCGTCCACGCCTGAACCCGTTACTCCTCCTGTTTGCTTCAGTGTACCGATCACTCTTACGGTGAACGCCATCTGCTCATCATCGACGAACACATTGATCTTAATCCTGTCTCCGATGTGGTAGCGAGGCTCACCTTCTGGGGTTGCCACGTTATAGCCCAGTAACGCTGCAGCTGTGTCGCTGTGCACTAGGAGCCTTCCCTCCTCGACCTCGTTCTCGCCTCCATGGACTATGAAGTAGTTTTCGTCTATTCCCACGATCTCGTTCCTATATACATCTCCCTTGTACTCGTAACTCCCCCACCTGCCTGCCTGAACGGGAGCAGCAGCCTCCACGCCTGGGATTGCGCGAAGTCTGTTCAAATCCCTCCAGTCAAGAGAGGTGAAAGCCTCGTCGCTTTCCCCAAGGACAGGATACACCTGTATAGAGAGTTACATTTCTAATCGACAAAAGTTATATATTACAGGGGAAAAGCTGTATCTGTGAAAGATATGGAGGAAAGGGAAGACCTCATCAGGGAGTCGATGTCTAGCCCCGAGGTCAAAGAATGGATAGCCAGCTACGCTCAGAAGACACAGAGTAACTATAGGATCGAGTTCCCCCACTTCCTTGTGTGGCTCTACTTCGAGGAGGAAAACATGATTTCCCCTAAGGAGATGATCCGGGAGCGGACTAGGCAGTGGCTCTCTGACAACCCCCAGGAACGTGGATCCTGGGAGAGGATCGTGAACAGGTACAAGCAATACCTCGAGGAGAAGGGGTTCAAGGAGAACACCATCATGAGCTACAGGAGGGTGGTGATGTCCTTCTTCAGCTACAATCGGGTACCCCTGAAGTTCCGGAGGAAGGAGAGCAAGATCAGATCCAAGAAGACGGTGAAGATAAAGTTCGCCCCCACGAACTCGATGATGAGGGCCATGTACAGCCACGCCGACTCGCTGGGCCGCGCCCTACTTCTGGTCGCGTACCACTCGAGCCTGAGTGGGGTCGACATCAAAGACCTGAGGATAGAGAACCTGCCCGACCTGTACGGCGAGGATGGAAGGGTTGACGCCTCGAGGCACTACTACCTCACCAAGTCGAGGAGCAAGAGCGGCGAGTGGCAGCAGACCTTCCTAAGCACCGACGCCCTCCAAAGCCTCGACATCCACCTCAGGGAGAGGGGCTACCCACGTGAGGGGTACCTCCTCGTGGGGAAGAGATCAGAGTCCGAATACAGCTCCGGACAACTGATGCCCAGGAGCATGAACCAGATAGTAAAGAACCTAGCTAGGAGCTGCCTCTCCGACGCCGACTCGAAGCGCTTCAAGTTCAAGAGCATCAGGGACGCCTTCCACGACGCCGCCAACAGGGCCCTCTCCGTCCGAGGGGAGAACAGGATGGTCAACAGACTCATGGGCCAGAGCAGCGGGAATAACGCCGGCGACAAGTACGCGATAAGCGAGGAGACGATGAGAGAGGCTTACGAGGCCATCTTCGCCCTCATCACCATCAACGACAGGAGGAGGGAACACGAGGAGTACGAGTCCCTGAACACGAGGCTGCTGAACCAGGAGGAACTCATCAAGGCCCTCACCGATAGAAACAGAGGGCAGGAAAAGGACATAAAAGCCCTACAGTCACAGAACGCCAGGATGACCGTCAGCCACGAGATTGTGCAAGAGGAGATAAGAAAAATGAGGGAGTTGATCCGCCTAAGAGACGAGGAACCCCCGGAGCCCTCGTGATAACCCCTAGCTTGCGCAATCACTATTGAGTGGGGTACATCACCGCTTTAAACTTATGAGCGCGTGTTTGGATGAATTGAATTTCATCTGGTTTTCTGAAACCTCTTTTTTCTCGAAACAAGTTAAAGTTTCTATTCCCCTTTCGATACCGTTGTGAGTAAACTCAAACTAATATTACGATATGTTTTGGCTAAATGTTGATGTTTCATCTAATATTTGGAAGCTCCCTCGGGATTCATGTCGATATTGTAAACCTCAAGAAACACAGCGAAAAGGGATTGATCAAATGAGGAGCGCTGGTGGGTGGTTCAAGTTCTCGACATATGATGAGGCTTTCAAGTTCAGGAACACGCATCATCTCAAAGCTATATGGCAACCATGCAAAGTGTGCATACCCGAGTAGTGTCGTTTCCGCACTTACGGAACATTGGTTGTCTCTATGTTAAACGAGTTGTATGACTTTTCGGGTTTCTTCGGGGTATTCTGTTAGCAGTTTTTTGATGACGAGAGCAACAAGCTGTTGTTTAAACTCGGTCTCGCTGTACTTCATGTAGTAGACTCTGTGGTGGCCTCCCTTGCCCGTGGCCTTTGTGTAGGTGAGTAGCTCTTCGTATACCATGTGGTTGAGATAGTTGATGATGCTGGCCCTACTGATAGAGCCCTGGAGGCTCTCGTTCACGTTGGTCCACACGGCTTTGCTGTTGGCGCCCTCGGGTTGTACCTGCCAGAGGTAGCGTAGTGACTCTATCTGATAGCCCTTGAAGAACATTTCAAGGCCTTTCTTTCCTGTGTCAAGCTGAAGAGGCATACCAAATCAAAACATTATCTACATTTTTAATAAATAATATATACGGTGGGTAGGATTCGAACCCTACCATTGATGCGCGTGTGGGTGAGTCCCATAAAAGCCTCGATGATCTACCAGATCCCCGGGATTAGCCTGTACTTGACCCTCTCAGCGTACTCCGTATATCCGGGGAGCTCCACTTGGAGAGTCCTGTCCTCAAGGTATGTCCTGAGAGTCATAAGCACGGCGTAGAGGGCGAAAGGTGCAAGGGCATACAGGGACCCAAGGATGAGGGGAACGGATGCTATCCAGAGAATCCCGGAAAGGTAACCCGGGTGGCGGACGATGGCGTAAGGCCCTGTGGTTACAACATGGTGGTCCCTGTCGTCCTGTATCCTCACGGTGGGCTCAAAGTAAGGGTTCTCAATCATCGCCCAGTTGATGAGCACCGAAGAGACGACAAGGGAAACGATACCCACGATGGCGTATGGCAGCCCGAGGCTCGACCACTGGTACCGCCCTATGTCCAACCCCGCAGTTACGGGAAGGAGGAGCAACGCCGTGAGGTTGCTCACTCTCACCAGTACCTCGTCCCACGTTTTAGAGCCCTCCCGCTTTATCTTTAGTCTCTGGATTAAGAGCCCTGGATTGTACTTGTAGAGGGCCAAGTTGCTCGCGACGAAGTACACGAATGTGACGCTGAAAAAGAACCA
>JAOZHP010000067.1 GCA_026014815.1 Candidatus Bathyarchaeota archaeon
AATACCCCGAGAAAACATCGAGAGCCTGTTCAAGCCGTTATTCACCACAAAATCAAAAGGAACAGGTCTAGGCCTATCTGTTTGTCAAAGAATAATCACAGCGCACAAGGGCGCGATAGCCATCGTCTCTGAACTTGAAAAGGGAACCACGTTCACCGTAATCCTTCCTCTCGACAATCCCGAATCAAACAATCTTGTGCTCGATGTTGCTCAAAACCAGTTCGCAGGACCACTAATCAGCACATATTGAATTCCTAAGTAAAAGGAGTCCTCGAATTGAATTGACGACATCACCACCAAAGTTCGTATAATATCTTGTCTTTGGATACGCCCATTTCGATGAGTTCAGTTTCCACAGAGTGGATCATAGGTGGCGGTCCGCAGAGGTAGAACAACGAGTCAAGATCCAAGTCGATCTCCTTGAGCATTTGTCTGTCTATCTTTCCAATTCTATACCCTGAGTTTTGTTTTCCCTTACTCACCGTGGCATAATATCTGATAATGGGGGATTTCTCCGAAATCTCTTTGATCTCATTGATGTAGAGAAGCTCATTCTCCGAGCTGACACCGTAAACCAGCGTCATGTTTATTGAATCAACAGTAGCTGCATACCTGAAGATGCTCATCATCGGGGCGATCCCTATGCCCGCTGCTATGAGCACGACGTTGTCACCCATCTTTCGCGTGTAAAAGATCTCACCCTGTCCTCCATCAACGTAAAGAGTGTCCCCCTCCTTGGCAGAGCTATGAATATACTCTGTCACAGGGTTATCCCCTGTCTTGATGGCTAATTCGAAATATCCCTTCTGCGTTGCCGAGGATGTCATAGAGTATCCTGCCACCTTTCGTTCTCCATCAATATCTGCGTAACAATCTATCCACTGGCCAGAGTGAAAACTGAACTCTTGACCCTGAAGATCCAGTTTCAGAGTCTTGATTGTCGGTGTAGCCTGCTTAATCTCTTTTATCTTTACAGGTATGATAGGCATAGTTGTAGGTTGACTCCACACCGTAAAAATTTTGGATATCTAAATATATTCATGAATATGTTATTGATATAATGGATATGTTACGCGATGTTAGTATATCTTGATAACGCTGAACACGATTACTAGAACCTTATCTGCGTATCATTCCTCACAATCCATTCACGGATCGCTTGCTCCCCCGCGATGCTTAAAGCCCCTTTCTTGTTTCCGAAGAGTCTGATCGTGATCTCTCTGAACTTCTTATCGGTCTCGTCATCAAGGGATAGTAGGATTTTTCCCATGGATGTGGATATCCATATATATCTTAAAAGTGTTTAGGATGAATTTTATGATACATGAATATCTAGTCATATTTATTGATTAGATCGGTAAACGTATTCAAATTATGTGGATTGTATTTGGTTAATAACATAGTTATATATGAAAATTGTTTCCGGAGTCCTCGCCGCAAAAATCGTCGCGATTCGCTCAGTTAAGCCTGAGCACAAATTTACTATAAAAGAGTAACCACTGAGTTCTATATACTTGTATATACTATGCCTGCTATCTCCTTATGCTTGATACACGAACATTGTCACTTAATTTAGCTTCATAATCACTTTATCAATGACGCATCAAGGAAAACGCAAATACAGAGTGTCCTAGATGCGAGACGTAATGGATAGACAAAAACTATTGCTGATCAGGCTTGTACCTCTGATACTTTTAACAATTATTTTGTCCTTCTCATCGTTTCCTGTAGTCGCGGGCCCTGACTACGCGTTTGAGGGCGAGTTCATTAACGTGCCACGGCTTGGCTCACTTCAAACCATTGAGACCAATCAGACGATGCCAGGCGATATCATCACATTCAATTATACACTCGAAGAGGGTCACACCTACCACATCTACCTCATTGGAGACTTTGTGGACCTTCATAACCATAAAACCGACTATGATATTTTCCTATATCGTGAGACCGATTATGGCGCAAAATTCCTTTCAAGCCACACCGAGGCAGCCGGATACCCCGAACAGGTTAGCAACGATGGACGCGGCCAGTTTTTCATCCCATCCCAGACCGGTAACTACTACATATGTATCAGAAACGATCCCCTGGAGAGTGAGAGCGGTGAGGGAGCCACACTGATGGTTGTGGAACGGATAGATCTTAACGTGTGGCAGTCCAGGTTCCTCAGAGAGAGAATAGACGATGAGGAGATCATCTATGACGCGGATTGGGTCTATGAGTTCAACACATCTGATCCGAGGCTGAAGATCGATATTCAGGTGCCGAACACGTTAGACATGTATGAGGCTCGCCTCTACTTGATGGCGAACCCTGAGAAAGATGTAGGACTGGAAATCACTGGCGTGCTTACTCCATGGGTTGATGGCCTCAATTATACTCTGAATGGGACTTATGGAGGCATGAACTTCCATCCTCAAGGATTCAGGCACCTTAACTCCTCTGATAGCTGTGAGCACAACGGCGACGACATGATAATCAACTATCTACCAAACATCGAGGATCCATTGCTCTATTACCTGGTTCTCCTCTCAGAGTATGGGAACGGAACAATCAACGTCAGAGTTCAGACAGACTTTGATCCACCTGTAATCACACAGTTAACAAAATTCACAGACGTGGAGAGTGGAGAAGACATTGTGCTCAGAAGCAGGATCGAGGACCGGTCCCCCATAACACAGGTAAGCCTGTATTACTCGGTGGATGGAAACAAGACTTGGCAGGAGGCTCCATATACCTCTAAAATTAGCTTGTTCAACGGCACAATTCCAGCGGTTGAAGGTGGCGTCACTGTCAATTATTACTGGGAGGCAACGGACAGCCTAGGGAACACAGCGAAGTCAGAGGGCTGGTACAAAGCCATGACCACATCATACCTGACAGTGAGTGTTGACAAAGAGCAGATCCTTGGCGGAGACCCGATTATACTAACGGGAAGCTTGGGTCAACCACAGAAAGAGGTGACTTTGAGATATGTGAACGCCGCAGCTCAGGCGAGCTATAAGGTTACGACTGATTCGGGTGGCTACCTGACTCACGCGTTCGTGCCAAACAAGATAGGTAATTGGGAGGCTTTCGCGGAGTTTGCAGGGGATGAAGCGTTCCGTAAGGTTTCCTCGGAGAAAGCCAGCTTCAAAGTTGTGCGTAAGAGGACATCATTATCGCTGAATGTGAGTGACCCTGTCATAGGGTTAGGTGGTTCAGTTAACCTGACGGGACAGTTCAGTGAGGCGAGAGTCGGCTACGAGGTACTAATCTACGCGAAAAACGGGTTCAACGAGACTACACTACTGGCGTTAACGGATGGCGAAGGAAAATACGCTACCGTGTTCACACCAGAGATTACTGGAACTTGGAGCCTACAGGCCGAAGTAAAACCTGATGATATCTACACTGCTGGCTCAAGAAGTAGCTTCGAGAGACTTGACGTAGGCGGACCTACACTCGTTAAACGTGTCGCCGATATGAGAGCAGCCGCATTTGAGCCTCCATACATATACGGAGTGGGTGCATTACTAGGTGGAACCATCGGCGCCGCACTATACGTGGCACGAAAGAAAGGCTGGCTAAAGAGACCAGGAAAAACAGAGGAAGAGCCCGAAGAAACCGAGGAAGATGAGGAAGACTTCGACTTCGATTTCTAATCCTAATCCTTATACTGGTTTTACCAGAAAATTTACTGATGTACTCTTTTTGGTACTATTTTCATGTCCCATGGTTTCGAAAAAGTAAAGACTGATAGGAGTAATTTACTCTTAGGTTGAATAAGCGATTTCTCCAATTTCTGTTGGTGCCCGTTTTGTTAGGGTTGTGTTTTTTTGTTATCTCTGTTTTTTTGTCGCCTTACTTCGAACGTGAAACTTATGTGATAAGTGAATGTGATGAGGAACAGTATGAATCAGATTTCAAGCTAGAAAATTACACGGTTGAATACTTGGACTCTGTTCTCGTAACTATTTTCTCTTTCAGCGGAGGAGATGGGTCAAACGATCTTCACTTCGAGTTTTATTGCCAAGATGAAAGAAAGCAGATCCTAATTATGAGTGATGATGAACAGGGAGTTGTTTTGTTAAGTGTTATCGGTTTTGATGTTAGTAATGTTGTAGATCTTCATAATGGCGATAATGTTGGAGGCTGGATAGATTGGTCCGACGTTCCTCCGGGAAGACATGAAATTCGAACAGTTACAACCCTTGAGGATGTGGTTTTAGATACCTGGAACTTCTGTGTAATGCTGCAGAATAAGTATTAAACAATACAAAAACGATTTGATTTCTGTCAATATTTTAATTATATATGTTAAGTAAAAATTATGTTTACAATGATTAACGCATAAGTAACTATTTAGTAAACAATTTGTTAACTTTCAGCTAGAGAAGAAATTAATGTAATAGTACTCTATATTAGACTTGAACACAAATGAAGAAACAATACCTCCTAACGATTCTCATCTTATTGGGAATAGGGATAGTAACAACAATGGCTTTTACTCTTCAATCAGGAACTGGAGATGCCTATGCACCTGCTGTTTATACTGTTAGCTCTGCTTCTGGTCCAACTCTATCAGCTCTAACTGTCAAACCAGAACCATTCACGTCCGGTCAAGATAAAATAAAAATCCAGTTCACGGCTTCTACAGCTACGAACGTTCAGGTTGAAATAACCTTGACAGACAGCGATGGTACTGATGTTGGAACTCTAAGTGTTGATGACGCAAACTGCGTAGGCGTGGACTTGACAGATGATGTAGTATCAGAGGGATCAGGAAGCGACACTGTGACTTTTGATATTACAGCGACTGGAGTAACTCTCGTTCTTCAAGCTGGTGCATACGACAGTGGCTTATACGAAGACGTTGACTCAATGACCGTTACAATCTACAGTACATCATAAATCCCTTTTTCTTAAATTGGTGAGAATATGAACTCCGCGAAGGTCTTCAGCGTAGTGGCGCTAGCAAGCGCAACAACCGTAGCCAGTTTCATGGCTTTGATGATCATACGCGGTACCATGCCAATAATACAGATGGCTCCCTTCATCGGACTCAACGGTGCGATAGTTGGGGGTTTGTTTTATTTAGGAATAGATGCAATCTCAAGCTTCGGTCCTCCCGGCGGCGCAGAGCCTAAACTGGTTCTAGTTCGTAACAAGGAGGGACGAGTTTTATCAATTCAATCTCAGGGTGCACCTGAGGAAGAAGAGTTCAGCTTCTTCGGAAGCACAAAAAATGAGGAACTCGACCTATTTGAGGAGAAGTTGCCCCTGAGCCAGCGACTTGGATTAACACAGGGTCAGATGATGGAGACCATCAGGACTGTGCTCCTTATCGCACTCCTCGTAGAAACTTACATGGGCTTTGCCTACATGAGTAATAACTTCACGCCATTCATGGTGGTCACCACCGGAAGCATGGAGCCAATCCTCAGCGTAGGTGACATGATATACGTGAAAGGCGTAGCCCCAGCCGACATTGAGGTCGGCGACATCATCACTTTCAAGCCCCCGAAGGATTACATCTCGGGGACACTCATCACTCACAGGGTCGTTGAGATCTTTTACGACAGTAACCAGGTCTACTTCAAGACCAAGGGAGACAACAATCCCTCAGTAGACCCATGGATAGTAACTCCAGACCTAATCATAGGAAGACAGACGGCCGCACTCAAAGGACTAGGCGGATTGTTCCTATGGTTCCAGACCCCAGCCGGGTTAATGACTCTCGCAGTTGTGCTGGGTGCCTACATGTTCTGGCCCAACATCAAAGAAGCCTTGGGAGGTGTACGTCTTAAGTAACGTGAGACGATGCGCCTACGTATTCTCAAGGCCATGCCCAGTAGATGTCGATGAGATACCGTTAGACGTTTGCCGCATATGCATAGACGCCTGGAAGACAAGCGCAGAGATTCAGTCACTTACAGGAGTCAATCTCGTAGAGCAAACTATCGCAGTTGGAGGTCCGCTGCAGCCTATTCATGTAACTCCGAGCCCTCAGGTGGCTCCCCCTTCAGCGGTACCCTCCTTCGACTTGGAGGTTCCCGACTCGAGTGCGTTGAATAAAGAGTCTTATCAGCGACTTCACGAGTTGGACGCGTTATTCATTAAAGACAACATTGACGCAGACGAGTACGTGAAACGTAGAAGGGAGATAGTTAATTCACTCTACTCGGATCGAAGGGACAAGTTCAGTGAAAAAGTGTATGATTTCATTGAACTAGACGAGAACTTTGACTTATCCGAAGATGGAATACCGTTTAAACGTTTACTGCCTCTTCTAGTTATAGAGAAGAAACGGATCGGTTTAGATTTATCCACCTATCCACACGAATACGACCTTCCCTCGACGCTCTCGACAAGTAAAATCAAGTCCATCTATAACATCTTCAAGGACTTAAAGATGGATGACAGAAAACTTCTTCTTCAGTTCAACGGAACCAAGCTAGGTCTACTGGGAAGGAACAAGAACAGGATTCTCTGTGTGGTTCTTGAGGGAAACGAGGAGATCGAGAATTATAAAGATGAAATCGAGTACCTCTCAAAACTACTATCAGAGACAACGAACTTTGATGATTTCTTGAAGGCACTTCCTGATGCAATAAATAAGACAAAAGTCTTATCCCAAGAATTAACATAAACAACGTGATTTGATGGTATTATTGAATAACTTGTCGAGCAAAAAGAACAAGATTATCTTAACCATCATACTTCTATCCATAACTGTAGCATCATATTGTATAGTTGATACTTCAGCCGAGACTCCTCGTCTCGTAATCCGCCTGACGCCTTCGATAATCCCCGCAGACGGCGCAGAGCATGAACTCGTCGTAGTACAACTTCAATCCCCTAACGGTAACCCATTCATACCAAACGATGATGTTACTGTCTACCTGACTTCATCCAACCTAGAAATAGGTACTGTTGAGGAAGAGATCGTAATCTCCAGCGGAAAATCATACGGGAAAGGTTATTTCACGTCAAACTTTGAGGCAGGAATTTCCGTCGTCTCAGCTTCCGCAAAGAGCTTCCAGACTGGTGAGGCCACGCTTCAAGTAATTAAATCAGATTTTGACTCTATTCTCAGGGTGTATGCATCCCCGAACTGGATGCCTAACCAGACGGATGTCGAGGGAAAAGCGGTCATTCAGATAATGGACTCTGAGGGAACTCCCTATAACACTCTTCAAGATGTGCAAGTCACTCTTGCTTCAAGCAATCACACTATAATCACATTACAAGAATCCGCGGAGATCAAAAAGGGAACCAACTATGTCGAAGTGCCCTTCAAAACAATGAGTGAGATACCGGGCTCGGCAATCATTTACGCTCACGCTCCTAACTTTGAGCCTGGCAGTGATATTGTCAATACGTTCAACAGCTCAAAGCCCTCATACAAGATATCTCTGTTTTTTGGTCCTGAGCTGTTGCTTCCCGACCAGCAATCTCATCAAGCAGTCACCGTCCAGCTTCAAGATATCTTTGGAAATCCTGTGAAAGCCGAGTCAGATATAATTATTCAGCTCACGTCATCAAACCTTAACATTGCCTCAGTTACCGATACATTGGTTATTCCGAAGAATAGTTATCACGCTGAAACATCGGTTACGACAAGGTACGTCAACGGCGTAACTACTATTGCTGCATCCACGCCTGGGTTGTTCCCTGACCACGAGTCATTAACCATCTTAGGAGCTGTGCCCACTATACTGAGCATTTACACAGTTCCAAGCAAAGTATTGGCAGATGGACAGGTAAATGACATCATAACTTTACAGGTTCTTGACGAGCAAGGGAACCCCATCAAAGCTGACCGCGATATCTCATTGTTCCTGTCAAGCTCTTATCCGGACATTGGAACCGTGCCAATCACGGTTACCATCGAGAAAGGAAACAGCTACGTGTCTGCTCCATTCACAGCCACGGACTCTTCTGGTGAAACGACCATAGTAGTCACCACACAGGGACTTGAACCAGCCGAGTCACTCATCGAGACCATGGTACTAGGGCTAAACGTCACGATGACCACACCAACAAACATACAGTTGAACCAGACTTTCACAGCAAAAGTGAATGTAACAAGCTACGGGTTACCAGTACCCGGCGCAGAGGTCAAATGGAGTGCACTAGGTGGAGTGATAAAAGCAGAGGACACCTATACGGACGAGAACGGTGTAGCCACAGTTGACATAGTCCAGACCTATGAGCAGCTGAATATCAAGGCAGAGATAACCAAAACAGGGTACAAGTCAGAGTCAGCCAACAAAAACATCAAGATCACTCAACAGACCTCAACCCCTGAACTGACCATAAACATACTAGGGTTCGAGATAAGCGTCTTCATGATCCTAATAATCGGCGCGGGAATACTTGCCATCGCCTTAGCCGGTTACGTTTACTTAAAGTATCGAAGAAACAAGAATGATGAGCCGGACGATCTCGAGATTTTCCAATAATTTTATTATATCTCGATATCGAGACCTTCCGCGTTAATCGTATAACTATGGGTCTTTTTGGAGTGGTTTGTTCCTCTCATTTTTGTGATTCGTAGCCGCCTTGTCAAGTTTCCCTCGTTGTTATAGTTGTGCTCCATCATCACAATACCGTCAGCCACGAACTCTTCTATACTTTCACCGATCTTTTCGCTGTTCCAGGGAATATCTGTGATCGCGATTGTGGTGCATCCCGTCTTCAGTATTAGCCTGTACAATAGTCTTATGAGATGTCTTTTCTCGTACTCAGTTTCTAGTCCCATAGCCATGGCTGCGATGCTATCAACCACCAGCCTCTTGGCTCGGAGAGTTGTTATGGATTCGAAGATCTGATTAAGTGCAGACTGTACCTCTGTCTCGCTACCAATAGAAAGATCAAGGACCTCAACTTTTCGTCTGCGTATGAGTGGCTCAAAGTCAATACCAAACTTTTTCATGTCCTGAATAAGACGTTTCCTAGTCTCTGCGAAACAAGCGTAGACGCCTGGCTCATCAAAATTTAAGGCGCCTTCGTAGATGAAGTTGGAGGATAGTATGGTTTTGCCTGCTCCTGGGTTTCCGGCTAAGAGAATCATGCTGTTTCGTAGGAATCCTCCGTCTAAAAGTGTGTCTAATTGCTCGTTACATGTGGAGATTCGTTCACTCATCGTCCTCTAGCTCCATCCCCAATCTAGGAGCCCGGATGACTGAGGGTAACGCTTCGTTTCTTTTTAACTCCATTATAATCAAGTTTCTGAGCCACTCGGATACATTCAACCCTTCCCGATTTGCCATCTGAAAGACTACGTCTCTTATCCTTGGTGTGACTCTCGTCGCGAGAAGTACAGTTTTCGGGGTTCCAGTTTTCCGAGGCATTTTATTTTCCTTCATAACATGTTGAGACATCACGTTTGATGCTAACTATGTTTACAGTATAGGTTTAATCTGTTTATTATATAAAAATATTCTTGTATTACTTCTTTGATGACTTTTATTTTATCAATATAACATCATATTGATTTTTAGGTAATATGAAATATGTCTTATTTAGTAGTCAATATATGATTCTAATGCTTTCATCACATAATCAGAGAATGTTTTATCTCTATCTCTGACATACTTGATCTTGATCTTCGAGTAGAACCTCTCAATGATGAGGTTTTCGATGCCTCTCGCGCTGGCTCCGAAAAGATCCTCAAGCTCAATCGAGAAAATTTCAGGGGAATCAAGGATCTCATTCTTTTTGAATGGCGTATTCAACTCCAGAAAGTTAAGTACAACCATGCTAAAGTTTAGAACCTCCTCAATGGACTCGATGAGTTTACCCCTAACCTCATTCTTCCTGTTACCATAAGCTATGAAGCTATCGGCGTCCACTTGAAGGGTTTCTGAACTCATCAATCCACCAACATCTACAAACTCGAAGCCTTAACCTCGTCTAACTGCTTGACCCTGGTCTTAATGTAATCCAGGACCTTTTCTTGTGTGTACTTTAACTCCTCTTTCTGCTGCTCAAGGTTCTCCTCGATCAAATCCAAAAGATCCTCTGGGTCAAACGGCTTTACTAAGTACGCGTCTGCCTTCTGATTAACCGCTTGTATAGCGCTTGGAGTATCAGGATATCCTGTCAAGATGAGCTTTTTCATCCTCGGATTGATCTCTTGAATTTTTGTAAGAAGCTCAATGCCCGTCATGTCAGGGAGTCTTATATCGATTAAAATGGCGTTAAAGTACGCTTCCTCTACTTTCGCTATCGCCTCACTCCCTGTGTTCGCGATATCAGTTGCGTAACCTTCGCTGCCAAGAATGCTCACGAGTGATTCAAGTATCATCTCGTCGTCATCGACGATCAATATACTTTCTTTACTTGTCACTAGGTAATCTCCTTGTTAATTATGAGTTATCTGATTCAGCTATGTGAATGTTTTAAAGAGTTATGGTCTAACGTTCTTGAGTAACGTTCTAACCATTTGCACCCAAAAATAGTAGCTAAAATCGTTACTATAACCGTTTAATATTAATAACATCTGAATATCTTTGGTTATGATGGCGTACAGAAAAACATAGTTCCCATTAAAAAGAAGAATTGTTTAATAAAGTTTAAATTTAGCAGGTCAGTACGATAACAGGAACATAGATAATTTTTAGGAGTTAGCATCATGTCTGATGTTAAGAATTGTTATGCAAGATGTCGAGATTTCAAATGCACTAAACGCGCGTTAACGTTTAGAGGAAAAACCTCATGGTGTAACTGGACGAGTGAGCCATGCACCCCAAAAGGATGTACCTACGCTATCTGTCACAAGAGGCAGCTACTAGACAACGGAATCTGTGGGCTTACAGTTAAACGAAAGACCCGAGATAACATTCGTCCAGAAGAGATGCTGAAAGACGAGATCAAGCTTAGAAGTAAACTCGCCAAGAAAACCGGAGAAAGAACCATTTTTTAAGCTGTTCCTCTTGAGAAACACCATAAAAAAACAACTGGAAGGCGTTATCCCAGAGGACCGCCTTCAATACCTTCACAGCTCATTCGATATACTAGGGTCGAAGAGTGGGTCAGTAGCCATTATCGAGGTGCCAGAGGAGCTCACAGAGTACAGACTCCAGATTGCTCAAGCAATTCAAACCGTACATAAGAACGTGAAAAGCGTCCTCGGAAAAACTTCCGAACGTTTTGGAGAGTACCGGTTAAGAGAGCTTGAATTGCTCTCCGGTGATCCTGACACTGAGATTATTCATAAAGAATCAGGTTGTCGTTTCAAGATCGACCCTAGGGTCACATATTTCTCAACTAGGGAGAGCACTGAGAGAGAGAGGATCAACTCAAAGATCACTGAACACGAAAACATCCTTGTAATGTTCAGTGGTGCAGGGCCTTTCCCCGTCTGTATCGCCAAGAAACACCCAACAGTCACTGTTACCGCCGTGGAGCTCAACCCCGATGCACATAGATACGCAGTTGAAAACGTGAACTTAAACAAGGTAACTGAACGTGTCACACCCCTATTGGGAGATGTCCGCGAGGTCTGTCCAGCGATGGGTCAAGTTTTCGATCGAGTTCTCATGCCACTTCCAAAGGGAGCATTCGAGTTTCTTGATGTTGCGATCCCACTTGTGAAACCTGGGGGTGTGCTTCATTTCTATCATTGGGCGCCAGAGGAGGACAAATACTCGGAGGCTCAAAGGCTCGTCAAGGAGGCTGCCGAGCAGTATGGACGAGAAGCATCATTTACTGACGGCGTCAAAGTGTCCCTTTACAGTCCAAGGGTATGTAAAGTCAGGATAGACGCAGTGATCCAATAATCAATGCGAGATGTAGACCTTTGGCTTGGATACCAGATTAATTTCTCGGCCGCAATCGGGGCAGAACTCGCCTATGAAGTAGATCCTTTTGCCACAGTATCTGCAGAACTTTACAGCGGGGGCACGTGTTTTCTTTAAAGTGGAACCGCAGACTGAGCAATGAATCGAGTCGAAAGGCATAACATGGTTACACTTGTTACAGGATTTCTCGTATCCTGGCCAACGATCCGGAGTCACTCGGACAGGCTCCTTTTGTGGAGGGGCTTCTTTCTCCTCTGGTAAGTTCTCAGGGATTAAGCTGGCTGCTCCTCCGAACACTGATCCTGAGAAGATGCCTGGTATAAGTGTCACGGTGAGGGTGGAAATCAGGTCTCCGATTATTGGTATTGAAGCTACTTGGATGCCTGAAGCTATGTTCTGTTTTAGAAACTCGTGACCAAGTGCGTAGTTGAGTCCTCCTATCATCATTGTTGCCGCCATTGTCCAGTAAACCATTTTTTTCCTACCTCTAGTTAACTCAGTAATGTAGCCACCTAGGGTGGCGCTGATGAGTGCCGATGCACCTAGTTGTAAGAAGGATGTGTAGCTGTATGGGATGATGTTGATTATAGCGTTGACTAAGCCTATTATCGTGATTAATGAAAGTAAAGAAGCCGGTATGATCCATAGAATTGGCTGATCTGTCTTTAGGAAACTCTGTATTCCCTATTCCCCCGACAAGTATGCCACTTTATATAGTGTTTGTGTTATGTTTCGTTATTTAACGTAAATAACTCAATTTATATTTTGTTTACGTCATCAATTTAACGGATATTTAAATATAATATTCAAGATGTGATACTAAAAATGTTAAAGAATCATGCATTAGTTGTTTGAATTTTAGAAGAAAATATAAACATCTAGATTTGGTGATTTAAGATGAGGGGGTTACTCCTCTTCCTTTTCCTCAGGCTCCGTGTCATCCTCGAACTCAATGTCAAGGTCTAGAGGAGTGTCAAGAGGCACAGGGGGTGGTGTTGTGGCCATCGTGTAACCTATCCAGAGCACGATAAAGAGTATCATGTACACGGCTGCGATTACAGGTAACTTGATCGCCCACTCGCTGTATGGTCCGAGCCAAGCAAACAAGGTTCCGAAAACACCGGGGAATGCCCAAATGAAGTATCCAATCATCACCACGAGAGTGACTCCCATTATCGTGTAACCTAAATTTTTATCATCCATATTTATTCCTCATTACAACATTACCTCTTGTTTGGTTTTTATCTTTTTCCTTTGTCTCGATAGAATCTCATAATTTTTATTGGTTGGTTTTGTGTAGTTTCCCAGTAATCCTTCTTTTCATATATTCATAATCTGATTGTGCTTTCTCATGACTTTTCACTTATCATATTTTTATATTATCTATGAGTATGTTTTCTGCTCTTTTATTTCTGATACTTACGTCGCTCATGTTAGGCACCTCACAACTTTGTTTATGGGTGGGGGTTGATGTGGGGGCTTTGGAGTTTATTGATTTGTGGTGAGCATAAATTTTATGAAAATATGACAGTTTTACTTAACGAAGCGGACTGAGTATTCCTGTAGGCATATTTTTATATTGTTTAGTCATTTTATTGTATTCAACTTAATAATGCTTTTTTATTCTTCTCTTCGGCAATACACATATCAATTTATATTCTTCCTTCTCATTGATGTCCATCATCATCATTGATCAGATGCGGTGAATCGTTTGAATAACGTTTACGTAAACAAATTAGGACGAGTAGCGCTTGAGGACCAGCCTCTCGAGATATGTGAGAGGAAGGGCATGGGTCACCCCGACACCATGTGCGACTCAGTAATGAACCAGATATCCATCGAGTTATCTAAAGAGTACATCAAAAAGTTCGACGTAGTGCTCCACCATAACGTGGACAAGAGCCTTCTAGCCGCGGGGGTAGCGTATCCCGAGTTCGGGGGCGGAAAAGTAGAGGAACCGATGCTTTTCGTGTTCGGCGACAGGGCTACGTTCAAGGTGGGCGACGAGGAGATCCCTGTGAATGAGATAGCTGAGCGAAGCACTAAGGACTGGCTAAGGAAACACTTTAGGTTCATTGACCCTGACAAGCACGTCGCTTACCAAAGCCAGATAAAGCCGGGTTCAATGGCGTTAGCTGATATCTTCGACAGAAAGGGAAAGTTCCTTGGCTCAAACGATACGTCTGCGGCCGTTGGCTACGCACCTTTCACTAAG
Organism: Candidatus Bathyarchaeota archaeon; assembly: GCA_026014815.1. GTDB lineage: Archaea > Thermoproteota > Bathyarchaeia > TCS64 > TCS64 > RBG-16-57-9. Next base: position 14,002 of record JAOZHP010000067.1, read on the forward strand.
ACCGAGACAGTGATCAAGGAACTTGAGAACTACCTGAACTCAGGGGAGTTTAAGAAGAGTTACCCTGCGTCCGGTGAAGACATCAAGCTAATGGGTCTCAGGAAGAACGGTGACCTGAACGTCACAGTTGCCATGGCTATGGTTGACCAGTTCATTGACAACGAGGCTGATTACTTCAAGAAGAAAGCAGAGATCCATGACGCCATCAATGAGTTTGTTGATGAAAGGTATGGACTTGACAAAATAAGTATCGACCTGAATGCTCTTGATGTTAAGGATAGGGGTCTTGACGGTCTATACCTGACGGTCACAGGTACTAGCGCTGAGGCTGGTGACAGCGGTCAGGTTGGTAGAGGTAACAACGTTGTGGGCGTGATTCCGTTGAACAGGCCCATGAGCAGCGAGGCTGCTGCCGGTAAGAACCCAGTGAGCCACGTCGGCAAGATCTATAACGCGTTGTGTTACAGGATCGCTAATAGAATAATTGAGAATGTGTCAGAGGTCAGGGAGACATATGTGTGGCTTTTGAGCCAGATTGGTCGCCCCATCAATGAGCCTAGCGTATGTTCAGCTCAGTTGATCACTGAGGATGGTGTCGATGTGTTGAAGCTGACCCCTCAGATAGATGAGATCATTGCATACGAGTTCGAACACCTTGCCAAATTCTGTGATGACTTGGCACTAGGTCATATCACGGTCTCATAGACCAACTATTTTACATTCTTTATTTAACGGGCACTCGGGGCATCTTGGCGCCGCCTTTCTACAATAATCTTTCCCGATCTGGAGTATTGCCCTGTCGTAAAGTAGGCTTTGATGTTTTGGGATGGATTGGTTCAGATGTTTTTTCACTGTCTCTGGGTCTGCATCAGTTGATGCTATTCCAAGGCGTCGGGTGACTCGGGAGATATGTACATCCACGGGCACCGTCTCCTCACCGTATGCATATATTAAGACTATATCAGCTGTCTTGGGGCCTACCCCCGGGAGCTTCAAGAGTTCTTCTCGTGTATCCGGGACTCGGCCTTCATGGTGGTCGATGAGTGTTTTGCATGTTCCTGTGATGTACTTGGCTTTCTGCCTGTAGAATCCTGAGCATCGTATCAGGTTGTGGAGCTCGTCCTCGCTGAGGCACAGTATGTCTTGTGGCGTCGTTGCCTCGTTGAATAGGTTCATTGAGGCTTTCTCAGAGTTCTGGTCTCGGGTCCTCTGTGATAGAATGCATCCTATTAGTGTCTTGAATGGGTCTTGTCTCTGGGTCTCGGTTAGGTGTTCCGGGTATCTGACTTGAAGAATCTCTAGAATGTTTTTCACGTTGTCCATCTGTGTTCTTTCCTTAGCTCATGGAGCCTGTCTTCGAGGAATTCTCCCAGTTTTTTGCCGTGTCTCTTTGCTATCTTTCTTAGCTTCTGGTTTACTCCCGTTGAGTACTGTGCTGCTTTCTTGGGTCTGTCACTGGTCTTATCGGGTATGCCGAGGTGTTTCCCTAGTTCCCTTATTACCTTCTTTCTTGGTTGGCCCTGTGATTTGGTTAACTTGTGTTGTATTGGTATGCTGAGGCCGTACTGGATGAGTTTAGGGTGTGTGAAGGGCAGTAGCAGGTTGACGCCGAGGTCGTTGCTTATCTTTGTGTCTCTATCGAAGTTGTTTTTCCAGGAGTTGACGGTGTCATCGTACATGGACATGGTTGCGTCTAGGCCATCCATATGCTGTTTGAGGTACTTCATGTAGCCTCCGAAGACCTCGTCGCTGCCGTTCCCTGATATAATGTTGTTATAGCCTTTCTCGACGGCTTGGCTGGTGGCAAGGTATAGGGGTGCACCTACTCCCACTTTCATTGGGTTATGGTCTTCTATGCTCAGGAGGAGCTTGTCGATTATTTCCTCAAGTTCAAACCTTGTGTATGAGACAATCTCTACCTGTAGGTTTAATGCGTCTGCTGCCTCCTGTGCTTCCGTGTATTCTTTTCGTTGGTTGATGCCTACACAGATGAGGTCAAGCTTCATTCCTGCATCTTTCAGGTAGTACGCGGCTAGTGTGCTGTCTATGCCTCCTGAGAACGCTACCGCTGCCTTGTTCCTTTTTTTAGCTATCTTTGTCGCTGTTTCTGTCATTATCCTGTGCAGTGTTTTGATGGTATCATTCAATGGTTGGACTGTTTGTTTTGGCTTTGCTATCTGTCTGAGGGTCCGTGTTTTTACCCTGATTTCTGTGATCTCAGTGAGTGTGCCAGGTTTCACTGGCCTTGGTTTGATTCCGAGAGCCCATAGAGCTTTTTTGTTGGAGGCTGCGGCGAAGGCTTCTTTGTTCTCTCCGATGTACAGGGGGATGGTGCCGACGTGGTCTCTTCCTAGGATGAGTCTGTTCTTTTCTAGTGCGGCAACGGTGAACGCGGCTTCTCTCTCGGTGATGAGTGTCTCGATTCCCTTGGTGTTGTCTTCTTCTAGTATGTTTGCTGCTTCCAGTGAGTCGGGGGTCTCTGTGTCATAGATTATGCCGTTGAACGCTATGGCGGTTGATCCTTGGATAAGGGGCTGTGGGGGATAGTTGGATGGGTCATAGGTCTTGTATGCGAGGAGCGCTGGCGCGGTGTGGGACGTGAACTCTGGTGGCTTGCTGTATGTCTCGACTGCTTGATGTGATGCTATTGCGGTTCTTGGGGCTTGTGTGCCGCCTGATGCTTGTAGCATCTTGAGTATGATTGGTGATGCGTCTTGTTGTTTCTTTGTTACTGCAGCAGCTATGTACCCCATTGCTGGTGATGTGTTCTGGCTGGATAAGTTTGTTATTATTCCTGATAGTCCTCTGCGGCTTCTAGGATGGTGTCTATCTGTTCTTCGTTGAGCATGGCTCCGTGGAGGAAGCTTCCTTTGCGTTTGTCGTCGGCGAGGAAGGTGGCTTTGATGGGGAGGGGTTTATCGAAGCGTATGAGGGGCTTGAATGTGAGGGCGCATTTCCACTTGTTTTCTCTGCAATAGTTTTCTTCTTCTGGCGTCATCTCCCATAGCATCTCTACTTTGTCTGTGATGCCGTACCCGAGGAAGCTGTCGCCTACCTCTGTTTTCTTGGCTAGGAGGATGGGTGTGCCTATTTTCCAGTTGCGCATGATTCCTGAGTAATATTTTTGTAGTTCATAGATCTGCTCGACCCATTCATCGCTGCTGACTCTGAGGATGTATCCAGGTCTGTCGTCTATGGTCATGATTCTGAGTAACTTTCAATACTATATAAAACTAGTTGAGTGGCTGTTCTTCAAGTAGCTTGTTATACGCGTTTTTTATGTATGTGGCTCTGAGGGTGTGTGTGTCCGTCGTCGTCATTTTACAATGTTATTTTGGGGTCCGTGTATTTTTAGGGGGTGAGTTAATGAAGCTTGACTCTTCTATGGGTTTTCCTCTTCCTCTACTCGGGGTTCCTCTGGTTCTTCTTCTATGAACATTGTTAGGGCGCTTTGGGCTGTTTCCGTTGTTTTTAGTCTCTCCCATTCTCGCTCGTCTACGACGCCGCCTACTTGTTCCTTGATGGTCTTTGCGAGGCGGGGCCCTATGAGGGGTAGAGCGGTGAGTTGTCTTAGGTCTGCTCTTTTGAGCTCGGCGACGCTTGTGAGTCCACTGTTGTAGAGTACCTGAGCCCTGACGCGGCCGATACCCTTGAGCCTGACGAGGGGCAGCAGCTTCTTGCTAACGCCGTGCTTAACCCGGTCTCTGAGTTCCCTCAAGTGACGCTTTGGCTCAGGCATGCTAAG
>JAOZHP010000068.1 GCA_026014815.1 Candidatus Bathyarchaeota archaeon
ACGATGGGGGAGATCGTGAGGAGTGCCCTCTCAGCTCGTGAGAGGCTTGACCTGATGAAGCAGGCTCAGCCCCCTCTGGCGGATCAGCCCCAGAGGACGAAGGAGGAGCCCTATTACAGCGATCTCTCGGTAGTAGGATCATAAAAACTTTATAAAATACACAGTTCACTTAGGGTGTGATGAAGAATGAGTCTCCCAAAAGTTCAGGAGATTAGATCGAGGGCTCAGGCAAGGGTAGGAGACGTCCGTACCCGAGTCCAGGCTCGGGGCTTTGCAGGGCAGCAGATGAGGCCTGGCGGTGGCAGACTTGTAGAACAGGTCCGTACCCGAGTTCAGACTCGAGGCTTTGCAGGGCAGCAGATGAGGCTTGGCGGGGGTGCTTTTGTAGAGCAGGCTCGGCGAAGGGCCAACGTAGCGGCTCGACGGATGACTGAAAGGAAGCCAGGGATAATCCCCATGGTGAAGGAATTCAGGCCAGGAGAGCGCCTGCGCCAGTTCTTCCCTTCGGTAACCGACCGCGGGGACATGTCGGTCATGGATGACGGGGCCTATCCTGCAGACGGCCGCGGCATCTCCATAATGCAAGAGTAGTCAGCGGATAACGCTGATATCCCTTCCCTCTTCCAAGCCGGAGATCTCCCTCTCCAGCCTGTATAATATGTTCTCCAACCCCTCTTCAACGATGGAGCTTTTGCTCCTACGACCACCGAAAGATCGTTTCCTCTTCTCCACGTAGTTGTCAAGCCTCTCCAGTAGTCCTCGCTCTATAGTGAACGTCGCAGGAGTCTTGACCATATTAGCCCCTATTGGGTTTATTGGTATAATTTCTAAAAGGGACGACCTTTATTTAAATTTCGAAAAGGAGATAAAGATATTGTCAATAAGTCTAGGAACTTTACAGGGCTATCAAGACGAAGCCAGAGTACTAGCTGACGACCTAGCTATGGTCACCCGTGACCTCACTGACAAGGAGCTTGTCCGATTCGGCAGGAGCTTCGAACGCCAGTTCATCAGGGCGCTGCCCACGAAGCAGATGGTGGACATCCACCTCAGGCACATCAAAGAAGCCCTCCTGGGAGGAATGCTGGCTAAGGAGCAGATGGACGCTGAGATCCAGGGAGAGACTCCTGGGAGCAACAAGACCGGCGGACCCCTCGCCATCAGGGCCTGCTTCCTAGGAGTCGGAGACGACTGGGAGGACATCTACGGCATCTACGCTACTGTTCAGGGCGCTTGGAGCACAGGAGCCGTAGCGAACTGGATTCACGCTGGAACCACCCTGATGGGTGGGACTGCTGGGAACGCCATCAAGATTGGTGAGAATGCTGTCCATGTGATATACGGCATAAGCTCGATACACGCCTCGCCGAAGCTGGAGAGCCTGCAGTTCACGATAGACGGCAAATTGAAGCCCATGCTCTACTGTGGCTGGGCACAAAAGCATGCCGTGGGTCACACTCAGAGGATCAAGGAGCTGGACAACGCCATCATCCTTAGGAAGGACACGACCTTCCTCGCGAAGGTGTTCTTCTCAGGCGCATTCGGAGACCAGGTTGACTACGTCACTGACTACCCCGTGCTGTATGGAGTCTCGTACGTGAAGGAGCCCGCCTTGAGGGTGCTCGACCCCGTCAACACTGCGACTTGGGTTGGCAGAGTGCAAGAAATAGTGCACACGACCTAGTGGGGTGACCTGATTGCCAGATTTTAGGCTCCCCACGGGATATCTAGCTAAGGGATGGAAAAGCCACGACCAGATAGCGACACTACAGGACGGCAGGGTAGTAGCCTACGGCGTGAACTGGGTTCAAACAACTTACACCAACGCATGCCATGTCCTGAATGTCTGTGTCCCCGATCTGCGGATGATCGAGTACGTCCTTCAAGTCCAGTTTACCGAGGATCCCATTAACTGCGATGCAGGTGACGGGAACCCACCCTATGGCGTGCTTCAGGCAAAGAACAAGAAGATCACCGGAAACGTCGTCGGCATGACACTTACGGGTGTTACGTATTCCACAGGCACGACACTGCTAGTCGAAGTCATAGCCATCGGGCCTCCGTAGTGGGGCTCCGATAGCCCCAGGGAGGTCCTGAGAAGTGAGCTACCACGAGAGAGGCTACCACCGCGTCAACAGGATAGTCACAACCCTGCTTGACGGCAGGACCGTGGCCAAAGGTGTCTCGGTGACGCCCGTTGTGTGGATGGCCTACGTCACAGTGACGGTTCCTAACCTCAACTTCATCGAGGAAGTTCTGAACATTCAGTGGCACACGGACCCTCCGGTCGACTATGTGGATGTGGGTAACAAGAATATCTCCGGTAATGTGGTGGGAATCTCCCTAAGCGGCTCAGGAACCGGGACGACCCTGACCCTTGAGATCATCGCCATAGGGGTGTAGGAAATGGGCTATGAGAACGCCCTGTGGTTCATATTCCTCGGCTTCCTCGGAGGCCTCGCCTACGTCCTCATGGAGATGGCCGAGAAGTGGGAGGACATCGTAACCTTCCCCGCCTTCAAGAGATACACTCTAGGCGCCATCACAGGGCTAATCTACTTCATAGGTTACAGTGAACGAAACTTCCCCAACGGAATGATGTGCTTCACATCCGGGTTCGCGGCAACAGCATTTATCCAAAGCCTAGTCAACCGCCTCAGCAGGGTTCAAGCGTAACTAACTCCCAACGATTCCCCCCTTTTTTATTCGGGGTGATTTAATGAGTTCGGATGAAAGGAACGACGTCGTAGCACTGTATCAAGAGGGACGAATCGTAGCCAGTGGAGTTGATACAACTGTTTACGATGCAGGGGGTAGTGTGAACGTGGTCGTCCGTGTCCCTGACCTCAGGTATATTGAGTTCGTCATGCACTATGAGTTCCTTACTGACCCAATTGTTGATCCGGGGAATCCCACAAACCGGCGCATATATGGAAATATTGTTGGTTTCACGTTGGTGGGATTGGGTGGAGGGACGACCCTGACCACGATGGTACTATGCGTGGGGATGTAGAGAATGACGGAACCTAAAATTGGTTGGATACAGTGCTGGCAAAACGACCTCAGGATTTTCTGGAATCCCACCAAGAATCGACAGGAGAAATATTTCCGTTGTCAGCATGGGGACAGGGAGTGGTTCCTCAGGGATGCCCTACCCGCTAGGGTCTGGGAGGAGAGCTTCATCGGACGCCCCCATTTTCGGGTGGCCACCTTCGGTGTCGGTCTAGACAGGGAATGGGACACGAATGGTGATGGTGCCCCGGCTGCGGGCAACTTCGCCTCAGCCAATGAGTTAGGTGGGGGTCTGATCCTCCGCACAGATGGCGGGTTAAATGACTGGCTTGCACTACACACGGGGGATCAATATCCCACCGCAGTCTCCGTCAGCCCCCACTTCAATCTGAGGACAGAATTAGTGGATATCACCGACGTATTTTTCCTATTGGGTCTCGTGAGTGTCACCAACCTTGAAACGGGCAACAATCAACCTTGGGCCACCCCGGATGACGGCATGTGGCTTGAGTATGATACGGCTGTTGATGGCAACCTCCGCTTCGTCACGCGAAGCGGTGCGGTGGAAACCTCCACCTCGATAGGAGCACCCACCGTAGGTCACGTTCGGGTCAATATAGTCGTCAATGATGCCCATGATGAGGCTGGACTGCTCATGAAGGGGACCATTCAGGCTACGCACGACACGCATCTGCCGGGTGATGACGTTAAGCTGAAACCTATCTTTATGGTGGGGACTAGGGAGACTGAGACGAAAGACCTGCACCTACACGACTTTAGGCTAATATTCGACCGTGGCCCTATTGTGTAGCCAAGAACGCCCGCTTCAATTCCCGTGTTCATGCCCTCGCGAGATGCTCTATGGGCTTAAGCCACCGGTACGGTACTCAATGCCTCTCCCAGATGGCGGAACATATCCAACTCGGCCTCAACCTCGTCCAAGGCTCTGAACCACTTCTCCATCACCAGCTCCCAGTTGTGATACTTCTCTACGTACCTTCTGGCCTCCTTCCCGTATCTTTCCCTGAGATCTGGGTTTTGGTAGGCCTCCTCCAGCTTCTCAAGGGCCGACCTCTGGTTAGGAACAGGGTAGGTGGGCAGCTGGGGGACGTAGACGGGTATCTGCACGTACATGTCATCTGGAACGCTCTCCACGAGCCAGCCCCTCCTCGGCCCGTTCCCCTCGACGATCTCGACCTGAGCGGAGTTTCTGGGGCATATCGGCGGGATCCCGCAGGCCATAGCCTCGTATTCCGGGAGCCCGAAGCCCTCAGCCACCGAGTTTTGCCAGTACACGTCTCCCGCGTTGTGAACCCTGGCAAGCTGGGTGTTGCTGACGGGGCTGATTATGGGGTTGTAGTCCGGGAACAGGATGTGCTCATCCATACCCAGCATCGCCCTCCATATGGGCAGGTCGTAGGCCCTCGGGTACGTTCCGTGGGCGTTAGTGTGTATGAAAAGGTAGGCGTCGTCGTGGCCGTCCTCCACGAAGCGTTTGAAGGTTCTCATCATCAGCGGGAGCTCCTTCCTGCATCCCACGTTGGCTCCGACGTTCACCGCTAGGAAGGCGTCCTTGGGTATGCCGTACTCCTCCTCGAACTCTTCCCTGATCTCATTCTTATCCATGGGCTTAAAGTCCTCAGAGACGCCGTGTGGTATGTACCCGATCTTGGTCGGTGGGAACCACTTCTGGAGCTCCCCGTAGCCGAACCTTGAATAGGCTATAACTCGGTGGAAGTTCCGGACATAATTCCTCCACTTGGGCGTGAACGGGCCATCAATGGGTATCCAGCCAATAATAGGAACATTGACGTTGTTGAGGAACTCTATGCCGAAGGCGTCCATGAAGCCGATTACTATGTCTAGATCGTATTCTTGTATGTAATAGGAGTTGATGAGGTCGGCGGCAGACCTCCAGTCGGATAGGGCGACGACCCCTAGTTTCTTACC
>JAOZHP010000007.1 GCA_026014815.1 Candidatus Bathyarchaeota archaeon
GTCTATAGATGGAGTTACATAATGATTGAATTAACACAGGAAGAAGTCAACGCCATAAACATAATAGCAGCACAGGCACAGAACTTGCAGGCGCAACTTAATCAAGTATTGGCCGCGCAGAAGGCTGTTGTCACTCTATTGGAGAAAAAGTACAAGGCCAAGTTCAACCCAGAAACAGGGCAACTTGAAGGGAAGTAATGCCATTTTCAACGTATGGTGACATCCAACCCAAGACACCCATATCGTGGGAGTACATTGAAGCAGGTGGTTTCCCATACACCTTTCCGTTTAGATTTGATGATAAGAAAGCATCTCGGTATGCTGAAACCTCAATCTACGGCGACTTGATAGATAAATCCCCATCGTCAGTAAAGTATGAAAGTATGGCAAGTAAATCATCGGTTTCAAGCGAATATAGTAGTGTCCAAGAAAAAACAGAGACATCTAGCGAATACAAAAAATCCCTCGGCTTTCCTTATACATTCCCCTTTAGGTTCAGTGATAAGTTAGATTCAAAGTCGCCCGCATCTAGTGAGTATAGCGACGTAACAAACAAGTCGGGCTTGGACGACGATTATACAACCCAAACAAGGTCGGGATTTCCATCAAGTTATTAGGGGGTTCAAATGGGCACGTCGGCAGCATCAGTTCTGGATGAGAGGCTAAGTAAAATTCTGGGGGATTGGTTGGAGGTAGCAGTAACGACGGCATTAACCACGTCTACCTCCGTTGTTTCCACTAACCTCAATGAACACGATGATGCCAACGATGACCACTTCAACACCTTCTGGTGCTATATAACCGATTATGTCAACGCTGGCGCAGACAGGAAGATATATGATTACGTCACTTCTGGGGGTACTTGTTCTGTAAGGGGAGCCGACTTTACCGACGAGGCTGATAAAGCTACTGTTAGAATATCACGGCACGGCTACACCGCCCACCTGCAAGCAATCAATGACGCCATAAGGGAACTATATCCCAACTTGTACCGCCACCTTGAGGATAGAACGCTTGTTACTGGTCAAATGCTTCCCGACAATAGCTTTGAATTATGGACATCCTCAACCAATCCAAGCCTCTATTCAGGCTCTACCGACGCCACCCTAACCAGAACTACTACGGCGGGATATATCAGGGGGCCGCTTGGCACTACATCAATGCTGGTTGAGACTGGTGCTGACGACCAGTACGCATATATAGATTCCGATACATTCCCCCGCCTTTTAGACTTGAGGGGTAGAACGATTACTTTCAAATGCTGGGCTCGCCCTACCGATGATGATGAGGCTTTCTTAACCATTGCGTATGAGGATGAGGATGGCACGGAAACAACGACTAACTCAACAACTTCGTGCCCCAAAGATGTATTCACCTTGCTCGAAATAGAAGGCCTGGCCATACCAAGTGATATAACTAAAATAGAATTCCGTTTCAGGGCACATACAAATGGGCAGGATGCTTACTTTGACAGCGCAAGGGTAACGGGTAAGTTGCTTCAGGAATATTTACTGCTATCTGATTTCGCCGATGGGACAGTCCTGCAAGTTTACATTCAGACAGAGAGCGCACAAGACGCCCCATGCGATGACCTGCACCCCGCTCGCTGGGCAAGGGTTTACAACTGGTATACCTACAGCGACGGGACTTATAAGTGGCTGAGGTTTCCCGAAACATATCAGGACAATAGGCAAATACGTGTAATCGGAATAGCACCCTTATCTACTGTAACTGACTTCACGGATACTGTTGAGATAGATGGGGCAAAAGTTGACTTGCTGATAGCCTACGCCGCCTACTGTCTGTTAAGAAATGAGGAAGATATACCCTCGGCTGAAGATACGGGGAGGTATGCTTCGAGGGCGCAGAGATACTTGATGGAGTATTACAGGTTGCTTCCCAGTTTAAGAATGTTAAGGCCGAGTGGCAGTTTAATCCTGCCGAGATACTAATGGAAGATAGATTAAAGAAAGCCCAGTTTGAGATACGGGATTTAAGAATGGCGGTTAGGGTACTGATTGATGTTCTGTGGAAGATGGGCAGATACATTTACAAACGCACCAACGACCCTATACTCAAGCAAGGATTGAAAGAATTGGGCGAAGAGATAAAGCGAATTAGAGAGCCGAGGAAAAGATAATGCCGCATTACTTAAAGGAAAAGCACGATATTGGACTGTTGCGGTCAGACGGCACAACGGCTGTCGGGTTAATGTTAGCCACCCTAGACGGCAAGCCCGCCTATCGTACCTTAACAGAACGCTATTTAAAGAACCAGTATTATGCAGGTGCGCCAGACTACGGCGCATTAGACCCGCAGAGTGAGATAGCTATTATATTGGATGACTTCAGATCTGGTTTTGGGCTGGAAGTCTACGACAGTTCTGACCCTAAAAGATATTACAGTTCTATCGGTATGGATATGAGGCACAGGGGTATGGCGATAGCGGGGTGGACGCCCACGGCTATTACCTTACCACCCATCACCGCCGTATCCATTACTAATGCTGACTTTGAATTGGACGCCAACTGGACAGGTGATGGAGCTAGAACTGATAATAGGGCGTTAAGCGGTACTTATAGTTGGATACACGACGGGGCTGCGGACGAAGATTATCAAGATTTGACGTGGAATACCAACCACAAGGGGCACACATTCAAGTTCCTGTGCTGGGTTTATGGAACAACTGCGGGCAACGCAAAGATTGGCATATCTGACGATGGGGGCAGTACCGCCACTTGGTCGGATACCAATACAACGGCAGCGGGGTGGCAACAACTAACAGTTTCAAAGACAATAGGTTCGGGGGCAACGGGGTTAAGGCTTTTATTGCATAGCGTCGCTGTGACAGGGGGAACTAACTGGTTTGACGATGCCGAGATATGGCAACCGACAGCAGGGCAACCCAGAGCCTTTGCTGAATTTAATGATAACTTATATATAGGTATAGGGAATGAACTCTACAAACTGAATACGACTACGGGTAACACACTGACATCTGTAGGAATATTCCCCACTGATATTGTAGAACTGACCCACTTCAAACATCACCTGGTAGTTGTATTAGACTACGGCGCGGTTATTGAGGACTGCGAGGATGCGTGGACTGCGGGTGACGCCAACACGGTCTGCTCGGCTGATACGGGGGACTATTTGGTAGGTTCGGCAAGTGCCAAGATGGTGGTCGGTGCTGGGCTTGCTGTTAATAGTTTAATAGCTACCGAAGCTATCTCCGCCACGAACATAAGTTCCGCCGATGGTATAGAGTTATGGATTAAAAGCTCGATAGCCCAGACTGCGACTGAA
>JAOZHP010000069.1 GCA_026014815.1 Candidatus Bathyarchaeota archaeon
AGACGTGTGTGAGGGTATGTGTGAAGGTCATCACCATGAGGCCGTAGCTGAGTATGCTTGTCTTCTCTCTCTTCTCCATAATATGCACCTGAAGGTCTAGAGAGAAACAGTGAACCTCGTTATAGGATTAACGGTGAGGGACTCGATTAGGCAAGTGGCTAGTAAATATTATTATTACTCAGAATGAAAAAACTTCATATTTGGGTGTGAGGGAGAGGGGTGATATGACCCAAGAAAAAATATTGACGTTGGTGAGGAAGACCACTCCGTTCCTCTCAGTGGTGTCCATTCTCGTAGTCGGAGTGATCCACGCGTTCAACATCGATAAGATCCCCGCATCCAGCGGCTTGGAGCTGGTCATCGACCTCGTAAGATTCAGCGTCACCGACCCTTTGAGCATCCTTGAAGGTGTGCTGGTCTACGGGTTCTTCCATCAGCTCTCGGCAGTTCAGCCACAGGGGACCAGTATCATGGTCTCTGACGATTAAGAATTAATTCATCACTGTTTTTCTTGTTTTCATGCCTAAAATTACCGGCTTTGACTCTTGTTTTTGAAACTAATTTATTCTATCCTAAGCATCTCTAATGCTGTTTTTGTGTAAAAAATCTGTTTTATGGTTTGTTGAGTACCTCGGTCTTCTCCAAAATTTCATCGTATGATCTGTAGCTCAGATATATGTCTCTGTACTCGCTGACGTTCTCGCTCCCCTTCTTTGTGATGACAAAGCTATCCTCAGTGTGCACCCTAGCATGACCCAACGCAATACTGGGCTCCACCTGGAAGAACATATCTGGTTCTAGGATCCAGTCAGCGTGACTAGGGCCAAGGAAAGGATATTCATGGCAACCGATACCGAGGCCGTGACCTATAAAGGCACGGTTATAAATGTGGCCTCTGGCCTCATAGAACTCTTTGACGGCATTATGTACCTCCATGACGGTGACTCCTGGCTTGAGGGCTTCACCGGTTGCTCGCTCGGTGTCAACGGCGAACCTGTAGGCTTCTAGCTGTATCTCGTCGGGTCTACCTACCACCGCCATCCTTGAGATGTCGCTGAGGTACCCATCGAAGAAGCATCCAAAATCCACATGGATAAGGTCTCCCTCCTTGATCTTGTAGTCTCCTGGGATGTGGTGTGTCTCCCAGATGTTCTTCCTTGCTCCCATTGTCATGAAGGCTACTGTATCAGCTCCATATTCCAGGGTCTGGGTGATCATGTTCTGGGCGATCTCTTTTTCGGTGTCCCCCGGCTTGGCCATCTCGAAGGCCACGGTTATAGCCTTGGCTGTTGCCATATTGATATTACTTAGGTGCTTGAACTCCTCAGGGGATTTCACTGCTCTCATCTTATCGAAGACTGGTTGACTGTCAGTGAAATCTGCATCTGGGAGTAGTTTTCTTAAGTAATCGTAACAAACACCCGGGATGTCCAGTGTCTCTACCCCGATCCTTGAGTCATTATATCCCATTTCTTCTAGTGTCTCAGCGACGAAGTCTATGGGTTTGAGGGGCTCCCATTCACCTCCCTCGTAGACTCTTAGGTCCTTGATCCACGTGGTTTTCTCAGCAGTAACCCGTTCATTAGCGTGGACACCGAAGACCGGTTCACCGTCAAGGGGGATGAAGACGGCAGCGAGGCGTTTCAGCATGGTGATGGTCATGATTTCTGAGTTACTGCAGTAATACACGTTGTCGTGGCTTGTGGCTAAGACGCAGTCTAGGTTTTTCTCTTCCATGAGGCTTCTTGCCTTATCGAGCTTGAAACCTGTGTTCATGATAAAAGTATGGAACTGAAGTAATTCAAGTCTTCCATGTGCTTCACCTTGCATCAAGCTACTTGGAATTAACCAGTTTTCTGAAGTATGCGCTTTTGAACCGGGGTTTTCTGCTAGTCTTAATAAACCAAGAAAAACATGATCAATTGACCTTGGACTCTAAACAACGTGGGCCAAAGCTCAGTAAAACCAAGAAGCCACAATATGAGGTGACTGTACGCCTTGACAGGAACCTATACAATTACCTAAAGTTCCTCGAGAACATCAAGCGCGTTGAGAGCAAGGAAGAGGCCATTGTCGCTGCTCTCAGGATATTCAAGAAGCTGAATATGCAGGACTGGTTCCCAAACGTCTATCGTATAGGTCAGGAGCGCGTCATAATAACCACGGTAGGGATCATGGATGACCTCTTCAGCACCTTGAATGAGGAGGAGCTATACGCGGTCTCACAGGGCATCGCCATGAACAGAAAGGCACTGGATGTCTTTGATCATGAGCTGGACCCGAGCCTCAAAGACAACTGGAGAGTCATACTCAATGAAATGGCGAACTTCGGGTGGGGCAAGTTCACACTTAAGGACAACAAGATAGTAGCTGAGCAACTCGCTCTTCACCCTGTTTTCATTCAAGGTTACTTGGAGTCTATCTTCAGAGTTAATTTCAATGCAACGCTGGATGACGATGGTACATTAACTCTTGAGCAATGAAAAAGGTGGTTAGAGGCCCGTGCATGGGCATCTCTTGTATGGCCCTATAACGATGTTTACCTCGGTTCCTGTAATGCCGTCGATGTTCAGTTCCGTCTCAAGGAACTCGTTCAGTTCCTCCATATCCCTGAATATCACCTCAACGAAGAGGTTAGCGTTTCCCGTCGTCCGGTAAAGGACTTGGACATCGGGATTATCCTTGAGTCTATCCACTACTGTCGAGAGCCGCGGCGGATTGATGCGTATGCCAATGAATGCTTTGATGATTCTTCCTATCCTGTGGTAATCGAGTAAGACGTTGAATTGTTTGATCACTCCATCGTCAAGCATCCGTTGAACTCTTTTTCGTACCGTTGTGTCACTAACATCCACCTCTTCCGCGATCTGACTGAAGGGTTTACGAGCGTTTTTACTCAGTGACCGAATAATTCGTGCATCCAACCTATCAATCGACATTTACCTGCACCTCTTTTGCTAATTTGTTCTCGGGAACAGAACAGAATTTATATATTTGATACAATTGTTTTTCGCCTCCCTTTAATAAATAAATACTGTAATTATAATATATATTTCGCCTTTTTTCGAGCCTTTTTCGTTTTTTACAATCATCTAGATTGGAAAAACGTCGATGCAAGTTCGAAAAACGAAAAAACCCGTCTTCGAACTTTTCAATAAATACTGAAGTCTAAGGATTATTTGAGATAAAATGGAGCATAGAGAATTAGTAAAACTCATCCCGAATGATATCCGACCACAGTTTTCTGAAAGGTTAACAGATATACTACTTGAGTCCAGTAGCGGCTCGATACCACCTCGCATCGCAAAGATAATTCTTCACTACTGGCAACGGGATCAGCTTGACAGTCAGGCTGGACTTACACACCTCATCGAGGCAGTAGCCGAGGCAGCACCAGATAAACTTGCCCAAGTTCTGGAAGAGTTCAAGTTACAGAAGATAGCCTACGCCTTCAGTCCTATATGGGATAAACAGTTCTAGCCGGAGGTGATGGGTATACCCAGTTTCGGGATAGAGTTCGTACCCATGGAGCTATTCTGGAAGACTACCTATTACACTATTCAGGCAGAGAAACTGGGATATGACAGCGTCTGGATAACAGACCACTTCAATAACAGGAACGTATACGTGAGCCTCAGCTTCATCGCTAACTACACGGACAAGATAAGATTGGGCCCCGGAGTCACCAACCCATACCTAGTGCATCCTGTGATGACCGCTCAATCCATAGCTAGTCTCAGCGAGGTAGCCCCAGGAAGAGTGCTATGCGGTATCGGTGCTGGAGACAGGACCAGTCTCGAAATCGTGGGCTCAAAGATGAAGAACCCTGTACGCACCGTCAGGGAAACCGTGGAGATAATAAGACACCAATTAGCCCGAGAGAAGACTGGATATGAAGGCAAAGTCTTCAATATCAAGGCTGGCGCCAAGTTCAACTTCAAACCCGAGAAGAACATACCCATATATGTTGGTGCCCAAGGACCGAAGATGCTTCAACTCGCTGGCAGAATCGGCGACGGAGCCCTAATCAACGCATCACATCCAGATGACATCAAAAGGGCGGTTGTCCAAGTAAAGAAGGGCGCGACTAAGGCCAATCGAAACTTTGATGATGTTGATATCGCCGCTTATACATCATTCTCCGTGGCTGAAGAGAAAAAGGAGGCAAAGAAAGCCGTCGTACCGGTTGTGGCTTACATAGTCGCTGGGAGCCCTTCATCTGTCCTAGAGACTCACGGTATCTCAGTGGAAAAGGCTAGGGAGATTAGGAAAAACTTGGCTGAGAGAAACTGGGGTGAAGCCTTTGGAGCAGTGGACTCACAGATGATCAACGCCTTCGCGGTATGTGGGACCCCTGAGGAGTGTGTATCTAAGATAGACGAGATACTGAAAATGGGCGTAACCCATTTCGTAACCGGGTCACCACTCGGTCCTGACAAGAAGAACGCCATCAACCTGTTCGGTAAAGAAGTGCTTCCCCATTTCATCGAACCCTAAAAAATAATTCAGTGACCCCTCAACACTTTTTTCAAGTTTAATTTGATTCATGTGATATTCATAATCTGTTGGCTGAGGCTATCTCTCTGAATATTTTGACTGCTTTGGTTGGTGTTCTCTCTTTGGTCTTCCTGTCTACCCTGTATAGGCCGAACTGTACCTTGTACCCGTCGGCCCACTCCATGTTGTCCATTAGGCTCCAGTAGTAGTAACCCTTCACCGGTACTTCATCTATCTGTATGGCTTTCTGCAGTTCATCAAGATGGCTTGTGAGGTACCTTACACGTGTGTCGTCCTTTGCGTCTGCGACGCCGTTCTCGGTGACGTAGATTGGTCGCCTGTACCTCTGGTAGGCCCAGTTAACCACGTGTCTTAATCCCTTCGGGTGGATCTCCCATCCATAATCCGTGCAGTCACCGGTGCAGGGCGCGAACTCAAAGTCCAGTAACGGGTGACCTTCCTGTCCCTTGTGTTTGACGTGCCAGTTGCTGTAATAGTTGACGCCGATGTAGTCACAACCCTTTACCTGATGGGGCATCTGCTCCCACGGCTCCACCATTTGGTTGAGGTTCATATCGTAGTCACCCCTGAACACTGCGTTCAGGTTCCACTCGTTGTACACGTAGTCTATGTACTTTGCCCACCAGACATCCTCAGGGCTCTTGGGGTCGTTGGGCTCGTATGTCTGTAGCACAGCGACGATACCCACCGTGGCTGGGCCTAGTGATGAAGCCTCAATCTGATCCCACCTCTTCACCTGCTGATACGAGACACCATGCGCGATGGCTAGATGTTTTAGACAGAGAAGGAACAGTGAGGGATCGTTGAGGCCAGGCGGGAACTCCCCTCGCTCTGTGAGGTATCCATGCTCACTTGTTATCCGGGGCTCGTTGAGGGTACAGTAAAGGTCTATTATATCTCCTAGCTCTTTCGCCACGTAAGCACTGTACTTGGCGAACTCTACGATGGTGTCCTGCATTAACCACCCTTTCTTATCGGTGCCAGCCAGGTCGTCTCGGCAGGCAATCGGGTCGTGGAGCCAGAGAGGGATGGGCCAATGATACAGTGTTACCATCGGGGTGAGCCCATGGCTCTTAGCTGAGTTGATAATCTCACGATACCTCTCAACGGCGTCATGGTCCACCTTCTTTGAGAGTTGATCCATCGCGTCTTTATCCACTTCAACCTCCCATACGTTGTTCCACAGGTCTCGTCTAACCTTGGCATCGACATCCCGCGTAGACTCGGGAAACAGCCTACCCCAGTCGATAGAGAGACGAATCGTGTTGGATGCTAGTTCCTCTTTCGCCATCTCAAAGTCCTGGTCGTAGAGTTCCCAGAACCCAGGTCCGTTAGTTGGAGTGTCTCCGCTCACACGTTTGACATCAATATTGGTCTTATCATGGACCCAGGCCCACCAATCGGTGCAGTCAATGGGTTTTCCTCGACCCATCTCCACTTGGAAAGACGAGATAGCGGTGCCCCACAGGAAGCCTTCGGGGAAGGCCCTCTCCCTATCACTCATGAAAACAATGTAAATTACCGTGAATATAACAGGTGGCAGCTAATCCCGTGTTCAGTGCATGTTTAACGTGGATACGGCACAACGAGGCAACTATGTTCCAAATGAGGTAAGTGTTTTAAGATAGGCTGTGTTTTTGTTTATTCTCTCCAAGGTGTAATAAATGAGCAAACGAGTAATGATCGCTCTCGGTGGGAACGCAATCACGCAACCCCACGAAAAAGGCACATTCGAGGAACAGATGACAAACGTTGGGACCGCCGCACAACAGATCGCCAAGATCGCGTTGAACGGATACGAGATCGTGATAACCCACGGCAACGGCCCCCAAGTAGGAAACCTCGCCATACAGCAGGAGCAGGGAGTCCACATGGTACCTGCGCAGCCTCTCTTCGTCCTAGGTAGCATGACCCAGGGACAGATCGGGTACATGATGCAGCAGAACCTCAACAACCTTCTCTCCGATGAAGGAAAAGAGGTAGCGACCATCATTACTCAGGTCATCGTGAGCAAGGATGACCCAGACTTCCAGGACCCCACAAAGCCAGTCGGTCCATACTATGACGAGGAGACCGCCAAGAGGCTAGGAGCCGAGAACGACTGGCTGGTCAAGAAAGTGAGGCCTAGCGGAGACAAACCTTGGAGAAGAGTAGTTCCATCACCTAAGCCACTGGGCATAGCTGAGGCAAGCGTCATCAAGAAACTGGTTGAGGACGGAACCATCGTCATCGCGTCAGGCGGAGGCGGGATACCCGTTTTCAGAAACGGAGAAGGCAACCTTGAGGGAGTAGACGCCGTCATCGACAAGGATCGAGCCGGAGCGAAGCTAGCCGAGGAGGTTGGAGCAAACATCTATCTCATCCTCACCGACGTGGAGCACGCCCTCCTCAACTACGGCACTGACAAGGAGGAGCCTGTCAAGGAGATGACCGTCGACCAAGCAAAGAAGTATCAGGCGGAAGGTCACTTCAAGGCGGGCAGCATGGGTCCTAAGGTCTGGGCAGCGCTGGGATTCGTGGAGCGAGGAGGCGAACACGCCATAATCACGAGCCTAGACAAGGCCGTGGATGCCCTTGAAGGCAAGACAGGGACACACATCGTCCCCAACTAATCAGCCAGTTTTATAAGCTTCAGTAACACGTTTTCATCTATGAGTGAACAAACAAGCTTCCTTACTCCACTAGTTACCCAGTTGGGGGTAGGAGGAGTAATTGGACTCTGTATCGGTTACGCTGTAAAGAAGATAGCAAAGATCGTTGCAGTAATAGTTGGATTATTCTCATTGGGGTTACTCTACTTGGAATACCAGGGCATGATCTCTGTTGACTGGCTCGGAGTAGAGACATGGGGAAACACCGCGCTCGCTGGACTTGGCCAGATGGAAGGTATCCTTGGTGCTTTGATATCGAATTTACCTTTCGCGGGTGGCGCCATCGTGGGCTTCGGACTAGGCATCAAGATGGGCTAAGCCGGACGCAACATATTTTCTCAAAAAACAACCCAACTTCTTCAATCATCTCAACAAGGTATCCCTCAAAAGCATCCTCATCCAGACCAGAGTGACTAGAGTAGATCATCAAAACTGAGCCATCGGGTCTAAGGAACTTGGGGGCATCGCCAAGAAACCTGCGGATCATCTCTGAGCCAGTTTCGCCTCCTGCCCATGATGCCTCGTCTGCGTCACCCTCCGAGGGCAAGTACGGCGTGTTAAAAAGAATCCAATCATAAACCCCGGACAGGTTACTGAAAAGATCACTCAAAACAAACTCAATTTTCCCTAGAACCCCTGCAGAAACAGCTCTTTTCTCTGCAACAATCAAAGCAGCGGGATTGATGTCAACTGCTACCACGTGTTCTACTTGGGGTTTCGTGGCAGCGGTGACCGCTTGGATGCCTGAACCTGTACCCATATCAAGCACCTGTCCAAATACGAGCCGTTCCACGTGTTTAGTCAACAAATATGAGTCTTCGGCGGGCTGGTAGACTGGCTCCATGAAGATGAGAACTACTGGGGTTCTCAAAAGGTTGACGATACCTGCCCACATCTCTTTTAACTATTTCAACAAGTAGGGATTGTTATGGAGATCACTGTACTTGGCACCGCCTCTATTGGTGGTGTGCCTGAGTGGGACTGCACGTGCCCCAACTGCGCTGCTGCCAGAATGAACCATGACCTCAGGAGAACCAGGTCATCCATCGCTGTGACCGTTGACGGTGACAAACATATCCTCTTCGACGCTGGGCACGACGTCAAGGTACAGCTCGAACAGCATGAACTCACTCCCAGACCTAAGGCAGTGGGCGAGACCTTCCGTGAGAGCAGACTGGACTCTGTTTTCCTCACCCATGGCCACGCCGACCACACCGTCGGGCTCGCTGAGTTCTGCACGGGTAAAAGCTTCGAGATTCCCGTCTATGCTCCCCCTGATCTAATAGACTTCCTCTTCGGCACAGACGACGAGCCTAACTATTTCGGTGATCTTGGCCGACTCTCAAAGAACTATGTTCTGCCTGTCAAGCTCAACGAGGACAAAGCAGTGATTAGGCTTGGAGAAGTAGAGGTCATTGGCTTCGAGGTGCCTCACACACAGGTAATGGAGAGTGGACGAAGGTACCCAAGTACAACCTACGCCTACGAGATAAACCACAAAGATAAGCGCCTCATCTACGCGCCTGACCTTGGGCAGCTAAACGAAAAGGTGTTATCGAGGCTGAAGGGAGCCGATGTTTTCCTCATGGACGCTACCTTCTGGTGGGACGATGAACTGAACCGTGTCAGCGGTATACCTGTGACAAGTTACCAGCTTGGACACGTGCCACAGGAGGAAGCAGTGGAGCTATTGAAGGATGTGGACGTCGGGCGAGTCGTCTATACCCACTTCAACCACACAAACCCAGTACTAAATCCATCTGAGCCATACGGTGAAAAAGTGAAGGAGATGGGTCAGGAAATCGCCCACGACGGAATGAAGATCCTGTTAGACTAGTAGGTCCTTGACACGTAGGCTATGTACTTACCCTCGTCGCCGCAGAGGATGCAGTTGCCTGTGGGTTTCTCCTCGATGTCCCACCGTGTGCCTCGGATCTCCCCTGACACGAGGTCCTTGATGTTCATGGCGCAGTCAGCGTCTCCACACCAGTTGACTCGGACGATCCTCCGCTCATCCATGTAGCTTTTCAGCTCATCCATGTTGTAGGCGTCGGCCAATAGCTCATCTAGCTTGGCCTTGCTTTTCTTCTTGAGATTCATGAAGATCTCTTGGAAAAGCTCATGCACTTTATCGACGAGATGAGCTTCCTCGACTTGGATTTTCTCGAAGTTGTCCCTCCGGACCAGTGTCGCCTTCTTGTTCTCAGCTTCCCTGGGACCTACCTCTAGTCGGAGAGGTACGCCGTACATCTCCCACTTGTAGTACTTGTCGCCTGGGTTGAACCGGGTGTCATCGTCGAGGACCACCCTGATGCCTGCCTCTTGGAGCTTTGCCTCTAGCCTCTTGGCGTAGTTGATGGTGAGCTCCCCCTTCTTCTTGAACAGGATGGGGATTATCACTAGCTGCTTGGGGGCTACCTTGGGGGGAAGCACAAGACCATGGTCGTCTCCGTGGTGGCTGATAGTCGCAGCGAGCGTCCTGCCGAAGCCCATACCGTAGCATGTGGTGATGGCTGTCGCCTGTTCACCGTTCGGGTCCTCATATGTGAGCTCGAATGCTTTGGCAAAGTTGTATCCTAGCTGATGTACTGTGCCTATCTGGTTTACTTTTCCATCTGGGTTCCATGTATCAAAAGCGATGCTGTAGTCTGCACCTGCAAACTTGTCAAAGTCAGGGCGCTTCAACATAATGTATGAAAGTCCTAGTCTATCGTAGACGCTCCGATAGATCTTGGCAGCGTTTTTAACCTCTTTCTCTGCGTCATCATAGTTCACGTGAGCAGTGTGACCCTCGTTCCATAGGAACTCTCGGCCCCTGTATAGGGGTCTGGTTGCTTTTGTCTCATAGCGATATACGTTGCAGGTCTGATGCATCCTTATTGGTAGGTCTTGGTGGCTCCTCATCCAGAGTTTGAACATGGGGTAGATCGCGGTCTCGCTGGTTGGTCTCAGTATCAGTTTTCTTTCTAGCTCGTTTTCTCCTGCGTGAGTTATCCAAAATACTTCGCCGCTGAATCCCTCTATGTGATCCTCTTCTTTCTGGAACGCGTCTTCGGGTATAACAACCGGGAACTGCATCGGCTCGTTGCCGTTCTTCTCTAATCCTTCTTCAAGCATCCCGATGATGCGTTTCGCTATACTCATACCCCACCCTGTGTAGACAGAGAAGCCTTTCACAGGATAGCGGTCATCCACTATCTTCGCCTCAAGGAGCACATTGTCGTACCATTCGCTAAAGTTGTCCTTGGCGAGTAGTTCTTTTCTATTAGAGGACTTGTTCCCAGTCATGTCTAGTTCCTCTTCCACCAGATTGTGGCGTAGAGTTTTAAAAAGGTAAGGGAAAGCTATCAATGAAGGACAGCAATTGATGGTTTCTTCATGAGGAAATGATTCAATAAAGCAGGATAGCACAATTTTTGTTGAAAAATGATAGATTTTTTTACTAAAAATCAATAGTTTAAAATGTTAAATAATAATTGCAGACTGTTATTTTCGTAATGAATGAGTTTTATACTCTAGCTCTGAGGATGATTAATGGATTAATTACTGTTTTTTTCTTTCCTCTAATTTATAGAAGTTATAGAAAAACTGGAAAAAGATTCTATCTGCTCTGGGGCGTAGGTTATTTCTTATATGGAATAGGTATTGTAATCATAGCTTTCCTTCAGTTGCTCTATAACGAAGTTTCTCTGGGGGTAGAAGTTGTTTTCTTTGTATTCTCGTTGATAGGGTTTTCTCTCGTGTTAACAGGCGTAGGTGATCTCTTTGATAAAGCCAAACTCGTGTTTTTTTCCTCCCTCAGTGTACCTCTGATAATAGTCATACTTTATTTCACGACTCAACCCCGCTTACTTGGTTCCCTCGTAGCTTTGACTCCGTATTTCTTCATAACGTTTGCTTTGGCAGTTATAAAAAAATACTATAATCCTCCCATCGAGATGTTTGTTATTGGATGGACTATCCTATCACTTGCGAATATTGGATTGTTGTTAGGATCTATCGAGCCATTTTTCGTAGAGGTAATCGCGATATTCGCTAAGATTATTATTATTAACGGAGTCCTCTACCAAAGATTCTCTTTTCTCGCAGACGATCTTACTAGGTATCTGATATCTGGATCTCCCATTGAATATTATGAGGCAAAGAATGGTAAAATTGCCTTAATCAACGCTTCAAAGGCGTCAAAAATTGAGGAGATCACGTGGATAAAAAGAAGAGCAAAAGAAAACCATCTGAAGGAGATACGGACGATTCTTGTGTCCATGTACGATCTAATTTCATTATCTGACCTTAGACAAAACGGTGTAGGTGAAGATGACCTGTATTATGTCCGGATGATACAGGGTCTCGTAAAGACTCAACCAGTCTTTGATGAACAGACGATGACGATCAATGATGACCTGACTGACCTGAATCAGTTTATCATGGATGTAATTCAGTTCTCAAATGAAAGGCGAATCAACTGTCAGATAATAATCTATACTCTATCTTCTCTGATTCATACACATGGTTGGAAACGAGTGTATTCGTTCCTACTGCCCAAAATAACGCAAATAAAAACCAGCCTCACAGACTTGTATATTTTATATTATCCTAACACTCATTCAAATACATCTGATATCGTTAAATTCGAACGTATCTCGGATGAAGTAAATGATATAAAAAAGGGTTGAAAATGTCAAAGTTTATTCAAAAACAGATTGTTAACCTCTTGAGTAAATACTCCTTGGGTTTTCTTTACGAGAAGAATCCTCAGAAAAAAATGGAGCTATTGAACAAAAAGAAGATTGAACAAATCTCAAAAACAAGGATAGGTAACGCCATAGGAATTTCACGTGGCACTGGTCAGAGGAGTGCTCCATTCACAGATTACATGGTGTATAAAAAATACTTCGAGTCCCCGAGCGAGGGGGACTTTCTATATCCCCTCAAAGACTACCTTAAGGTCATTACAAGCGGTACCATGGGTCGACCCAAAAAATACCTTCTCCCAAAGAAGGCGTTAATGGATAACATGAAAAAAACTGGGTTAGCTGCACTATTAGTGAACACTCATGATGGAGAGAAGATCACTTTCGAGATAGGGGACACATTTTATACCAATATTCCAGGTGGATCGCAGGTCTCAGCATACCTGTACGAGATCGGTGGAAACCAGATGATTAATTTTCTTAATCGATGTCCAGACCCTAACCTGCCTTTTCAGGTGAAGGTTGATTATTTCGTTGATCATTACAAAGAGATAGATATCGCTTACATGATGGTTCCGACTCTTTTAGATGAAGTATACCCGAGGATCGGTGAGCCGTTTAACCTCAAAGGATTTCTAACACAGGATACAGCTGCACGAGTTTACAAAGATAAGATAATGAAAATCACTGGGAATTACCCAAAAGTGACGTATGGCTCAACCGAGTCATTTGCCCCATCGATTGCATCAATCCAGTATCCTGGTGCATTCATCTTCGACTGGAGGGTTCATTATTACGAGTTCATCCCAGAGCAAAACATGCTAGAGACGCCAAGCGATCCAGCTGAGGTCGAGGTTGTTGATCTTTTCAACGTCGAGGTAGATGAGAGGTACCAGCTTGTGCTAAGCCCACACCTTGCAGACATACACAGATACTTAATTCCTGATATCTTTCAATGTGTTTCTCTTGGAGAAGATGTCCACAACACGGACTTACCAGTGTTCAGGTACTATTCCCGTGCAGACCGACTCATAGTTCTTCATAATTTTACTCGTATCAACGAAGACGAGTTAATTCAAGTCATTAGTGAGGCTAAGATTGAACACACCGACTTTACAGCGCAGAAGATTGTGGAAGAACATAAGGACTATATGAAAATCTATGTTGAGCTTAAGGAGCCGATGCCGTTGGAGGAGGTTCATAGAAAGATAAATGAGGCATTTATAGACATCGATAAAGACTGGCGAGACTTTGTTAACTTCGTGAAATATATACCATTAAAGATCGAGTTATTGCCTAGGGGTACATTCAAACGGTATCTCTCTGAAAAGCATGGTATGTACCGTATTGATAGGATAGGAATGAAGCGTGAGAACTTGAATCAACTTATCAACGATGATATTTAATTTTTCTATTCGAATATATTAACCTGTCAATATTTAATAATTATATAATTAAGATGGAGATAATTAATACATACTTATCATGAAATTAGCATCATAAATATTATC
The DNA here is from genome assembly GCA_026014815.1 of Candidatus Bathyarchaeota archaeon. Classification (GTDB taxonomy): domain Archaea; phylum Thermoproteota; class Bathyarchaeia; order TCS64; family TCS64; genus RBG-16-57-9. The sequence goes on from JAOZHP010000069.1 coordinate 13,372, forward strand.
AATAATAAAAACATTTAAAAAATATCGATATAAGAAACCTTTAAACTCTAATAATCAATAACATAATAATAACTTAGTAGTTATAAAAACACTAAAAAATCAAAGAACATTTATCGTAGAATCGTTGCATTCATATTATAAAGTTCAGGAAAATGGGGTGAAAGTTTGGTAGAGACGATGATACTATTGTTCGGCCTGCTCAACGGTGTCTCGACTTATTTCCCAGTGTTTTTACTCATTAATACCTATCAAAAAACATCAAGAAGATTTTATTTATATTGGGGAACCGGGTACGGGTTATTCGGTCTCAGTTTTATACCACTTCTACTAGTACAAACTTTAAACATAGATATTCGATGGGAAACTTTCAGCGTGTCATTATTGATAACTGGATTTTTCATCATGTATTTTGGTGTCTCGCGGTTATTTAAGGAAAAACGAATCATGGTTCCCCTTTTTATGGTATTCCTACTCTCCGTTGTTTCTGCCATTTATTACTGGAAAATACTATCCGACATCTCACTCTTTTTCATTCTCCCTTCCTTATTAATGACCGCCAGCATAGGTACGATTTCTCTTAGATGGAAAATTGACTTAAAACTCCTGATTACTGGTTGGGCATTTCTCTTCCTCAATCAACTTGGATATTCATTAGATTTTATTGACTTTGCCTTTGCAAGTATAATCGCCATTTTCTCAAAAATATTGATCTGCTGGGGGATGCTTCAGCCAGGATTTTCTTTTCTAGTAGAAGATATTCAAATCCCCTCCCTGAGCAAGACTTCCAGAAACAATCGGTATGAGTTGAAAGGAGGCTTCACTCTCGTATCTCTTTTTAACAGTCAAAAAGAGCGGGAGTTACAATGGATAAAAGACAGGGTAAATAATAATGCGCGTAATGGAATACGAACTATCCTCATCTCACTTTACGATTTAATCTCCCCGTCAGACATCGACGAGATCATTTTATCGAAGGATTTCTTTCTTGTGAGGGTCCTTCCTGGCATTAGAAGCTCTGACACACTCTTTGAGAAACAAATTATCCAAATCAATGACAACATCAGTTATATAGATCTCCTTATCTCTGATATCATTAATTTTAGCAACGAAAACAAGTGTAGTTGTGAAATTATCATTTACTCGTTTTCTCATCTTATTCACACTCATGGATGGCGGAGAGTATACTCATTTTTAATCTCAAAAAACCCGTTAATCAAATCAAGTTACGTCAACGTAACAGGGTTCTATTACCCAGAGTCTCATGAGGACGCTTCTGGGATAGCTATTTTCGAGAAACTTGCTGACCAAATAATATCAAAATGATGGAAAGTTGAGGTTATATCAGAACTGGCTCCTTGCTGAAAACTTGGAATCCACGTGAAGTAATAGCATATCTCCGAGGTTGATCATCGAAGTCAATTCCTCGCATCTTGTCGATGCGGATCGTCTTGGTTAGCTTGTAATCTTTTATGTCCTTTCCTAAAAGCACGACGCCGTCAGCCAAGAACATCTCCATGTAGAAGTCGTTTTCCTTAGGCATACCCTCGGTAGTGATTACGGCTGAGCACCCCAGATTTCGTATCGATTCGAATAGTTTTCCGATGAGGAACCGTTTCTTTCCCGAACGCTGCTCATGGACAAGTATGCTAGTGAGAGGGTCGAGAATGATGTGTTTTGCATTGATCTTCTTCACCAGCATCTCGATCTCGTGATCTATACTGAACTGTAGCTTACCTCTCACTCTGTCTACGGGCTCAACGACTCCCTGACTATGTGGGACCATGAATAAGTCAAGATACTCCACCAATCCCTTCTCGCATACCTGTGAAACGTCCCATCCAAAAGCCAGTGCGTTCTTAATCTTCTTCTTCATGGATTCTTCGAGAGAGACATAGACACATGGTTCTCTTCTATCTGTGGCTGCCATCATGTATTGTAAAGTGAAGATGGTTTTCCCGACTCCTGACCCGCCACAGACCAGCAGGATGCTGTTGTCTGGCATTCCTCCGCCCAGCATTTCGTCTAGTCCTGTTACTCCTGTTGATATTCTTGGTGGCTCGTTTTCAGTCATTTTTTCGTCCAGCTTAGATTTTCTTCTCCGTGGGTGAGATTAAATGTACAATAAACCAGTTTTCCGTCATTCTGGCTCATTCACTTTCTGTCTCTCACTCAGGAGTAAAGTATTCTTTGATGTAGGTTTTATTTTATTTATATTTTGTTAATAAAACTATCATCCGTTAAATGGTTCAAGAGTTCTACTCCTTTTCATGGTCAATTTCTATCGTTATTAAACGCCAAATAAACCAACTTGAAGAACCTGTGTACCAAAGACTTAGCCTTAAAACTAGCTGATAGGTGAATATACTATGCGTTTAATGAGAGGTGGGAAGACGGAGCGGTACTATACCGACGAGGAGCTTCAGGCGATCACAGATGACCTTGTGAAAGCCGTCACCATCCCTGTGAACACCCGGATCGAGGTGGATCACCGAGTCTTCGACCTCTCCGAGATGAAAACCATCTTGGAGAACGCGAGAAAAATAGCGTTACAGGACTGTGGATGTAAGACTGCGCATCAGAACTGCGATAACCCACGAGATGTGTGCATAAGCCTCGACAAGACCGCTGATGAACTGCTTTCGAGCGACGCGTATGAGTCACGTGAGATAACCCTTGAGGAGGCTCTCAGGGTTCTTGAGAAGAGCCATGAAGCCGGCTTAGTGCATATGGCTTACACAATGAAGGGTGACAACACGCCGGGGCTAGTATGCAGCTGCTGTGCTTGCTGCTATACTTTGGGCAGTCTCCTGCGGAACGGTGTGCATACACAGATACTGACGTCACGTTACGTCGCTGAGGATGATAAGGGAAAATGTGACTCATGCGGGAAATGTGTAGAAAGATGCATCTTCCTTGCTAGAAACATGAGTGAGGGAGAGCTTGTATATGACCAGACCAAGTGTTTTGGGTGTGGTCTCTGCGTGTCAACTTGTCCCCCAGATGTCATCTCATTGGTGCCTAGGCTCCACTAAGCAGTAGGTGAGATGATGGATAAGCGTCTTAGAGAACTCCTTCTAGGGCACATTGAGAGACATCCAGCTATTCAGGCAAGGGACATCTACAAGCTGTTGTTTCAGGGCGTGTTCGGTGTCGGTCACCTTATCTCTGAGAAAACATGGGACAGTCTTCGGGAGGAAGCAGGAAGAATCAATATTGATGATCATCCCGAGGAACCCTTGGTCGAGGAGGTCTCGCCGGATGGATCGATGATCAGGGTGAACCTTCGGCCATATCTCCGAGCGGGGCACAGCTTGGAGTCATTGTATCAGGCTATGAAGGAGTCAGCGACTCATGAAGGCGATGAGGCGGTATTCTTGGGGTACTGGGAGCCTTTCAAGCAGCTGGTAACGGAGCAGGGTCTTCCATTCATAGTGGAGTCCATCGAGAAGCTTGATGAATCAATGGCAGAGGAAGGAGTTAAGCCGAAACACCACACTCAGAAATACCGAGACGCATATTACCCAGCATACAGGGTCGTTAAACTTGATATCTATCAGAGACTGTGTTTGTCCTAAAGGTTAATTAAAAAAAAGGCATCAAGCCAAGTTTTATGGATGCATCATGTCCATACCTGTCAAGGAAACCGCGTTTAAATGGATAGAGGATCACAAGAAGAGAGTTATCGAGGTAAGCGACACCATCTGGGAGTACGCTGAGCTTGGCCTTATTGAGTACAAGTCAGCGACGTTAGCTGGAAGACACCCACCATGGAGTTCAGCACAGTTACGTGGTCTATTGGCTGCCCAGGTCACAGCTGGATGAACGTGGCGGGAGGAGCCCACAGCATCGGGCATAAGAGCCTAATCTTTTCCTCAAAGGTCATGGCTGCGTCGGCTCTTGATCTCTTGACGAAGCCTGAGCTGGTGGAGAAGGCGTGGGCTGAGCATAAGCAGCGTACTATTGGCAAGGTGTACAAGGCTCCTGTGCCTGATGACGCTAGTCCGCCGCTGGATTTGTGGGAAAAGTAAGAGCCTTCACGCAGTCTCGTGGAGAGTCTTTTCAAGAGCTTCCTCCACCACCCTGAGTGTTTCTCCCTCTATTACATGAAGTCCCAAGGTCTCTGAGTAGACTCGGCTTTGGTCGTCTAGGCTGGGGATCGCGACGAGGATGCTCATAGTGGGTTTTGTGTCAAGGCTTGTGGCGTAGAGCCTCAACACCTCCTCGGGTTTGATGTTGTAATCGGAAAGCACAGAGCATATGATTACTTTGGGGTTTTTATCAAGCTTGACGGCGTATACATCCACGAGGTGGGTGACCCCGCTGTTTCCCGTCAAGTTATGATAGGTCTTGGCGTCGAACCCGTGTCTCCTGAAGACTTCGGCCAGAGGCTCGATGAATTTGAATGATCTGAGGACATCTTCTCGATTGTCTTCGTTCAGGAGGTAATCATACATCGTCTCCTGTTTTGCTTCCTGTAGCGTGAAGACGTGGTTGGCGTAGTTGCACATCCACTTAACGTTTACCTCGGGGAACAGCTGGTCACATTCAGGGCAGTAGTACGCGACTCCCGGCCTCCGGTAGTCCACGCCGATGAGGCGAAGGGTCTTTCCATCCTTCGGGCACACGTACTCGTCTCCCTTGATGAATTTACGCTCCATGTCCACGTGGCCGCAGCCCAGATGTTCGATGAGAGGTACTATCTCCAAGTTCTCCGAGTTGCAGATAGGGCATGTGACATATGGGCGCAGGTTAGTGGTGTCATCGTGTGGGCACTTGTAAGCCATCCCGTGGAACCGTCTCTCCAAGACTCCTCTTTCCCAGAGGTCTTTCAGGAGCTGGATGGTTTGAACTCGGTTCAGCCCGGTTAGTCGCTCCACATCCGGGTAGTGAACGTACTGACCTATCCGGGGAAGGATCACCTTAAGGTCTCCATATATCGTGGCCCTCAGAAGATTCATCGCGTGGGGGGGAAGGGTTTTTATCGCCACTACAGTTCCCTGTCCTTCGCCTTCTGGGCGAGGTCTTCTAGCTTGAGCCGGTGCGCGTGCTCAGCGAACATGATGTTTGTAACTATATCTTTGTCAAGGTCATCCACCAAGCCGAGGCTATAGTAGTAAAGCAGCTCCACGTTGCGTTCATTTTCAGCTGCTAGGGTAAGGGCTTCTTCAAGGGACTGGATCTCGCTGAGGCTTTTAGTGCATTGGAGCATCCGGTTGATCAACCCGTTCTCGTCCATTATAGCTATGTTACAGATCGCGCTGCCTTGAGGCGATACTTCTTCCACATCTTTCTCAAGCAGCTTAGCGTATTTTCTGGCGTGTATCTCCTCGTCATTCGCCAGTTTATTGAATAACGCGGTGTACTCTGGAAACTTTTGGCCCAAGGCGAGGTAAAACTCCCTTGTCAGGTTCTCCAGTTCCAGAGAGAGATTCAATATGTATTGCCTATCGTATTTTTTTTCTGTCAAGCCCTGAACCTAACATTATATCTGAATCAACACATAAAATTGTTATTTACTCAAGTCACCACTTCTTCTCCTGTTTTAACGCCCAGTCAAGGTAAGCCTTGAGTCGGATCAGGGAGTAGTAGGGCCTGTAGATGAACACCATTACGAGGGCTAGGAATAAGAAGTTCAGTTTCTCTTTCCGGGGGGACAGCAGGTTCGCCGCGAACACGCTGAAGAGCTCCATCAGGTAGTAGATTATGAACATGAGGAGGGCGACGTAGGGCAGGGTGTCGGCGTATTGAAGTATCAGGACGAGCATCCAGACCGTGCGCGTAAAAAGGACGCCTATATCCATGAACACCATGTCGTACACGGAGACCACGTAGACTAGACCGAACCCACTGCCTGAGAAGACGTTTCTGTGCTTCCACAGGGTCTCGGCCTGACCCCGGGTCCATCTGACGCGCTGCCGTTTCCAGTCCCTCCATGTCTCTGGGGCGAAGGTCCACGCGATGGCCTTGTGGCCAAATACTATGTTCTTCTTTAGCTTCTTCACCTTGAAGGTGATGTCAAAGTCCTCGGTGATGGTATCTGGGTCATACCCGCCTAGGCTAACCACGTGTTCCTTCCAGAAGGCCCCAAAAGCGCCGCTGATGATGAGAAGGGTGCCTATGAGGCTTGAGAACCTGCGGCCCAGCTCCATGTTCACCAGGTACTCGTACTGCTGTAGCTTCACGATGAGATTGTCGCCGCCGTGCTCGCCCCCGAAGATGCGGACGTTCCCCGCGACTGCTTCGACTTCAGGGTTCCTCATGGGTTTGACAAGCTCCTTGAGGCTGTTTCTCTCTATCATGGTGTCGGCGTCAACGCTGATGATTATGTCCCCGGAGGCGAACAGGATTCCGTAGTTGAGGGCCCCCGCCTTGGAGCCGCTGGCGGTCTCCCTGTGGATGAGCTTGATCAACTCTTTCTGCTGGTATGGACGGGCGAGGCTGTAGGTGTCGTCGGTGGAGCCGTCGTCTATGACTAACACCTCCTTGTTGGGGTAGTTGGTCTCAAGCGCGGTCTCGATGGCCCTGATGATGATCTCCTCCTCGTTGTGGGCGGGGATCATGAGGGTGATCCAGGGATTGAAGTCGCTGTCCTCCTCCTCGCCTTTTCCGGAGAGTGTCCTAACGGTGATGTGGAACAACAGAAAGACGGTCTTGCCTATGGCCCTTGTAAAGTCTAGGACCAGCAGGGGCCAGTAGATGAGGAGAAAACCAGTAAGCGTCAGGCCTTGTACCCAAAATAGGAAGTCACCCCAGAACCGGGTTAATAGGATGGGTATGACCTGAGCCATACCATAGAATCAGTGCAATCGATGAAAAACGTTATCGCTGGGCAGGCAGCTGGATAAAAAAATTAGAGGGAAAGTGTCTCCCCAGGCTTCATTACTATGACTTCGGTGTCGCAGCCTGCCTCCACCTGTTTCTTGTACCCTGCTGGGTCGGTGTCCCAGATATGCATGGGCACCGCCTTAGCCGGGTTCATGGCGATGGTGGCCTCGGCTGCCTCGGGGCCGTCCATGGTGTAGGTGCCGCCGCTGGGTATCAGCACGAGGTCTAAGCCCTTCAGGTCGTTCATCTCCTCGATGTAGTCGCTGTCGCCTACGTGGTACACTGTCTTTCCCTCGGCTTTCACAAGGTACCCTACTCCTATTCCTTTGGGGTGGAAGGGTGTGCCTGGGCTCCTGAATCTTTTGAAGTTGTATGCTTCGACTGCTTTCACGGTTACGTCGCCGAAGCTCATTGATTCACCGGGTTTCAAGGAGGTGACTGGTGTCCCGAGCTTCTTTCCGCATTCAGGTGGCGCCACAATCACTGTTTTATCTCCTTTCACCATCTCTATTTTATCGGGTTTGCAGTGGTCGTCGTGATGGTGGGTGCTGAGGATTAGGTCAGCTTCCTCATCGTATTCCCCCGCGTAGGGGTCGATGTAGACTGTAATCTCGCCTGTCTTGAGTTTCCATGAGGCGTGTCCTAGCCATTTTATCTCCAAAACTTTCACCATTAAGTGAATGGCTAGTGGGGTTTTAATTGTTACTCAGGTGGTTTCTTGGTCTCGTACACGGTTAGGTATGCGAGGCCGAATATTACTCTGAGGCCGGCTGAGATGAGTAGTCCCTGGTTTATGCCTGTGAACCCGGTGGTTGATAGGAAGTTTTCCACTACGTAGCCAGCGAAGTTACTGCCAATGAAGGTGGCTATGCCGAACGCTGTTGTGCTGCTAGCGAGGTAGGTTGCTCGTAGGTCACGTGGCGCCAGGTCTATGACGTAGGTGCCTTCGCTGCTCATCCACGCTGCCATGCCTACGCCGAGGAATAGCTCAGCGATTGTTATGTGCCACCACTGGGCTGCGAGGGCGTAGGCGATGGGGGCTACCGCCATGAGTGTCCTGCTGAGGACTATTATTGGTCGTCTTCCCACCTTGTCCATGAAGGTGCCTAGGCGTCGTTGAGCCAGTACGCTTACTGCGCTGCTGCTGAGGCTTAGTGTGGCTACCTGCCAGATCTTCATCTTGAGCTTGTCGGTGATTACGTAGGGGAATAGAGGCCATGCGAAGCTCATCCCCATCCCGTAGATGAAGTTGAGGAGAAGGTAACGCGTGAGTCTGGGGTCCTTGAAGAGGCGTTTAATGTCTAACGCGAGTGAGACTCCTTTGGGTGGCTTCTCGTCGGTGAATAGCACCATTATTCCGCCGAGGAAGCTGGCGCCTGCGGCTACCGCAAGTACTGGTAGGTAGCTTTCCCTTGTGGTGTCTCCTGTCTGGTTGATGGTCATGGCGAATGCTACGAGCATGGCGACGAAGCTGCCCATCTGGCTGATGCTGTTGATGGCTCCGATGATTTTGCCTCGGTTTCTCTCGTCTGTGTAGTCGCCGAGGAGGCTGCTCCACCCTGGTCGACTCATGCTCACGCTGAAACTGCTGAGGAGCACCATGGCTATGAGCCACTCTGGGGTGGTGAAGTAGAGTAATGCGAGGATGGCGAAGCCGTTGATTATCTGGCCTGCTGCGATGAACCGTTTCTTGCCGTACCTGTCGGCGAGGCGCCCGAAGAGGAGCTGGGTGAGGTTTCCGAAGAGGCTTTTTCCTCCTTGGAGGAACCCCATCTGGTTGACTGTTGCGCCTACGGTGCTGACCAGGAGGTTGTTGAACCGGTTGTTGAGGCTGTCCCCGAACATCCGTGTGAACCCCGTGGCCATGAGTACCTTGTTGGTTTCTAGGGGCTCGTCTTCTCGCCTGGTCATTTCGGTTGTGGTGACGGTGACGCCGGTATAAAGATACCTCAAGATCGGATATGCGGAGGCTGGTTTAGTGTTTTCTCGGGTAGGCTATCCTACTGTGGCTGAGGCCTAGCTTCACTGTTAGCTCCGCTGTTTTCAGGCTTGCCTCTGCTCCGTCGAGTATTGGTACGCCGAGGGCTTCTCTGAGGCTTGGTCCTAGCCCGTATAGTGCGAGGCATCCCAGGTAGAATACGTCTCCTTCTCCTTTCGTTGCTTTGTCTTGGATGATCTCTTTGATGGCTTGGGTGGTTCTGGTTAGGTTTGTTCTCATCTTGAGGACGGGTATGTCTGGGATTATGTTGCACGGCTTTTTGCCGAGGGTGGAGGCGATGGCTCTCATGGATTCCCCTGGTCCTATGATTGGGATGTCTACGAGTTTTCTGGCTGCGTCTATGGATGGGTCGCCTCCGCACCATATAATGGCTGCGTCTACGCCGTCTTTCTGGGCTTCTACCGCTAGTTTCAGTATATCTGGTCCGGCGAGGACTGCGTCTGCCTCTGACTCGATGGCTGGAGGCCCGTTCTTTACTTGCCTATAGTCGATGGTTGTTTCCGGGTCTGCGATGCTTGTGAGGTAGTCTACTCGTTTCTGTATTTCTTGGTGGTTGAGGCCTGTAATGGGGACGATGAGCCTGATCTTCATGGTTGTCATGTTCTCGGTGGCGTGTTGGGGTGAAAAGATTTGGGGTGAGGAAGATTCTTATCTTTCATGGTTTATCATATCTGGCGGCGCGGGGGTTCCCGAGTGGCCAAAGGGGTCAGGCTTAGGACCTGATGGACTAGTCCTCCGTGGGTTCGAACCCCACCCCCCGCACCAACATTCTTGCTTCAAGTAACCTGTCATATCGAGAAAAAAAATTCTTCATGGTTCTACATATGATTTTGGAAAAAAGGGTTTGCGGGTGATATAATCCCAAGTGAGAGAGTTCGAACCCCCCCCGCACTAATCTTTTAGATGAAGATTGACTTACTCCTCGGTTAACATACACGTTTTTGTGCTTACTGGACGGTGTTTGTGCACACATTTGGATCCAAACGGGGATATTTTATGGCTTATTTTAGGGAATAAGACCTGTATTTCCCTTTCCTTGAGTACCCCCCTCCCCTCCCTTTGCATATATGCTTGTTTTTAATATAGGGAAGATGGTGACATTACTACCCTTGGTAGGGTTTGAACCCAATCCTAGGCCAGTTTGTACAGGGGGTTTGACCTCAACCCGGTGAATTGTGGATATAATATTCAGTGCGCGCTATTAATTATAAAAACATTGAATATTATACATGGTACGCTAGCGAAAAAAACATATAAGCTGAAGTATAAAAACCAAGCGTACTAAGTATCAACCCAACACGTAATGAAACTCCTTGAAGCAACACAGCTCGTATACTCCTCAACATGTCCAAATCGGAATTGTTTGTTAGAGTATATAATGGACTTGGAGAATGATTACAGATTCTATCTATATATCTACGCGCACACTCGAAATGTTTAGTAGTGGGGTTTATGGAATCTATGTGAACTGTTGTGGCTGAAACACGAGATCTTGAAATAGTAATACAAAACGTGGTAGCCTCAGCGACCCTCGACCAGAAACTCAACCTACTAGACATAGTAAAAACCTTCAGAAATACCGAGTATAACCCCAAACGGTTCCCCGGTCTCGTATTCAGGCTCAAACGCCCCAAGACAGCAATCCTCATCTTCAGCACAGGTAAAATGGTGTGCACAGGAGCAAAATCAATGAAGATGGCGCGAAGCGCCGTCAGGAAGGTGGTGCGTGAACTCAAAAACAACGGCATCATCATTCTAGGAAAACCCACGATAGTAATCCAGAACATTGTCGCTAGCGCGAACCTCCAGTACAAGTTCGACTTGGAGACCGCTGCGGATGTCCTGGATAATGTGATGTACGAGCCAGAGCAGTTCCCGGGTCTCATCTACCGGATGAAGGACCCTAAGACTGTTCTTCTCCTCTTTGCGTCCGGTAAGCTTGTTTGCACGGGTGCTAAAAGCGAGGAGATGGTCTATGAATCCGTTGGAAAAATCTATGAGGTCTTGACTGATTATGATCTTTTGTTCAAAGAGTAGCTACGCGTGCGTGTCTAACACTACACTTAAGCCGTAACTCTTGGGGCCAAGAAAGAGGTCCGTAAAGATTTGGATAAAATTATGGATTAGCTTTTGAGTTCTGGGTGTTTATCCATGCGCGCGCTAATTATTATTTAAAGTTTAGAGGGTCTATATACGTGCCATGAGTATACACGAAAAGTCTAAATTGATTCCTCCAGAATCCAAATTAGGAATCTTGAAGTTATTAATAGAAGAAACCCGGAAATATGAGTTACTTACTACAAATCAGTATCTCCCTCAAATTGAACTAGTAGTAGGGATTCTTGAGGAACTCTCTAAATGATCTAGCGCGCGATAAAAAGAAGGAAAGAGTCGAAGAATGAACCTTTCGTCTCCACTACACGGGGGGTTCGAACCCCACCCCCCGCACCATTATTCTTGCTTCAAGTAACCTGTAATATTGAGAAAAAAAATACTTCATGGTCCTACATACGATATATGAAAAAAAGAGATGGTGATATCACCACTGTCAGGGGGTTCGAACTCCCCGCACGATTCTATCCTTATGTCATGTTACTTGATATAACGAGGAATTTTTTTGTATGCGCAAAAAAGTATATACTCGTTTAGCCTGATCTCTGTGGGACTTCCATGAGGTATGAACACATTAAAGCCTTCGATATACCAGACGGTTGGTACAAGACGCTGGAAAGAATCTGGACAAAAGGGGAATCGTTCTACGTGGGATATGGCTCCGAGATCACAGAGACCAAGAAACTCAACCTCACACTGGAGATAGAGAATCCCCAGAATCGACCGTTAATCGCTGATAAAGCCCCATGTGACATGAAGTACGTAAACTCCTATGCTCTTCAATACCTGTGGCTAGGAGAAAAAGCAGAAGGAGAAACATACACCTACGGAGGAAGACTCAGGGAACCCATCGACCAGATAGAGTTAGCTATTCAGAGGCTAGTGGATGAGCCAAGAGACCGACAAGTAGTCATGCTCATCAGGAGACCCGAAGACCTGCTGAAAGAGCTCGCGGGAATGAAGCATGAACCCCCCTGCCTCACCATACTCGACTTGGAGATCAATGAAGGAAAGCTACATACAACTGGGTACTTTAGGTCCTGGGACGGTTACGCGGGGTTGCCAGCGAACCTCGCGGGTATACAGATATTTCTCGAAGCTTTCGTGAATGAAGTCAACAGGAGAAGTGGACAACATTATACGACTGGTGAGATGATTTTCCACTGCAAGAATTGCCACATCTACAGCAGGTTAGATAAGATCATTGAGGAACTCATAAGCCCAGAGGAAGACGCGAGAAGACAACTCGCAAAGAAAAAAGAATAAACACAATATCTGTGTGCATAATCAGGTGAATAGAAAATCTCATTTCTGTATTATGAACGAGTAATCAAAGGGTTTACGGGTGATATCACCCCAAGTAAGAAAGTTCGAATCTCATCCCCGTATTTGTAAGTTGAGTTATAGATTCGTTTAGGTTTCATCAATTAAGACGTTACTTTACACAAGGATTCCTTAATTTTATTACAGGATGTTTGGAAGGGTTCGAACCCAATCCTGAGAGATTGTACGGGGGGGTTTGACCCCAACCCGGTGAAGTGAGGAAATAATGTGCACGCCTTAAACCAAGAGAGTTTAAAGGAAATCTCTTCGTCCGCCATCAACTAGAAGGATTTTTCCGGTAATGTATCTCGATTCATCGCTTGCGAAGAACAGCACCGCGTTGGCAATGTCTTCGGGAGTGCCAGTTATCCCCAGAGACGCCCGGTTTCTCCTTCCCTCAAGCACCTTTTCGTATTCTTCATCGCTCCGGTTTCCTCTCAGCATAACGGTGTCAACTGCTCCAGGCGCGACGCAGTTGACGTTAATATTATGCTTTCCGAGATCATAGGCTGAACTCTTGGTGAGTTGAATTACACCTGCCTTTGAGACGGCGTAGCTAGTTTCGCCGGACATTGCTATACCAAATCCTGAGTTTGAAGAGATGTTAACTATCTTTCCATAATTCCTCTCTACCATGTACCTTGCGGCTATCTGAGAACAAAGGAAGACGCCTTTGAGGTTTACCTCCATTTGTTTATCCCATATCTCATCAGTGGTCTCAAGCAATGACCCTCCAAAGGCTACCCCTGCATTGTTAACGAGAATATCGACCTTGTCGAACGCGTTAACCGTGGCTTTGAACATGGCCTCAACCTCCTCCCTTTTCGAGACATCGCATTGTACAGCTATAGCCTTTCCACCCATCTCCTTGATGGAGTTTACCACCTCTTCCGCCTCGTCTCGGCTCTTGCGATAATTAATAGCCACCGCGCAGCCGCCTTCCGCGAGGGCTAATGCAACAGCTCTCCCAATCCCACGGGAAGACCCCGTTACAACCGCTACCTTATTCTTGAAATCTAACACTCCAAATCACTTTTCCTGAAGATATAATTGGTTATTGATTATGTAATTATTGGCTTTCTCTATGAGGATGTCGTGCTCGATCCTTGTTCTCTTTTAGTTCATCGAAGTAAATCCCAATATCAGAAAGGGCGTGCGCAAAACATTCGATAAAAGAAGGTGGTAATATCACCACTGGCAGTGGGGTTCGAACTCCACCCCCATACCATTTTCTGGGGTCCACTGGTGGTAGTTCGGTGCATTTTTTCTTAGGATAATTTGAAATGGTAGTGCTTGATGTGATTTTGTCATGCGGTAAGAGCGAAATGTTTTGGATAGGTTGAAGCAGTGGAGCAAAGTATGATTATAATTGTATCAGTTTCTTGATGTCCTCCACGATATACTGAATCAGGGCCTCCACGATGGCTTCTCCCTTCTCAACCGACGCAAGCGTAGGGTCCCCATAGATCCCTGAGACCGAGTAGACCCCTGCGGCTTGATTCTTTGGGTCACGGGTTAATCCTCTCCCCTCTCTTGGGTGGTAGTCTTTTACTGCTTTGCTCATGTTGACTATCTCTGGTTTGATGTAGAGCATCATGCTGGTCTCTGATTCATCTGCGTGGGTGCCTCCCTCCTGTTCAAGGAGGCTCCTTGATTTTCCCTCGGCTTCATGGAGGTCAGTATACCATAATGTAATCCCCTGATTATGCAACTCTTCCTTCGCTGGCTCTAAAGCCTGATTCGTGCTAATCCCCGTATTCAGAACATAATACTTCTTAACCCCGTACCGGCTGAGGCTGATGCATATATCCTCTATCATCTGCTTCGAGGTCTCCAAGCCTAAGGTCACAGAGCCCGGGTACTCAGTAAAAGAAGGATAGTAACCATACTGTAACGTGGGTAAAATGATGACAGGAACCTGTTCACCCACTCTACCCGTTAGGTACTCTGCCATTATCCAGTCATTATTAAGAGGCAGATGAGGACCATGTTCCTTGCATCTGGCGCCGAGGGGGATTAACACAACCTCACATTGTTTGAATGCTTCCTCGGCCTCAACCCATGTAAGGTTCTCCAAGTAGATACTCCGAGCAGCCATAAATGATACAGACACAGAGATTATGATAAAACCGTCGAAATAAATGAGGAATTGTGGATAAAATATTCTATCACTGCTTTTTTTTCTACTTGTTTTTGCTTAATTTGTGATACCTTTAAATGGCACCTCCCTGTTTGAGTGGGCTGTCACGTCGAACATATTCATGTTTGGAGAAGCTGACAAGGCACCCGCATGCGTAGTCTAGTGATATGAGTTACAACGTATGCAGGTACAGAAATTCAACGATTTACCCCTCAGCAAGGATGTCCTCAGAGGCATCAAGGCTCTAGGCTTCGAGAAGCCATCACCCATCCAAGCACAATCAATCATGCCCCTACTTGAAGGCAGGGACGTTATCGGTCAAGCCCAGACAGGGACTGGCAAGACGGCGGCTTTCGGCATCCCAATGGTGGAATCCATCGACCTCAGCGATAAAAGAGTCCAAGGACTCGTGTTGGCACCCACCCGTGAGCTGGCCATACAAATCGCCGAGCACATCTCACGGATCAGCAGGTACACCGGTATCCGAGTCTGCCCCATCTACGGTGGAGAGAAGATCAACCGCCAGATAAGGCAGCTCAAGAGAGGCGTCCACATAGTCGTAGGAACCCCCGGCAGAATCATAGACCACCTGAATAGGGGCACCCTGAAACTAGGGGCTGTCCACATGGTGGTCCTCGACGAGGCCGACAGAATGCTAGACATGGGCTTCATCCATGACATCAACAAGATCCTAGACAAGGTCCCCAAGAACAAGCAGACCAGCCTGTTCAGCGCCACCATAGACCGAAACATCTGGAAGATATGCAACAAATACATGGACAAACCCGAAAAGATTCTGGTCAGCAAGGACGAGATCACCCTTGAGCAGATCGAGCAGAGATACGTCAAAGTGGACCGCATGAGTCGTTACCCGATACTCAAGGAGCTCATAGTTGACCAGGGGGTCCAGAAAGCCATCATTTTCACGAGGACTAAGCGGGGGGCTTACGCGCTGTCGAAGAAGCTGAAGAGAAGCGGGTACAACGCCAACGCCCTCCACGGTGACCTGTCACAGCCCCAGAGGGACAGAGTAACTCAGGGGTTCAGGAAAGACAAGATAGACTTTCTGGTCGCGACGGACATTGCGGCGAGGGGTCTAGACATCAGCGGCATTACCCACATCATCAACTACAACATTCCCCAGGAGACCTTGGCTTACTTCCACAGGATAGGAAGAACAGCGAGGATGGAGGCCGAGGGTACGGCCATCACGTTCATCGCCCACGGCGAGGAAAAGGCACTGGCAGAGATCAAAGCCCACACCGGCACAAGGATCACCGAGCTGAAGACAAGCGTCAATGTGAAGGCTGGTCCACCTGAGAAGCATAAGGCAATCTGCAGGAAATGCAAGACCGAGTTCAAGTTGCCGTTCAAGCCTACCGATGGACGACCTGTTTACTGTCTGTCTTGCCTCAAATCCAAGAGGCGTCATCACAGGCGAAGGCACTAGACACTTCTTTTCATATACAACCTGCGCGTGCACATGATCTCAAGCCAACTAATGTTCCAAAATAACGTTTGCAGGTGTTATCACCACTATCGGTAAGATTCGAATCTGACTCTTACCTAATTTTGTGTTGGGTCCAGCCTGAATACACTGTTGGAGAGAAATTGTTGGTTTATTCTTTGTTTTTTGCTTTCGTTATCCAGTCTTCAATGTTTGCTAGAGTTGGTGGTCGCTTAGTTATGTTTTCTTCCTGATTCACAGCCAGAAGTTTTTCCAGCAGTACGTCAGGCTCATATCCTGCGATGTCTTTTATGGTTTTAACCTGTGCTGCTTTCAATAGTTGCCGATATTTGGGTCCAACGCCAGGCATCTGGTCAAGGTCTTCCTCCGTTGCAGGGGTCTCCTCTGGCTGTTCCTCAGTTGATGGAGTCTCCGGTGTCTCTATCTCCTGTTCCTCTGGGGTTTCTGAGCCGGGTTCAATGAGCCTTATTTCTTGTGCTTCTTTTCCTTTGGGGGTTTCAATTACACTAAACTCGACGTATTGACCTATGGCTGGTATTTCATTTATGGGGTAGTTTGACTTGTGGAAAAAGATATTGTCTTCGCTTTCATCAATTTCAATAAATCCGTATCCCCGAAATGAGAAATATTTCTGAATTTTTCCTTTCAATGTAAAAAACTCACCTATTGTACTCACTCTGATTTGTTATATATGTTATTGAAAAGTCCTTCTCATCGTCGAATGACTCAACTTCAAGTCCTGATAAGTCAAATAACATTCATTGAATCTAAAGAAAAAGAAAAACTGCTGACAACTCCACTGACTGAAGGGTTCGAACCCAATCCTAGGCCAGTAAGCTAGTGGTGTTTGACATGAACTCGTTGTATTGTTCAATTGCACTGGATTTTGGGGCAGAATACATATGTACTCTTTAAAATGACTCCTTAGTTCCGGTGAGAATACTGAAGAACTTACTCGATCTGAATAAACGAGCCTGGGATAACATCGCAGAGAAATATGACGACAGATCAGAAACACCAATCAGTAATGTTTTCGCTACGTTCACAGCCAAGCTCCCCGAGAAAGGAAAGGTACTTGATCTTGGATGTGGAACCGGTCTTCCCTATGCAAGGTATCTAGTTGAGAGAGGGTTCGACGTATTAGGCGTTGATCTCAGTGAGGAGATGGTTAAAGTAGCCTTTAAGAATGTTCCAGAGGCTTCATTTGTTCAGCTTTCGATGAACGAGATAACATACAGGGACGAGTTCGATGGAGTCATGTCGTCTTTCTCGATGTTACTTTTACCTCCAGACTTGTTCAAAGAGACTGCTTCCCGGATTTATTCAGCTCTCGTTGCGGGAGGATATTTCTATCTTTCATTGAATGAACCAGCCAGTTTATCTGATGATCCTGATTCCGAGGTCTTTGTGAACATCATGGGGCAGGACATGTATTCACGAGCATACACAGTGGAGGAGATTGAGAGTATTTTCCAGCCTCTCGGGTTTTCGCTTATGAACTTCAATCGTCTTATCCATGTCTCTGAAGAGTTCGGAGAAGAACACGTCATTGAATTCATCTACCAGAAAACATGAAAAAGAAGTGGTGATATCACCACTATGGGTAGGGTACGAACCCCTCCACACTCTTTCTGAGAGAAGCCCGTTATGAGTCCTGTTTGTTTCAAGTTACTTGGGTTTCGAGTAAAAAACCTCGCTGTAGTTACCTGACAGCTTGTTTATCAATAAACCAGTGGTTTGACCTGCTACTTGTACACGAGAAAAAAGTAAACGTCGCATACATGTATTTTGATGAGCGAAACGCATTTCCCGTCTTACTACTACTTAAACTGATCTCATATGCCTCTCCCATATGATAATGAAGGCTCGTTACTAGTAGCAGACCTCACAGAGAAAAAAACCATAATTATACCCATTCTACGGGACATCCACAGCAAATACTACCTAGGGTTAGGTTACAATACTTGGCTTCTAAACCAGAAAACCAACCCTGATACAACCCCCTTTGGTGCTGAAAACATAGTCATCATATCCCCCGGGCTGCTAACAGGAACAGACGCCCCAGCCAGTTCAAGAGTAGAGGTCACCACAAAGTCACCTCTCACAGGCTTAATAGGTACAGGCAACTCAGGGGGTCACTGGGGGCCGAGACTAAAAAAAGCTGGATACGACTCCCTCCTGATAAAGGGAGCCTCCGAGAAACCTGTCTACCTCGTGATACAGGATCATGAAACCCGTTTCATTGAAGCCGAGGCGCTGTGGGGGCTCGACACCTATGAGACAACAAACCAGCTAACCAAAAGACACGGCGTTGAAAGTAGCGTTATGACCATTGGGCCCGCCGGTGAACGCCTCGTCAGGTTCGCCGCCCCTGTCTTCGATAAACAACACATGCCGGGAAGATGCCATGCAGGAGGAGTGCTAGGAAGCAAGAATCTCAAGGCGGTGCTGGTTCAAGGCACAGGAACAGTCAAGCCCCGAGACCCTGATGCATTCAACGAGGCTGTTCAGGAATCCGAGGAAAGAATCAGGAGTTACCCTGCGTGGAAGGCGCGAGCCAAAGCCGGCTCCATGGGAACCATCGGAGTAACCGACACCGGCGTAGACTATGATGAAGTCGTGGGTCCTTACCTTAAACGTGGGCCACAGGGCGTCTACTGCCCATGCATGATGGAGTCCCTGTACGGCTGTAGCCTCCTAGCTGATGTCACGGATGGACCGTACAGCGGCGTCGATGTGGCGTGTGCGGGTCTTACCCTGTACTCGGGCACTGCCGGAAGATACTGTATAAGCCTCCCAGCTGCCTTTTACTTCAACGAGCTCTGTCAACGCCTCGGCATGGACATGTTCGGTCCCTTCTTCTATGCTTACGAGCTTTCCCAGCGTGGAATATTAACAGAGAAACAGCTGGGCTTCAAGCTGGAGTATGGAGACGAGGAAGCCCTGATGAAGCTACTTAGAATGGTTGCCTACAGGGAGGGCTTCGGTGACGTATTAGCCGAGGGCTCCACACGGGCGGCACAGAGCATCGGTGGAGGCGCAGAGAAATATATTCCAGCCGTTAAGGGTCTTGAGGTCATGCAGCCTGACGCCCGCGCTGCCCTCAAAGGGAACATCTTTACCGCTTTAAGCGTCCTCACTAATCCCCGTGGAGGAGACGACCTGAAAGGCACCCATGGAGTTTCCAACTACCCTGGCCACGCCAGCTGGGCAAAAAAACTGGGAATACCCGAGGAAGAACACTCTAGGTGGCTCTATGATTGGCTTGACATGCCATCAGATACCAAGAAAAGGGTGTTCGGTGACCCACCGGACGTTGCCAACCCGGATGAGCTTCTCATCACTATCTGGTATAATCACTTGACAAGCGTCTACAATAGCCTCGGCTTCTGCATGTTCGCCTCCAGCGTAGCTGACGCTCTCGGCCCATCCCATCAAGCCAGACTCTACACGGCGGCAACCGGCAACCAGACCACACCCGATGAGATAATGGAGACCGGTGAACGGATATTCAATCTCATGAGACTATACGTACACCGAATGGGCGTCACATCCAAGGACGACCATTGGCCAGAAACCTACTACACCGAACCCAGTCTCGCAGGAAAAGAGATAGCTCCCCCATTCTCAAAGGAAGAGACTCAGCGACACCTAAACAGATACTACAAGCTTAGAGGATGGGACCCAGAAACCGGGAAACCACTGCCCGAGACACTGAAAAGACTGGGAATAAATCCCTGACCCATTTGAATAAACAAAGTGATGATAAAGGTGTTTATTTCACTCACGAAGACCCAATGATGCAACAACTATGCCCCATACGCGAAGTCTATGTTCAACTGTTCGTGCGACTAGTATCCACGAAGCATTCTAAACTTCCAGTACATGCCAAACACGAACACGGCGGTGTAGACGAAGAAGCCACTGAGGAAGCCGCCCATGAAGTACTTGAGCTCCCTTGTGAGTTTAACCTAATTCGTGAAAAATATTCTTGTTTTAAAGGATTTAGAGATTGGAGTTCGGTAAGTTGGAGCCAGAGAGAACGGACTTACTGCGTGTGAGATCAACAAAACTATTGGCTTGGGGGGACTCGGCCACAAAAAATATTCATTCTCAAGTCTTGATCAGACGAAAATTTCTTTAATCCAAGACATGACGAGCTTTACATGAATTCTAAAGGATGGTTCAGCGAACTGTTCGGGGTCAGTAAGCCCATCATCGCCATGGCACACATACCGGCGCTGCCAGGCACCCCCCGCTACGACAGGGAGAAAGGAGTAGAACATCTCGTTAAGTGGGTAGCAAGGGATGTTGAGAACCTCGTCGAGGGAGGAGTGGACGCCATCATGTTCTGTAACGAGGATGACCGTCCCTACGTCTTTGAGGCCGGCATCGAGCAGATCGCCGCCATGACCCGAGTAATCGCAGAGGTGAAGCCAAAAATCCCATTCGGCGTCGATTTCCTGTGGGACCCCATGGCAGCCATGGCGGTGGCCCACGCCACGGGCGCCCGCTTCATCCGAGAGGTGCTGACCGGCGTCTACGAGTCAGATATGGGGCTGTGGTCACCCAACACGGGAAAGCTGGCGAGGTTCAGGTCCCAAATCGGTGCTGATGATATCCGGGTGTTCTACAACGTAGTGCCCGAGTTCGCCTCACCGCTGGGCTCACGCAGCGAGGCGGAGCGGGCCCACAGCGCGGTTGTCTCATCTCTGGCCGACGTGATCCTGGTATCAGGGAAGATGGCGGGAGCAGAAGCTGACCTATCCATAATCAAGGACATCAAGAACCACATCGATGCCCCCGTGTTCGTCAACACAGGCGTCAAACCCCACAACGTGATGGACTACCTGTCCGTCGCCGATGGAGCCATCGTGGGCTCCAGCCTCAAAAAGGACGGCTACACCTGGAATCCTGTAGACCCCCAGCGGGTCGAGGAGTTCATGGATCAGGTCAAACTGGTTCGCCAGTCCACATAGGATACGATTTCATTTAGCAAATATTTTATTGCATGTGGCCGGCGAAAACAAGTGACAATCTTACTTTGGGATCGCCGCCGCGATTTTCTCGATAACGGTTTCTATGAAACGAGACCGGTCTCCTCTTGGAGGGTTATCGTTTCCCATACGAACTACGACTAGATCCCGGCTTGGGATGATGTAGCTATCGTTCATGTTGTGGCCTCGGGACGCATACGTGTCCTTGGGCACGTTTTCCCATTCGTCCTGAATCCAGAACGTGAAGCCATAGTTGTGAGACTCACCGTTAGCTTGAACAAACCGTCTTGTAGCCTGTTTCATCCATTCCTCTGGGACAAGCTGTTTGCTGCCCCATCGCCCCTTATGCAACCACAGGTACCCTAGCCTAGCGAAGTCACGTGCGGTGCACCTGAAGGTGCTTCCCACTATCGTGTTGTATCCATATGGGCTTTCGCTCTTATCGGCGCCGTAGGCGTTGCACTCCTTGCTTCCTCCCACTCCCCACCCTGACTCATCGGAGAAGTTCAACTCTCTAGGGTCATTGTAGACCATAACCCTGTACTGGTTGTCCCTGAGTTCTATAGGCATTCCAATCTCACCGAGGACACGGTCATAGACGTAGGGGCCAACCTGTTCTCCTGAAATATTCCGCATGGCGAGCGCCATCTGCTCCAGCCCATAGTTACTATAATTGAACCCGTACTCCGGCTCGAACAGCAATGTATGGTGCGCGGGAACTCCCTCGAAGCTCCACCAACCAAAACAGTACTCGTACATCTGGAGGGCGCCCGTGTAGCCGGGGTAGTGATGACGTGGGCTGGGTGCCAGCCAAGGCTCAGGTGTTTCGTGTCCCGAAGTCATGGAGATGGCGTGCTTGACCTTGATGTTTTTCTTCCTCTCATCCGTTACGGGCTGATCCCATATCTGGGGTATAAGTGAATCCTCGCGACTTTTTCCCACCAGATAAGAGTCCAAGTTCACCCTGTCCTTGTATTCATCTAGGAACACTCCCATCGCGGTGCCGAAGACGGATTTGGTGGACGATTTCACGTCGTTGCATGATTGGGCCGTCCAAGGCTGTGGCCCTCCCTCTGTCCCTGTTACATAGCTTTCACCGATGATGTGTCCCTTGTAGATTATGAGAAGTGCTCCGCCGTGACTCTTGGTGAATACCTTGTTGTCATGGTAGCTGATTGCCTCGTATAGTTTGCCTGTGTCCACTCCAAGGTTTTCTGGGTCCCCGACGCGCCAGCCTCCATCCTTTTCTGATGGTGGAAAATAATCTTCATTCATCAATCCCTGCACCTGTTAATCTGTAACTGTTATGCGGATTGTGGATAAAATTATTGATTAAATCGCCTGTGTCGGGTGATATCTAAACTAGTCTTTTATTATTTTGATTCCTTCTCCTCGGCAGTAATAATGACTATATTTTCATACAAATCACGGAAGAACTCATAAACCTTCATGTTAACGCAATAT
>JAOZHP010000070.1 GCA_026014815.1 Candidatus Bathyarchaeota archaeon
AAGGTGTCCCCTGGGGGCAGCGAATATATTGATAAGTTATGAGCCCCACCGACAGTTCTCTAAAACGTATTACCAATATTTATGGGTAAAAAGCTTCTCATACTATCATAATCAAATGTGAGGTTCACGCAGCACTTATATCCGTCAGGCCAGAAACCCATAAAATCACTACCTGATACACGTTTTTCACCAGTATAAATGGTTATTCGGATGGATGCACTTTTATTCCCGTGGTTTACACTCAAGTTAGTTCAAAATGAGACCAGACAACATCGTCTACATCGGACGGAAGCCAACCATGAGCTATGTAATGGCGATTCTGTCTGCCTTCAACAACTCAACTTCAGACAGTGTAGTTATCAAGGCTAGGGGTAGAGCCATATCCACAGCAGTGGACGCGGCAGAGATCTGCCGTAACAGGTACTTATCTGACCTTGATACACCAGAGATCACTATTGAGACTGAGCAGCTCGAGAACGAGGGCGAGACACGGAACGTTAGTTGCATCAACATCACGCTTAGGAAAGCCAACAAACAGTAGCTAGAAAAACACCTCAACGCTGTTACTCGCAGAGGAACCAAGCACAGCCTGTGCTTTAATTATTGATTCCTTTTTCGATGTGAGGGTAGAAACTTCTAAAACCCCACTACTCCATGTTTCAACGATAAAGTTGAAGGTTCTACAACTACACTGTTCAGAGTTCAGCTACAAGGTCACCAAGGAGACCCCCGTCGCGGAGCACCCAGCGAGCCCCAAGGAGGGCGAGTATGAAAACGTCCTCGTGTGCTTCACATGCTACGAGAAACAAGACGAGTCGAGGCACCCTGAGATCATCGAGGCATATGTCGAGAACATGAAGACGGATACTGGGCGCATTGGGTGCAAGAAAGTCATGTTATACCCCTACGCTCATCTCAGTCACACGCTGGGAAGCCCCCGCAAGGCTAAACAGTTCCTCAACGAT
The DNA here is from genome assembly GCA_026014815.1 of Candidatus Bathyarchaeota archaeon. Lineage (GTDB taxonomy): Archaea > Thermoproteota > Bathyarchaeia > TCS64 > TCS64 > RBG-16-57-9. The sequence goes on from JAOZHP010000070.1 coordinate 966, forward strand.
CTAAAAGAGAAACTAGAGGAAGAGGGGTTAGACGTAGAAAAGAGCCCCTTCGGGTGGTACAAGGCCTTCGGCCTCTACTGCAAGGGACACCCCCTCGCCGAGGCCTACAGGGAGTACTAGACCCAAACCTTACTGGGGTTTAAGATCCCTTTCGGGTCAAAAACAGCCTTGATGCCCTTCATTAATTCTACCTGTGTAGACCCAACCTCTCTTACAAGGTAATGCCTCTTGGTGTAGCCTAGACCATGCTCACCTGACGCTGTTCCACCCATCTCGTGCGACATATCTATCAGGTCGCTGAGGGCTGATTCCATCAGTTCAGGCCACTCTTCCTCTGGCGTCTCATCGAGTTTAATGATGTTGTAGTGTAGGTTTCCGTCTCCTGCGTGACCCACCGGGGCCAACAGAACGCCGTACTTTTCACCTATCGCCTCTGCGCGCTCCACATACTCGGGAATCTTGCTCCTTGGTATGCAGATATCCGCCTCGTCCAGAGTGTACATAGCTAAGTAGGCATCAAACACGGCTTTCCTGGCCTCCCAGATCTGGTTCTGCCTTTGAGCAGTGTCAGCGATATATGCGTCCACTGCGCCCATGTCCAGACAAATCTCGCCCGCTGTCTCCAGCTGCCTCTCCAGCTCCTCCTTGGTGTTGGCTTCAACAGCAACAATGAGGTACGCTGGGTGACTGTTATCCGGTAGTTTCCTCTCAAGGTACTTTTCAACGGTTAACACTGTGTGCTGGGTCATGTACTCCAAGCCGAATGGCATTATCTTCTGTCGCACTATCTCCCTCACCGTGTTAGCCGCGTCAATGGTTGACTTGAAAGGAGCATAAATGAGCGCAGTGTACTTGAACTGGGGGATCAGACGTAACGTCGCCTTGGTCACAACTCCGAGGGTTCCCTCGCTGCCAATTATCAGATCGATGAGGCTGTATCCTGTGCTGTCCTTGATGTTCTTGCCTCCCATCTCAATGACCTCGCCGCTGGCTAGAACCACTTCAAGACCGTTGATAAAGTCCCGTGTGACGCCGTACTTCATGGCGCGCATACCACCGGCGTTCGTGGAGATGTTCCCACCGACGCTGCCTGATTCTTGGCCAGGGTCCGGTGGATAGTAGAGACCGTGCTTAGCGATTGCTTCATGGGCATCACTGATGAGAACCCCTGGCTCCATTACGGCCATGAGGTTGTCCTCATCAATCTCAATGATACGGTTCATTCGTTCAAGGCTCAACGCGATGCCAGCGTGAATAGGGTGAGACGCACCACTCAAACCAGTCCTAGAGCCTTGAGGAGTAACGGGTATCATGTTCTCGTTCGCTAACTTGAGAACTCGTGACACCTCACTGGTTGACCCCGGCTTCACGACAAGTGTTGGAGGGTGAGGGTCAAGGGGGCTCTCGTCGATGGCGTGCTTATCAAGATCCTCCTGGGTGCTGGAGACGTTCTCCTTCCCCACGATCGATTCAAGTTCAGCTCGATGTTCAGGTGTCAGCTCGGCAAATTCAGGCATTTTCCTATTGCTCCTTGATCTTTTCAATGAGACGGGGAACCACTTCATATAAATCACCAACCACTCCCAGGTTGCTGATCCTGAAGATAGGGGCCTCAGGGTCCTTGTTCACCGCGATGATGACATCACTGGTCTTCATGCCCGCCTGATGTTGAACAGCACCACTGATACCACAAGCCAAGTAGACCTGAGGACGAACCGTCCTGCCGCTTAGACCCACTTGGTGCCTGTAATCGATCCATCCCTCATCAACTGTAGGTCTTGATGCGCCTACTGCGCCGCCTAGTGCTGTAGCTAGCTTCTGCATGAGCTCGAATCCGGTGGATTCACCCATGCCGAGGCCGCCGCTGACGATGATATCCGCGTCGGTGATACTCACCTGCTCTTTTGCCTCCTCAAAGCCCAGAACCTTGACCCTGTCTTTGACCATGTTCATGTTCACGGTCTTGTTGATGATTACTCCTTTAGGGTTGTCAACTTTTTTGGCCTCAGGGAACATCTTGTATCTGACAGTAGCCATCTGTGGTCTGCTCATTGGCGTGTAGATGGTCGCCATGATGTTTCCGCCATAAGCTGGACGCGTCTGCCATAGGAAACCTGTCTCATCATCGATGCTTAGGCTTGTGCAGTCCGCCGTTAAGCCCGTCTTGAGCTGTGCGGCTACTCTCGGACCCATGCTTCTGCCTATGCTTGTAGCTCCCACGAGGAAGATGCTCGGCTTCTCCTCGTTGCAGCACTGTGTTAGCAGGTCACTGTATGGGTCGTCTCTGAAATCCTTGAGCGCTGGGTCATCGTAGACGAAGACCTTGTCAGCGCCCCTTGAGACGAGTTCCTCGGCTCCCGCTCCGACGCCGCTGCCCACGATTACTGCGTAGACTGGCTCCATTAGTTGAGCTGCTAGCTCCTGTGCCTTGCCCAGTAGCTCGTAGCTCACTGGGTGAACTCTTCCGTTGCGGTGCTCGGCGTAGACCATGACTCCCTTGTAGTCGGTGAGGACAGCCTCAGCGGCCTCTTTCATCACTATTACTCCGCTTGGACATGCGTCTACACACTCGCCGCATGCTCTGCACGCCTCGGTTATTACGGCTACTTCGTCCACCATCTCGATGGCGTCGAAGGGACATGAGTCTACGCAGAGGCCGCACCCGATGCAGCCGTCCATTACCTGTACAGGTGCCTCACTCATCTAGATCACCTTGCACTCCTGTAGCTTCTGGTATATCGCGTCCACCAACTCTTCGACGGTGCCCTCGACCACTTCACCGGCCTCATGCTGCTCCGGCTCGAAGATCTTGACGACACGTGTGAATGAGCCTTCTAAGCCTATCTCCTTGGGGTCAAGCTGAAGGTCGCTGTTGGTGATCTCCTTGATCTCAGCTTTCTTGGCTTTGATGCGGCCACGCAGAGTGGCTAACCGTGGCTGGTTGATGTCCTTGCCAACGGTGATGAGTAAAGGCAGCGGTGCCTCAAGAGTCTCTACGCCGTCGTCTAGGTTTCTTTTGAGAACTACTTTGCCATCCTTAACGTCTATTATCTCGTTGACGTAACAGACATGGGGTATGTTCAAGTGTTCAGCCATCTCGGGGCCTGTCTGTCCTGTGTCGCCGTCAGTTGTCTTGAGGCCGCAGATGATGAGGTCGTATCCATCCATTTTCTCTATTGATTTGGCTAAGGTTAGGCTGGTGGCCCATGTGTCGGCGCCAGCGAACGCTCTGTCGGTGACTAGCCAGCCTTTGTCGGCGCCCATGGCTATCGCGTCCCTGAGGGCATCCGCTGCCCATGGGGGTCCCATAGTTAGCACGTTGACCTCGCCTCCGTGTTTCTCTTTCAGCCTTAGTCCTTCCTCGATGGCGAACTCGTCGAAGGGGTTGATGATGGCTGCGACGCCCTCGCGTTTGAGCGTTCCTGTCTCTTCGTCGAATTCTACTTCTGTCGTCTCTGGTACCTGTTTGATTGGCACGATGATCTTCAAACCTTCACTCATTATAATCAACCGTTAATTAGCTAACAAAACTAGAAACCTCTATAAAAATCGTATACTGCGTCGAATAATTCTTCAACCAATGTCGATGAGATAAGAGGGATGGAGAACGAGGCTGTCAGGCTCCTCATGGAGCACGGGGTCGAGCACAGGATAATAGAGCTTGAGGAGAGAGCCATCTCAGTTCAGGATGTGATGAAATACGCGAAAACCGATATCAAGCCAGATGAGATAGCCAAGACCATCATCGTCAAAAATAAGAAAGGAGCACTCCACGGCGTATTACTTCTTGGCGACCATAGGATCGACTCCAAAAAACTCAATGTTGTCTTGGGAAAGACCAGGTTCCTGAGCCCAGATGAGGTTGAGGGATCTACTGGCATGAATCTCGGGGAGGTGTGTCCTCTGACGTTGAAGATACCTATCCTTGTGGACGTGAGGGTGCTGGAGAAGCCTCGCATCAACTTTGGGTCAGGAAATCACCTCTACGGCATCGAGATGAATCCCCGGGACCTTGTGAAAGTAATTGAGTATAAAACAGGGGATATTTCCCTAGTGTAACCAGTCAATTAAGTATTAATTCTGAAAAACGCTTTAAAAGGAACTCCGAGATTGGGCTCTTGATGAGGACTCACAGCACGTTGAGGACGGTGAAGGATATCGTGTCGTTCACGCCGCTGTACATCAAGATAGGGTTAGGTGTCCTCATTTTTTATCTCTTCTACCTTATAGAAAAGGCAGTTAACTTCATCTCGGTCATATAACGTGTTTTCACCGCTTAAAAAGCGAAATATTTATACGAAATGTCATATTTATGACACACCGATAAGAAAATAAAGTATCACCTCATCCATATCAGAGAAACAGCACAACAAGGCGACGATATGACACCGAAAAAGAGAGCAAAGAAACCATCAAAATCAGAGCTCGAAGCCAGAGTTAAGGAACTAGAGAAAAGCCTCAATGAAGCCGAGAGCAACGCCGAAAAGTATCTGAGCCAGCTCAAATACGCTAAAGCTGATCTGGAGAACACCCAGAAACAGAGCAAGAGAGTTATAGAGGATGTCATGAACCGTGCTAATGGCAGTCTTCTCCAGCAACTCTTACCCATGCTAGATGAGTTGGAATTACTTACCACCAAGGATGGGGAGAAAGAGAAGCTTGTTGAGGGCGTCGAGATGGTGTTCAAGAAGCTCCAGAAGCTCATGGAGACACATGGAGTCACACCCGTTGAAGCACTTGGGTATCCATTTGACCCATTCAAACATGAGGCACTCCTCGAAGTAGAGTCAATCGAGGAACCAGACGGATACGTGCTTGAAGAGATCAGGAGAGGCTACACGTTTAAAGACAGGGTTCTACGTGCTAGTGTAGTGAAGGTGGCTAGAAGCCCCAAGGATGAGATAGAAGAGGATTCAAAAGATGAGTGAAGTAAAACGAGAGAAAATCATAGGAATCGACCTGGGCACGACCAACAGCGCAGCCGCCTTAATGATGGGCGGTAACCCCACGGTCATCCCCAGCGCAGAGGGACCCACAGTAGCGGGAAAGATGTTCCCCAGCGTGGTAGCATTCACAAAAGACGGGCAACTCCTCGTAGGAGAACCAGCCCGCAGACAAGCAGTAACCAACCCCGAGGGCACCATCCGTGAGGCTAAACGTCACATGGGTACTGACAGGAAGATAACCCTCCAAGGGAAAGACTATACGCCACAGCAGATCAGCGCCTTCATTCTACAGAAGATACTGAGGGACTCGGAGACGTACCTCGGTGAGAAAGTCACCAAGGCGGTAATCACTGTTCCAGCCCACTTCAACGACAATCAGAGGCAGGCAACCATCGATGCAGGTGAGATCGCTGGCCTCAAGGTAACACGAATAGTCAACGAACCCACCGCGGCAGCCCTAGCGTATGGCCTCAATAAGACTGATCAAGACATGAAGATACTGGTATTCAGTTTCGGTGGTGGAACCAACGATACCACCATCATGGATTTTGGTGGAGGAGTGTTTGAGGTACTTTCGACAAGCGGTGATACCCAGACAGGCGGAGCCGACGTGGACAAGGCAATCATGGATTACCTTGTAGCTGAGTTTAGAGGAGAGACAGGTATTGATCTAAGTAGCGACATGAAGGCAATGGCCCGCCTCAAGGAAGCGGCGGAACGTGCTAAGATCGAGCTAAGCAACCTTATCACAACTGACATCGACCTTCCTTACATCGCCATGAACGACAGCGGACCTCAGAACCTTCACATCACCATGTCTAGAGCAAAGTTGGAGCAAATCGCGCAGCCAATAGTGGACAAGATCAAGGACCCAATCATGAGTACTATCCGGGACGCTAACCTGACATCCGACAAGATCGATAAACTCATCCTTTTCGGAGGCATGACCAAAATGCCCCTCGTACAGAAAACCGTCGAAGGCCTCCTCGGTAAGTCCATGGAGAGAGGTATCGACCCGATGGAGTGTGTCGCCGTTGGCGCAGCAGTACAAGGCGCGGTCCTCGCTGGCGAGATAGATGACATCGTTCTTCTTGATGTTACTCCGTTGAGCCTAGGCGTCGAGACACTGGGCAGCGTCATGACCAAGGTCATCGACAGGAACACTACTATTCCGACGAAGCAGACTAAGATTTTCAGCACCGCAGCAGATATGCAGACATCGGTAACCATTCATGTTCTTCAAGGCGAGAGAACCATGGCCAAGGATAATATCAGCCTCGGTAGCTTCAACCTTGAAGGTATCCCAGCGGCACCTAGAGGTGTACCCCAGGTAGAGGTCACCTTCGATATTAACGCTGACGGCGTACTTGAGGTCTCAGCCAAGGATCTTGGTGCAGGTAAACAGATGAGCATCAGGATAGAGGCATCCACAAAGCTCAGCGACGCTGAGAAGGACCGCATGGTTAAGGAAGCAGAGCAGTACGCGGAGGCAGATAAACAACTCAAGGAAGAGGCCGAGACGAGAAACCAGGCAGATGGTCTTATCTACCAGACAGAGAAAATGATCGGGGACCTCGGCGACAAGTTATCGGGAGACCTCAAATCCAAGGTGCAGACCAGCCTTGAGGCACTGAAAAACGCTGTCAAGGATGGAAGCATCGCGGTTATCAAAGCCAAGATGGAGGAACATGAGAAGGTGATCCAAGAGGCTGGAGCCTCGGTTTACCAGCAGACAGCACAACAGGGCCCTCAGGGTCCTGGGACATCTCCACCAGAACCGGAAGAGGAGCAGGGAAAGAAGACCGTAGACGCTGACTATAAGGTCGTTGAAGAGGATAAGGAGTAGCCTCGTTTCATCTCCTTGATGAGTAATAGTCTTCCGTATTTTTCTTCCTTAACCATTTTAGGTGGAAATGAAGGGGAGTCTCATAGGCGGCCTCATTGAGCTACAAGAAGGATGAGAAACTCAACATAAAACTCCTGTTGGCAGGGATGGCTATCGTAACTATTTTCTCGGTGGCTGGGAGCCAGCTTATGCTTGAGGGCAGAATCTACAAGGAGAAGGTTAAGTTCTTGATAGGCAGGGGCTACGAGCTAGATGATAATATTGCTTGGACAAGCATGGACACGTGGGAGGCCGAGGTATTAGTAAAATATAAGAACAATATCGATATATCCCGAAAAAAAGTCGATGACTGGAACGAGTTCTACCTTACGTTGAAAAATACAAAGAATAAGCCGATATTCGATGAGAGCCTGTATGACTATGTTCATAATTGTGATGAATCCTATGTGATATGGTTCTCCACCATCGACCTTAGGGGCTCCTCTCGCGCCGGTCAGTTTTTAACCTATTACTTCCAACCCGACGTCAAAGTATCTTAATCTAACCAGTTTCCATATGGTTTGATCATAGGTTTTTTCATTTCGGGTAACGTTTTTAAGTTAAAGCTCTCGGAACTTTCGTAACTGATTGAGTGAGAAGGCGAGTGTCAAACAAACGAGATTACTATGAGGTCCTAGGCGTAGAGAGGAACGCCTCGGAAGACGAGATTAAGAAGGCTTTCAGAAAGCTCGCCTTCAAGTATCATCCTGACAGGAACAAGGAGCCAGACGCAGAGGAAAAGTTCAAGGAGATAAGCGAGGCTTATGCTATCCTCAGTGATCCTCAGAAGAAACAGCAGTACGACAGATTCGGTCATGCGGGCATCAATGGAAGGTACAGCGCTGAGGACATTTTCAGGGGGGCCAACTTCAGCGACATCTTCAGAGAGATGGGTTTAGGTGACGATATCTTCAGCAGAATATTCGGGTCCATGTTCGGCGGGGGCTTCGGAGGGTTCAGGACCCAGCGACGGACTGGTCCCAGAAAGGGCCGTGACTTGGAGACTCGTGTAGAGATCACTCTTGAACAGGCAGCATTCGGAGCTCAGGTCGAGCTATCGTTGAACAGGATGGAGACCTGCACGAGGTGTGGAGGCAACGGAGCAGAGCCAGGAACCAATGTAGTGACATGCCCAAGATGCAACGGCGCGGGTCAGATACAGCAACGCACACAGAGTCTTTTCGGGCAGATGATCACAGTGACGACATGTCCTCAATGCCAGGGAAGAGGAAAGGTCCCCGAAGCCAAGTGCACCAAATGCAGAGGAAACGGACTTGAGGAGAAACGACTCAAGGTACAGGTGAATGTGCCAGCGGGCGTCGAGGACGGCGTATACCTCACTCTCAGGGGTCAGGGAGAGGCTGGGCCTTACGGTGGTCCCTCTGGCGATCTCTATGTAATGGTGCGTGTGAAGCCTCATAAACACCTATTGAGACGTGGAGCTGACGTGATATATGAGGCGGAGGTCAACTTCCCCCAAGCAGCCCTAGGCACCCAGATAGATGTTCATACACTCAAAGGATTAGACAAACTCAACATCCCATCAGGCACTCAGAATGGAGATATTCTCAGGATGAGAGGCAAAGGAATGCCAAGCCGTTTCGGGACAGGCGACCAGCTGGTCCACATAACGGTGACTGTGCCCAAGAAGCTGTCAAGAAAAGAAAAACAACTCATCCAAGAGCTGGAGAAAGAGCTGGGTAAAAAGAAAGGTATATTCGGCTAGTCTCTTCGGTCTATGATCTCCCTGACGCCTGGGCCTGTGCCTACGAGCGTGACCGGGAGACCCACTTTTTCCTCGACCTCGGCGAGGAATGCTTTTGCTTCATCAGGCAGGTCGTCGTAGCTGTTCTTGCCCGCGCATACAGGGTATAGGATGTCCAGCTTGGTTACCGCTATCTGGGTTGCCCCGTTTATCATGACTGCTCGTTTGGCTAATGCATAGTTGAATGGGGCTGCTCTTCTCTGTCTGCCCGTCACGGTGCCGTACTCGTCCCAGCCTCGTTTCTTGGCTTCCTCGTGGCTTATCTCGCCTTCCAATGGGCCTTCGCCTACACGGGTTACGTATGCCTTGCATACGAGTACTACCTCGTCTACCCTTGTCGGTCCTACGCCTACGTCGCTGCAGATAGCCGCTGAGCACACATCGTTGCTTGTTACGTAGGGGTAGCCGCCGTGGTACAGGCTGATGTATGTGCCTTGTGTTCCCTCAAGGATCACATTCTCACCTTTATCGAGCGCCTCGTTTACGAGTAGTGGCACGTCCTTGATGTATGGAGCGAGTTCAGGTATCTCATGGGCCATCTTTGCTACTCTGAGCGCCCTATCTGCGTTACATGGGCCTGTACCTGTGCCGGTGGTGCCTATCTTCTCCTTGAGGTGCCCCCTCCGGTCCTCGTCGATGTGCTTTTGCTCGATTATAGCGCACTGGGGGTCCAGTCCAACCCTGTCAGCGATGTCTGTGTCCTCGATCTCCTTGAGGAAAACCTCGGGGTTGACTACGACTCCTGGACCGATTAATTGAAGTGTTCGGTCATTCACGAAGCCGCAGGGGACCATGCGGAGCTTGTACTTGACACCGTTCTTGACGACCGTATGCCCTGCGTTGGGGCCTACGCCTCCTCTCGCTACCACCGCAGCGTCATCCGCAACGGCGAGGTATGATACGATCTTGCCTTTTCCTCCGTCTCCGAAGAAACCGTCTACGACTATTGTGCAGCTCAATAAATCACCAGAGCCACACCGATAACCATGTATGACGATATATTATTTGCGTTGAAACCGTGGGTTTTTGCTAGGTTTCAACGAGTTTCATCACCAAACAGATAAAGTGAAACCGATGGTTGGTGCTCTGAGTTGGTACAAGTTTTTTGAAAAGTCTCTTATAGTCTTGAGTCATCCTAACGATTCCATGAAGGAGTTGAACAAGGAAATCAAGGATATTCTACATACAAAATGCCCTCTATCATATATCTCTGAACTAATAGACGAGATCGATTACAGTTCGCAGAATCTTGACACACTCTCACAGGCGGTAGTTCAACTTCAGGAACACGAGGAAGAGATCCGTTCTTATAGGCTGAAACTGCAAACAGGGATTAAGCTTTTGATAAATGAGAGACTCGCGAAACTCAACGTCAGACCTTGATATCAACCAATCCAGACGTGCATTATGAAGCTTCATTCAGCAAGCTATCCACTAAGAATTGAGAATCTATTCTTGTACACCGAGGAGGTCCAAAGCCGATCTTATCATCGTCTTTGTGACCACTGGAAGGCTGTGTATCTCCACGTACTCGTTTGCTTCACATGTGTTTCCACCTGAGGGGCCGAGTATTATCGTGGGTACTTTTCCGTATACGGCGATGTGGTTGGTATCCGCGACACTTGTCTCTACAGTGTACCTGACTCTTCTTCTGGTGACGGATTGAAGGTTACGGGTCACAGCCTTGACGAGTTCGCTGTCAAGGGGAGTCATATAGCTTGTGGGGGCAGGAGTTGGACGTTCATCCCATTTGAGCTGATACTCACCCTCGATGTTAGCTCTTATCACTGCCTCATGAATCTGGTCCGCCGCGTCCTCAGGGGTCTGGCTTGGAAGGACGTGTCTGTCTACCCAGACCTCAGCGTACTCGGGGACAAGAATATCTGTTCCTCCGCCGTTGATGCCTGTGACGCAGATGCTTCCGCTTTTATCATATTCTGGCATGTAGCCTAGATCGGATTTCTCGATCTTGGCTATCTCCGTCACGGCCTTAGCCGCGTCAACGACGGCGTTGACGCCTCCCTCAAAGACTGCGTGAACTGCCTTACCCTTGAACGTGAGACGGAACACATGTCGACCCAGTTGACCGATAGTAATAGTACCTGGCTCACTTTGCTCGGGTACGATACAGTAATCAACGTCGTTAAGAACTCCGCTGTTCACAAGAGCATGAGCGCCTCTGCTCCAGTTCTCCTCATCAGTGGTGGCGGTGACCAGAATCCTTCCACCTAACTTTACCCCGGATTTGATTATTGCCTCGACGGCTGTGAGTAGGCACGCTGTCCCGCCTTTCATGTCGTGGGCTCCTAGGCCATAAAGTCGTCTGTTCTTGATCACTGGGTTGAAAGGCTCGGTTTCCCAGCCATTGAAATCATTGAACGTATCCACGTGGAAGTTCAACATCAACGTTGGACCGTCCTCAGGTCCATCGATCCATGCTACTAGCGTGTCGGCTGCCTCGTCAACAGGGAGCCTTATAATCCCTGTCAACCCGATGAACTTGAAGTAATCCTCAAGCCAGTCTACGAGTTTATGCTCGTCACCCGAAATCGATGGTATGGATATGAGGTTTTTTGCTAGCGCCACGATTTTCTCTGTTTCTACGAGGCTGCAAGGGTCCAACGTGTGTCTCGTTACCATATTTGGCACTATTCTTTAAATTGATCGAGCGTAAACAACAAAGGCGATGTCTGGGATGTACCCGAAGGAACTAACCTTTGAAGTGGATGCAGTATGGGATGGAGAGAAAGGCTGCAAAGTCAAGACGGGTAAAAAGGTCATAAGTTTTGACACACTCCGGGAGTTCAATGGTAAGAGTGCGTCGCCATATCCCGATCAAATATTTCTGCTATGGAATATTGCCACATTACAAATTCACTAGAGAAAGCGATCTCTTTTGAGGTCGTTATTCGGCTCAGTGAGTTAGAGTAAATGTTTAACCCTGAACGTGATTATTCACTGTGAGTCCCATGAGCAATCAGGTAGGCATACTTGTTATTGGCAACGAGTTACTGGATGGTGTCATCCTTGACACTAACAGCCAATGGATCATCAATCGTCTCAAGCCTCTAAACTTCAACGTCATGGAATCTATAACCGTCAGGGACGACACCGGTGAGATAGCGAGGGGAATTCAGAGGCTTATAGATGATGATTGTGATATCATTTTCACAACTGGGGGGCTTGGCCCAACACACGATGATATGACACTGAAAGGGGTCGCTGATGCGTTCGACTTGTCATTGGAGCTCAACGAGGAGGCGCTCGCCATTGTGACCCGGCAATACAGGGAGTTCCACCATAGGGGAATCATAGAGACCGCGGAGATCACCGCTGCACGGAGGAAAATGGCTGTACTTCCAAAGGGTGCTCAGCCAATAGACAACCGCGCGGGGGGCGCTCCTGGAGTCCTTCTACAGTTGGGTAGCTCTCAGATAATCTGTCTCCCGGGTGTGCCAAGTGAGCTTATGTGGATTTTTGACAACCAGTTGCTACCAATTCTTAAACGTCGGGTGACCGGCGCGTTCACGGAGAAGATCATACACCTTCCCCTGAGAGACGAATCTACCCTTGCACCTATCATCGACGAGGTCATGAAGGAGATACCAGATGTGTACATCAAATCCATGGTGAAGCCCTACGGCGAAGCAGGGATCAGACTCTGGATAAGTGCAAGAGGTCAAAGCCCAATCGAGATAGAGCAGCGAGTGGAACGGGTAAGCAACCTTCTGCTTCAGTTAATCAAAGAGAGGCTGCATGAGAGATAGCCCAAACCCCATATATTCCGGGAAGGCATCAAGTCTCTGAGAGCGGTCCCACGTGAATGTAGCTGAGCTAAATGTACCTGTCCCAGTCAAGAGAACCCTCCAAGAAAGAGGAATCGAGGACCTTTACCCACCACAAGTGGATGCCATAAACACGGGTGTTCTTGAAGGCAAGAACCTGGTTCTCGCCAGCCCTACTGCCAGCGGAAAGACGTTGATCGCTGAGCTCTGCGCCCTCAAACATGTGCTAGAAAGAAGCGGCAAGGTCCTGTACCTCACGCCGCTACGTGCTTTAACGTGGGAGAAATTCGAGGAATTCAAGGCATACACCGATATCGTGAAGCCGGATGGCCGAAAGATCAGGGTAGGCGTAAGCAGCGGTGACATGGACAACAGCAGTCCATGGCTGCAAGCCTACGATATCGTAATCTGCACCAACGAGAAATGCGACAGCCTTCTACGGCACCGCAGCCCATGGATGAACGGGATAAGCCTGGTAATCGCCGACGAGGTGCACCTCATAGGAACCAACCGAGGCCCGACACTGGAGATAAGCCTCGCAAGGCTCAGACAAATGTCACCGAACATCCAGATACTCGCCCTCAGCGCAACCATCAGTAACACTCAGGAATTAGCGGGGTGGCTCGATGCAGAGAGCGTTACCACGGAATGGAGACCAGTAGTGCTTAGAGAAGGGGTTGCACTTGGTAATCATATTACTTTTAATGATGAAAAAGTTAGAGACATAAAATTACACAATAAACAAATTCCAATAAACCTAGCACTAAATGCACTCAAGGATAAAGGACAAGCTCTCATTTTCGTAGAAAGTAGACGCAGAGCAATGAGTACAGCTAAAGCTGCAGCAAATGGATTGAAAAAGACAATATCTAAAATTGATGAAACAAATTTAGTGAAAATTGCTGCTGACATAGCAGTTCATGGTGAAAAAACAAGACTCACAGATGACCTTGTTTATTGTGTTGAAAGAGGAACAGCTTTTCATCATGCAGGTCTCAATCGTGAACATCGTAGATTAGTTGAAGATGGTTTTAAAAAAGGTGCAATAAAAATAATTGCAGCGACACCTACTCTCGCTTCTGGAGTGAATTTACCAGCAAGAACAGTGGTGATTGGCAGTTACAAAAGGTTTGCACCAGGATATGGAATGCAAGATATCAAAACTATCGAGTATAAACAAATGGCTGGACGCGCAGGGAGACCTCAATACGATGACATTGGTGAGGCATTATTAATTGCTAATTCTATTGACAATCAAGAATTTATATTTGATAAATATATTCGATCAAAACCTGAAAGAATTGATAGCAGATTATCACAAGAATCACAGCTTCGGGGTCATATTTTAGCTGCTATATCAAGTGAATATGCTAATACCGAACAGGGGTTATCAGATTTTTTTGAAACAACATTTTTTGGTTATAACTTTGGTTCACAACAAATTGAACATCAGCAATATCAAATTATTAAATTTTTATTGCGAGAAAAAATGATCGAATATGAAGGTAGATATTTACAAGCTACGTCATTTGGTCGAAGAATTTCTGAGTTATACATTGATCCGTATTCTGCGGTAATAATAAGAGATGGCCTTAGTAATTATGAATCGACACATTCAGACTTTTCTCTCCTTCATCTAATTTGTAGTACAAGTGATATGAGACCAAAATTACGTCCACGATCTAAGGATTTTGATCTTGTAGATAATTATAAAAAAGAACATAACGAAGAATTCTTAGTACCAATTTTTGATGTTGACGAATATTCATATGAATATCAAGAATTATTAGGTGAAGTGAAGACAGCTATGGTATTGGAGGCCTGGATTAAGGAGGTTTCAGAGAACGACCTCCTCGAAAGATATAACGTACAGCCAGGCGACAGGTACTCGGCGGTTACCAATGGCGATTGGCTCCTCTACGCGGCCCACGAGTTAGCCGATATACTTAGCAT